>NZ_JBFBBK010000014.1:0-184743 GCF_040682635.1 Streptomyces sp. NPDC051133
CACAGCCGGTCCTCCAGCTGTCCGGCGACGGTGACGGCGGCGGCCTGCCCGAACGCGACCGCGCCGGTCAGCCAGGTGAACGCCTCGGTGCGGGCTCCTCGGCCCGTCCGGCGTTCTCCAGCTCTACCGCCCGTCCGTCTGCCCTCCCGCCTGCTCGTCGGCCCTGACCTCGATCCGCCGCAGCGTCACCGCCGCTCCGAGCGCCGCCAGCACCAGCAGGACCGCTCCGGCGATCGCCGCCCCCTGCATGCCGCTGGTGAACGACTCCCGCGCCGTGGTGAGCAGGTCCGCACCGGTTCGGCCGGGCAGCCGGGCGGCCGTGGCGAGCGCGTCTCCCAGGGTCTCGCGGGCCGCGGCCGGCGCCGCGGCCGGCATCTCGTGGCGGTAGACCGCCGTACCGATGGAGCCGAGGACGGCCATGCCGAGCGCGCCGCCGAACTCGGCGCTGGTCTCCAGCAGCGAGGAGGCCGTGCCCGCCCGCTCCACCGGGGCGCCGCTCATCGCCAGGTCGGTCAGCTGGGAGACGACCGCGACCATCCCGCAGGCGAGGACCCCGGCGCCGGTCAGCACCAGCCACAGCGAGTCGGTGCCGGTGCAGGCGAGCAGTGCGTAGCCGGCCGCCATGGACGCGAAGCCGCCCGCGACGACGTACCCCCGGTTGACGCCCCGCTGCACGAGCTGCGCGGTGAGCGGCCCGGCGACGCCGATGAACCCCGAGGGCAGCAGGGCCCACAGGGCCGCCGACAGCGGGCTCTTGCCGAGGACCGACTGCAGGTACTGGGTGGTGAAGATGGCCGAGCCCATCATGGCGAGGGCGGCGACGAGGTTCAGGACCAGCGCGGGGGTGAAGCCGTGCCCCTTGAGCAGGGCCGGCGGGATCAGCGGGGAGGCGCTGGTGCGCTGGCGGTGGACGAAGAGGGCCGCGAAGAGCAGGCCGACGGTGACCGAGACGACGTAGAGCGGGTGCCAGCCCTCGGAGGGGATCTCCTTCAGGCCGTAGATCACGGGGAGCACGGCGGCCATCGACAGCGGGACGCTCACCCAGTCGAACCGGCCCGGGGCCGGGTCCTTCGACTCCGGCAGCAGCACGGGGCCGAGGAGCAGCAGCAGCGCCATGGCGGGCAGGTTGACCAGGAAGACCGAGCCCCACCAGAAGTGCTCGACGAGGATGCCGCTCATCACCGAGCCGAGGGCGATACCGCCGGTCATCACGCCGGACCACAGGCCGATCGCCTTCGTCCGCTGGGCCGGGTCGGTGAACATCGTGCGCAGCAGGGCCATCGTGGACGGCATCAGGGTCGCGCCGCCGATGCCGAGGACCGCGCGGGCCGCGATGAGGGTCTCGGCGCTGTCGGCGTAGGCCGCGAGGAGCGAGGCGGCGCCGAAGGCGGCGGCGCCCGCCAGGAGGAGCCTGCGGCGGCCGATGCGGTCGCCGAGCGAGCCCATCGTCATCAGCAGGCCGGCCAGGACGAAGCCGTAGATGTCGAAGATCCACAGCTGCTGCGTGCCACTCGGGTGCAGATCGGCGCTGATCGCGGGAGTCGCGAAGTACAGGACGGAGACGTCCATCGAGACCAGCAGCAGCGGCAGCATCAGCACGCCGAGAGCGGTCCACTCGCGGCGTCCGGCGCGGGCCGGGGAGGGCGGGGGCGCGGTCGGGGTGGTGCTCGTCGGGTTCGTCATGCCGAGGAATGTACGCGCGTCTTAAACGCTTGTCTAGAACGATTGTATAATTCAGGCGTCTAGGACGGTTGTATGGATCGGGAGTAGGGTGGCCGGCATGGGACACCGTGAGGATCTGCTCGAAGGCGCCAAGCGCTGCCTGCTCGCCAAGGGCTTCCTGCGCACGACCGCGCGGGACGTCGTCAAGGAGTCGGGCACCAACCTGGCCTCGATCGGCTACCACTACGGCTCGAAGGACGCGCTGCTGGCGCAGGCGTACATCGCGCTGATCGAGGGCGTGGGGGAGGGCTTCGACCCTTCCCTCGGCGGGGAGATGACACAGCCTCCGGGATCGCTGGAGCGCTTCCGGGAGGTGTGGACGAGCATCATCCGCACCGTGCCCGAGGCGCGGGCGATCTGGATGCTCAGCTTCGAGCTGATGTTCCAGGACGAAAAGATGGCCGAGGTCCGCAAGTTGCTCGCCGAGGCGCAGAAGGAGGGCCGTTCGGGGCTCGTCTCCCTCTTCAGCGGCATCCCGGAGGCCGACCTCGACGAGGAGACCAGCGAGACCGAGGGCCGCCTCTACATGACCCTGCTCAACGGCCTGATGGTCCAGTGGCTGTTCGACCCCGAATCGGCGACCACCGCGGAACAGCTCACCGAGGGACTGCGGCGGATCGCGCGGGCCGCCGCGAACGGCTGACCCCGCCGTCCGGCGCCGCCGTCTCCTGGAGGATCACCCAGTCGGCGCCCCTGTTTCGGCGCGGCCGACCGGGTGCTGGTGGCCGGCAACAGCGGCGGCGGCCCGCTGCCCGAGGAGTCACTGCCCGCCTTCCGGGACAACCGGGTCGAGGGCCCGCTGTCCTGCGCCGGCAACGAACCGGAGCTGCGCCGGAGCGGCAACACCGTGACCGGGCCCCGGTCCGGGCAGTGCGCCTGACGCACCGGCTACAGCCGCGCCCGCTTCAGCGCCATGTGCAGCAGCAGCCGGTCCTCCCCGTCGTCCAGGTCCAGACCGGTCAGCTGCTCCACCCGGGACAGGCGGTAGTACAGGGTCTGCCGGTGGATGCCCAGTTCCGCGGCCGTGCGCCCGGCCTGGCCCGCGCAGTCGAGGTAGACCTCGGCGGTGCGGGCCAGCTCGCGGTGCGCGGGGGAGAGGAGCGGGCCGACCACGGGATCGTGCGCGGCCTGCCCCGGGAGCGCGGTCAGCAGCCGGTACGGCCCGATCCGCGCCCACTCGGCGACCGGCCCGAACCGCGGTTCGGCCAGCGCGGCCCGCGCCGCGGCGGCGGCCTCCTGCCACACCGTCCCCAGCTCGGCGAGCCCGCTGCGCGGTTCGCCCACCCCGGCGGCGCATCCGGTGCCCGCGGCGGCCGGGCCCGGCCCGGTGAAGCCCGCGGCGGCCGCCGCGGCCACCCGCGCCCCGGCCCCGCGCGCCGCGCTCCCCGACGCCCCCCGCGCTCCCTCGGCCTCCTTCAGCAGCCGCGCGGCCGCCGCCAGCGCCGGTGTGCTCGTCTGCGTGGTCCGCAGCCGTACCAGCAGGGCGAGGCTCTGCCCCGACGCCCCCCAGGGCAGCGTGCACAGCGCCGCGGCATGGGGGATCGTCCGGGCGGCCGGGGCGTCGTCCGGGTCGGCCGACGGCCAGGGGGCGACACACACCAGGGTGAGGGGACCGTCCGCGCGGCTGCCGAGCGCGGTGCGGAGTTCGGCCACCGCCATGTCCCGCTGCCAGCCGCGCTCCGCGGTGAGCACCGCCCGCAGCTCACGGCTCAGCCCCGCCCCGGCCTCCGCCTCGTCCGCGAGCAGCGCGCCGATCCGGCCCGCCACCTGCATCGCCGCGGCCAACTGCGCCTCCGTCGGCCCCGGCTCGCCCTCCAGCAGCCAGACGTAGCCGAGCACGACACCCCGATGGCGTACCGGCAGGCAGATCCGGCCGCGGTAGACCCCGGCCTCCGGGCTCGCCGGGATCCGCACCGGTGCGGTCGCGCGCGTGATGCCGAAACCCTCGAACCACGACCGGACGGTGGCCGTGGAGCGCCGCGTCAGGATCGAACGGGTGCGCACCGGGTCCAGCGCGGACGCGTCCAGCTCGTCCTCGCTGTCGTACGCCCCGAAGGCGATCAGCTCGAAGTCACGGTTCTCCAGAGTCGCCGGAACGCCCAGCAGCTCCGAGATCTCGTCCACCAGCTCCTGATAGTCCGCCTTGAATTCCGCCGCCACTCGGGCATTCTCCCCCATTTTCCGGCGCCCTTCATACATCTGTCTGAGATCCCGGGCACGGATGCGTGACAGCTGTCGATGGCCCACGATCGGAGAGATCCTTAGGTTTCACGGTGGTTCTCCGTGCCGTACCCGAATCGTCGGGTAGTGGCCGTATTTGGTCCTTGTCTGTGGAGGTGCCCCGTGCTGGGTCCCGTGATTCTCGCCGCGTCGCGCAGCGACCGGATGCGACGCCTGATCTCGGCGGCCCCGGTGACCAAGCAGGTCGTCGACCGCTTCATCCCCGGTGAGACCGTGGCCGACATCGTGCCGATCATCAAGGACCTGACGGCCAAGGGCCTGGAGCTGACGATGGACGTCGTCGGCGAGGACATCACCACCCCCGAGCAGGCCGCCCACGCCCGCGACGCCTACCTGGCGCTGATCGAGCACCTCGAGGAGCTCGGGCTCGGCGAGCGGGTCGAGATGTCGGTGAAGCTGTCCATGTTCGGGCAGGCGCTGGAGGGCGGCCACGAGCTGGCCCTCGCCAACGTCCGGCCGGTCGTCGAGGCCGCCGCCGCCATCGGCACCACGGTGACCCTCGACGCCGAGGACCACACCACCCTGGACTCGATGTTCGCCATCCACGAGGAGCTGCGGAAGGACTTCCCGCAGACCGGCTGCGTCATCCAGGCCTACCTCTTCCGCACCGAGGCCGACGCCCGCCGCCTGGCGGAGTCCGGCAGCCGGGTGCGCCTGGTCAAGGGTGCCTACAAGGAGCCCGCCGAGGTCGCCTACCAGCAGAAGCACGAGATCGACAAGGCGTACGTCCGGGTCCTGCGCATCCTGATGGAGGGCGAGGGCTACCCGATGATCGGGTCGCACGACCCGCGTCTGATCGCCATCGGTCAGGAGCTGGCCCACAAGGCCGGCCGCAAGCTCGACGAGTACGAGTTCCAGATGCTGTACGGCATCCGCGGCGACGAGCACCTGCGCCTGGCCGCCGAAGGCCACCGCATGCGCGTGTACACCGCCTACGGCACCGACTGGTACGGCTACTTCATGCGGAGGCTCGCGGAGAAGCCGGCCAACCTCCGGTTCTTCCTGAGGAGCATGATCAGCCGTGGCTGACGCAACGAGGCTGTGCCGCGGCCTCGGCCGGGGGTCCGGGGGTCGTCCCCCGGGAAGGCACAGCATGCGGAGGCTCGCGGAGAAGCCGGCCAACCTCCGGTTCTTCCTGCGCAGCATGGTCAGCAAGGGCTAATCCGAACACCCGCTCACGTACAAGGAGTCAAGGATCTCATGGACGCTGTGACCCAGGTCCCCACCCCCGTCAACGAGCCGGTGCACGGCTACGCCCCCGGCTCGCCCGAGCGCGCCCGCCTGGAGGCCAAGCTCAAGGAGCTGGCCGAGAACCCGATCGACCTGCCGATGACCATCGGCGGCGAGAAGCGGATGGGCGGCGGCGAGCCGTTCCAGGTGGTCCAGCCGCACAACCACAAGGCCGTCCTCGGCACCCTGCGGGGCGCCACCCGGCAGGACGCCCAGGACGCCATCGACGCCGCCCTCGCCGCCGCGCCGGCCTGGCGCGCGATGTCCTTCGACGACCGCGCGGCGATCATCCTGCGCGCCGCCGAGCTGCTGGCCGGCCCGTGGCGCGAGACCATCGCCGCCTCCACCATGCTCGGCCAGTCCAAGACGGCCCAGCAGGCGGAGATCGACAGCCCCTGTGAGCTGGTCGACTTCTGGCGCTTCAACGTGCACTACGCCCGCCAGATCCTGGCCGAGCAGCCCCCGGCCAACTCCCCGGGCGTCTGGAACCGCCTGGACCACCGCCCGCTCGAGGGCTTCGTCTACGCGATCACGCCGTTCAACTTCAGCGCGATCGCCGCGAACCTGCCCACCGCCCCGGCGCTGATGGGCAACGTGGTGGTCTGGAAGCCGTCCCCGACCCAGACCCACGCGGCCGTCCTCCTCATGCAGCTGCTGGAGGAGGCGGGCCTGCCCAAGGGCGTCATCAACCTCGTCACCGGCGACGGCATCGAGGTCTCCGAGGTCGCCCTGGTCCACCGCGACCTCGCGGGCATCCACTTCACCGGCTCGACCAAGACCTTCCAGTACCTGTGGAAGACGGTCGGCAACAACATCGAGAAGTACCGCTCCTACCCGCGCCTGGTCGGCGAGACCGGCGGCAAGGACTTCCTGGTGGCGCACCCGAGCGCCGACCGTGCGGTCCTCAAGACGGCCCTCACCCGGGGCGCCTTCGAGTACCAGGGCCAGAAGTGCAGCGCGACCTCGCGCGCCTACATCCCGGCCTCCATCTGGAACTCGGGCTTCAAGGAGGAGTTCGCCGCCGAGGTCGACTACCTCACCATGGGTGACGTCACCGACCTGTCCAACTTCATGGGCGCCGTGATCGACGACCGCTCGTTCGCGAAGAACAAGGCGGCGATCGACCGCGCCAAGGCCGACCCCACCTGCACCATCGTCGCGGGCGGCACCTACGACGACTCGGTCGGCTACTTCGTCCGCCCGACCGTCGTCGAGTGCACCGACCCGGAGAACGAGGTCTTCACGACCGAGTACTTCGGTCCGTTCCTCGCCGTGCACGTCTACGAGGACGACCGGTACGACGAGATGCTGACCCAGATGGAGTCGGTGTCCGACTACGCCCTCACCGGCTCGGTCGTTTCCAACGACCGTGCCGCGGCCGCCTACACGATGGAGAAGCTCCGCTTCGCCGCGGGCAACTTCTACATCAACGACAAGTCGACCGGCGCCGTCGTCGGCCAGCAGCCCTTCGGTGGCGGCCGCTCCTCCGGCACCAACGACAAGGCGGGTGCCCCCCAGAACCTCCTGCGCTGGACCCTGACCCGGGCCATCAAGGAGACCCTGGTCCCGCCGACCGACTACGCGTACCCGCACATGGGCTGATCGGCCCCCCGTGAACACGGGCCGGGAAGCCTGACCCTCGAGCAGGCTTCCCGGCCCGTCGCCATACCCGGGGCACGACCGTGCCCATGAGGCCGGTCCCGACCGGTCCCCGACCGGCGGACGCCGGCCCTCACCTGACGGGCGGTCACACCGCGCGCACCAGGATCTTGCCCGTGTTCCCGCCGCGCAGCATCAGCAGGAACGCCTCCACGATCCGCCCGAACCCGTCGATCACCGTCTCGTCCGCGACCAGCGCCCCGCTCCGCAGATGCGGTACGGCGAAGTCGTACAACTCCTGCTGCACGTCCTGGTGATCGCTCACCAGGAAGCCCTCGATCCGCAGGCGCTTCTCCACGACGTCGGCGTGGTCGAAGACGACCGGCGGGGCGTCGGGGGTGTTGTACTGGCTGATCGTGCCGACCCTTGCCACCCGGCCCCGCTCGTGCAGCGCACCGATCGCCGCCCCGAGGTGGTCGCCGCCGACGTTGTCCACGAAGACGTCGATGCCGGAGGGGGCCGCCGCCGTCAGCAGGCCGGCCACCGGGCCCGTGCGGTAGTCGAAGGCCGCGTCGAAGCCGACCTTTCCGGTCAGGTGGGCGACCTTCTGCGGTGAGCCCGCGCTGCCGATCAGGCGGCCCGCGCCGAGCAGCCGGGCGAAGCGGCCGGTCGCCGTGCCGACCCCGCCCGCCGCACCGGAGACGAACAGGTCCTCTCCCTCGCGCAGCCGGGCGATCCGGGTGAGGGCGACGTACGCCGTCAGGCCCGTGCCGCCCAGCACGCCGAGGTACGCCGAGAGCGGGACGCCGGGGTGGTGGGGGAGCCGGCGCACCTCCTCGGGGCGGACCACCGCGTGGGTGCGCCAGCCCTGGCGGTGGAGGACGATCTCGCCCTCGGCCAGCGCCGGGGTACGGGAGGCGGTGACCCGGCCCAGGGTGCGGCCCTCCAGCGGGGCGTTCAGCTCGAAGTCGCCGTCCATCATCTCCCGGTGGTAGGGGTCCACGGACCAGTAGAGGTTCTCCACCAGGGCCGTGCCCGGGGCCGGTTCGGGGACGGGGGACTCGGCGAAGCGGAAGTGGCCGGGCGTGGGGAAGCCGGTGGGGCGGGCGGTCTGTTGCACGGTGAGCGCGGTCTCGGTCATGCGAAGGACCGTAGGGACGCCCGGCCCGGGTGGGCAGACGGTACGGTTCATGGAACCCGGCGATCCATGAAACGCCCTCATACCAGCAGGTGGGAGCCCCGAGTGACGACAGCCGACCTTGCCCCGCAGGAGCTGCGGACCCTGGTCGCGGTGGCCGACGAGGGCGGCTTCTCGGCCGCCGCCGCCCGGCTCGGGACCACCCAGTCCGCCGTCTCCCACGCGGTCCGCGGCATCGAACGGAAGCTGGGGGCCGTGCTGTTCGAGCGCGGCCGGTTCGGCGCCCGCCCCACGGCCGCCGGGGAGCGGGCCGCGGCCCATGCGCGGCGGGTGCTGCGGATGCTGCGGCTGATGGCCGCCGACGTGCGGGCCGCGGACACCGGCGAGCTCGCCGGCCCGCTGCGGATCGCCGCGTTCCGCAGCGCGGCCCTGCATCTGCTGCCGCCCGCCCTGGAGCGGCTGGCCGCCCTGCACCCCGGCATCGAGGTGACCGTCACCGTCGTACGGGAGCTGGGCGCCGGCACAGCGGGCGAGGTCGCCGCCGGACGGGCCGACCTCGGGATCGCCACCCTGAGCGGGCCGCCGCCGGCCGGGCTGGTCGGCGGGGTGCTGAGGGAGGAGCCGTACTCCCTGGTGCACCCGGCGGGACACCCCGACCCGCGCGCCCTGCCGCTCGTCGACTGGACGGAGAACTGCGGCTCGTACACCCGCGACTGGTGGGCCGCCCAGGACTGGATCCCGGCCGCGACCGTCAGCGCCGAGGACGACGGGGCGGTGCTGTCGATGGTGGGCAGCGGTCTCGGCATGGCGATCATGCCCGCGCTGTCCCTCACCGGGGCGCCGCCCACCGTGGAGATCACCGACCTCGGGCCCGCGCGTCCGCACCGCTCCGTCGGCTACGTCACCACCCCCGAACTGGCCGCCACCACCGCCGTACGGGCGCTGATCCGCGCGCTGCGCTCCCTCGGGCCGGTGACCCCCCAATGCGCGAAAGCCCAGCTCAGGGCGGTGTGAGCCGGTCGACCGTCTCAGATAGTAGGAAGTCCGAGTAATTGTGCAGACAGGGGCGGGCCGCTCCCTTACTTTTGTAGGAGCCGAACGTCTCGCTCGATCAAGCGAAGGGCGGTCGTGAGCCGGGCCCCGTGCAGGCAACCCCTGCGGCCGTCGCTCACCGCCCCATCCGGCGTCTCGTCACCTCTTCCGTGACCCCTCATGCCGCGCTCCATGTCTGCGAAGGAGTCGATTCCCATGGCCGAGACGACCGTCTGCCGCCGAGTCCGCCACGTGTCCCGCACGAGCGAGTCCGACCGCAAGAACGCCGCCGCCGCCCTCCAGCGCGCCCTCGACCGCCGGGACAACGGCGGCGAGACCGGCCACTGAGCCACGCGCCGGGAGCCGTACCCGCCCGACACGGCCTGTCCGGATGGCGGACAGGCCGTGTCATGGGATGGGACGAGGAGTAGGGTGCCCGCATGTCTCGCAGCATCGATCTCGCAGTGATCCCCGGTGACGGCATCGGGCAGGAAGTCGTGGCCGAAGGCCTCAAGGTCCTCTCCGCCGTCATCCCGCAGGATGTGAAGCTGGAGACCAAGGAGTACGACTTCGGCGCCCGGCGCTACCACGCCACCGGTGAGACCCTCACCGACGCCGACCTCGACGCGCTCAAGCAGCACGACGCCATCCTGCTCGGCGCGATCGGCGACCCGTCGGTGCCGTCCGGCGTCCTGGAGCGCGGCTTCCTGCTCAAGCTCCGCTTCGCCTTCGACCACCACGTCAACCTGCGGCCGAGCAAGCTGCTGCCCGGTGTCGCGACCCCGCTCGCCGGCGACCCGCAGATCGACTTCGTCGTCGTCCGCGAGGGCACCGAGGGCCCCTACACCGGCAACGGCGGCACCATCCGCAAGGGCACCGAGCACGAGGTGGCCACCGAGGTGTCCGTCAACACGGCCTTCGGTGTGGAGCGCGTGGTCCGCGACGCGTTCGCGCGTGCCCAGGCCCGCCCGCGCAAGAAGCTCGCACTGATCCACAAGAACAACGTGCTGACCTTCGCGGGTCACCTGTGGACGAACGTCTTCAACAAGGTGGCCGCGGAGTACCCGGAGGTCACCACCGAGTACATGCACGTCGACGCGGCGACGATCTACCTCGTCACCCAGCCCGAGCGCTTCGACGTCATCGTCACCGACAACCTCTTCGGCGACATCGTCACCGACCTCGCCGCGGCCGTCTCCGGCGGCATCGGCGTGGCCGCCTCCGGCAACATCAACCCCAGCCGGGAATTCCCGTCCATGTTCGAGCCGGTCCACGGCTCGGCCCCGGACATCGCCGGCCAGGGCAAGGCCGACCCCACCGCCACGGTCCTCTCCGTCGCCCTGCTGCTGCGTCACCTCGGCTACGACGCCGAGGCCGACCGCATCGACGAGGCGGTCGCCGCCGACCTCACCGAGCGCACGGGCAAGCCCGCCCGCAGCACCTCGGAGATCGGCGACGCGCTGGCCTCCCGAGTAGCCGGCTGACCCGGCGCTCCACCCCAGAAGCCGCCGGGCCGGACGACCGCCCGGCGGCTTTCGCATGTCCCCGCCGGGTGCCACCATCGACCCCTGGGCCGCCTTCACCCCGATTCCATCGGCCGTGCCCGCCGCGCGATAATCGAACGCGGAGCCGCGGTATGAGGGAAAGCTCGGACGTCCTAGCACAAGCCTGCGAAGGCCGGTCACGGGCGTGAGCGCGGCCCGTCACTACAACCGGTGAAGGACAATCACTCATGACGACGCCCACGATCGAGCTCAAGCCCTCCGCCACCCCGCTCGCCGCCGCCGAGCGCGAGGCGATCCTGGCGAACCCGGGGTTCGGCCGCCACTTCACCGACAACATGGTGACGATCAAGTGGACCGAGGGCCGCGGCTGGCACGACGCGCAGCTCGTCCCGTACGGCCCGATCTCCCTCGACCCCTCCACCCACGTCCTGCACTACGGCCAGGAGATCTTCGAGGGCCTCAAGGCCTACCGGCAGCCCGACGGCTCGATCGCGCTCTTCCGTCCCGAGGCCAACGCCCGCCGCTTCCGGGGCTCGGCCCGCCGCATGGCCATGGCCGAGCTGCCCGAGGACCTGTTCATCGCCGCGCTGGACGCGCTGCTCTCCCAGGACGCCGACTGGGTCCCGCCGCACGGCGGTGAAGAGGCCCTCTACCTGCGTCCGTTCATGTTCGCGACCGAGGCCGCGCTGGGCGTGCACCCGGCGAACGAGTACCTGTTCATGCTGATCGCCTCCCCGTCCGGCGCCTACTTCGCGGGCGGCGTGAAGCCGGTCACCATCTGGGTCTCCGAGGACCACGTCCGCGCCGTCCCCGGCGGCACCGGCGACGCCAAGACCGGCGGCAACTACGCCGCCTCCCTGCTCCCGCAGGCCGAGGCCGCCGCGCACGGCTGCGACCAGGTCGTCTACCTCGACGCGGTCACCCGCACCAAGGTCGAGGAGAGCGGCAGCATGAACGTCGCCTTCGTCTACGGCGACCGGATCGTCACCCCGGAGCTGACCGGCTCGATCCTGGAGGGCATCACCCGCGACTCCCTCCTCCAGGTCGCCCGCGACCTCGGCTACACGGCCGAGGAGGGTGTGATCACCCTGGAGCAGTGGCGCGCGGACGCCGCCTCCGGCGCCCTGACCGAGGTCTTCGCCTGCGGCACCGCCGCCGTGGTCACGCCCATCGGTCACGTCAAGACCAAGACGGACGCCTGGACCCACGGCGACGGCAACCCCGGCGAGGTCACCATGCGCCTGCGCCGCGCCCTGCTCGACCTCCAGCGCGGTACGACCGAGGACAAGCACGGCTGGATGCACCGCGTCGGCTGACGGCCGGGCCGCTACAGGCTCAGGGCCGCCTCGGACTCCTCGCTGGGCTCCGTGGCGGCCCTCGTGCGTTCCGCGGCGAGCGTCAGCAGCAGGTACACCAGCCCCCCGGCCGCGCCCGACAGCAGGAAGCTGCAGTCCACCCCGCCGGTCAGGTGCAGGAGCGGGCCCTCGTACGACGGCAGGGACACCGCGAGCAGGCCGACGGCGGCGCCCACCGCCCAGGACGCGGTCGCCCGGACGTTCCAGCCCGCCCGGTACCAGTAGATCCCGCCCCGCGAGCGGCGGTTGAAGACCTGCAGGGCGTCGGCGTCGTAGATCCCGCGGCACCGGACGAAGCCGATGAGGGTGATGACCGCCCAGGGGGTGCCGATGGCGGTGAGCAGCAGGACGAAGGAGGTCATCGCCGACTGCGCGTTCCAGGCGTAGTGCCCGACGAAGACGCAGGCGGTGGCGACGAGGGCGACGGTGTAGGTGGCCCGGGCGCGGGAGGCCCGGGGCAGGATCGCGTCCAGGTCCAGGCCCATGGAGTACAGCATCAGACCCGCGTTGCCGACCGAGCCGGCCGAGGCGGACAGCAGCAGCGGGATCAGGTACCAGGTGGGGGAGGCCGTCACCAGCGGGCCCGCGTAGTCCGTCGCAGCCCGGGCCGCGTACGCCGTGAAGGTGCCGAACAGCTGCGGCACCAGCAGGCCGAGGATCAGGCCGAGCCAGGTGGCGTGCAGCACCCGGCGGCTCTTGTGGCGGACGGGGGAGATGTAGCGGGTGTAGTCGCCGAGCAGGGTGATGAAGGCGATCGGGCCGGACAGACCCGCGGCGACGGCGGCCAGGAACCAGGTCGGCCAGAACGAGCCCAGCAGATAGCCGCCCGCACCCGGCAGCGCCGCGGTGGTGAAGTGCGGGGCGTAGGCGAAGATCCCGAGCGCCAGCAGAGCGGTCATGCCGACGGCCAGCACCTTGGACATGGCGAGCAGCACCCGGTAGCCGTACACCGCGCCCGCGACCGTCGCCGCGGCGAGCACCGCGTAGACGACGGCGTACGACACCCCGTCCGCGGGCAGGCCGATCATCCGGCCGAGGACGCCCAGCATCACGTCACCGCCGATCCACACGGTCAGCGCGGTGTAGCCGAGGGCGAGCAGCAGGCCGACGATCGAGCCGACGAGCCGGCCCCGCACCCCGAACTGGGCGCCGGAGGACGTGGACAGGTTGGTCGCGGTGCGCAGGGAGACCAGCGCCAGCGGGGCGGTGAACAGGGTGCCGACGACCGTGCCCGCGACGACGGCGCTCACCGACGCCCACCAGCCGAGCCCGAAGCTCGGCGGGAGCCAGCCGAAGATGATCACTCCGAGGCAGAGGTTGGAGCCGAGCAGGATCGAGACGAGGTCGCGCGGACCGCTGGTCCGCTCCTCGTCCGGGATGGTGTCGACTCCGCGCTGTTCTATCGGCATGGCTTGGTCTCCTTCGACTGCCGCCTGAGGTTAGAGCGACGTTCAATCTCAGTTACTGGAATCCGGATGTCAATGTTTCCGTTCCATGAATTCGACGTTTAGAGTGATGCTCTAACGTCAGGAAGGCAAGGAGGTGCCGCGTCGTGAGACTGACCCCCACGGAACGTGACCGGCTGCTGCTCTTCGGAGCCGCCGAGCTGGCCCGGGCCCGCCGCGCGCGCGGCCTGCGGCTGAACGTGCCGGAGGCGACCGCGCTGATCGCCGACACCGTGTGCGAGGCGGCCCGGGACGGCAGGCGGCTCGCGGAGGCCATCGAGGCCGCCCGCGCGGTGCTCGGCCCCGAGGACGTGCTGCCCGGCGTCGCCGACGTCGTCACCGAGGTGATGGTGGAGGCCGTCTTCGACGACGGCTCGCGGCTCGCCGTGGTCTCCGACCCGATCGGCGGCGGCCTCGGCGAGGACGCCCCGGGCGCCCTGCTGCCCGGGCCTCAGCACGCCGACCCGGAGCCGGTCCTGCGGCTGGCGGTCACCAACACCGCGACGGTGCCCGTCTCGGTCACCTCCCACTTCCACTTCTTCGAGGCCAACCCGCGTCTGCGCTTCGACCGCTCCGCCTCCTACGGCATGCGGCTCGCCGTACCCGCCGGGTCCTCCGTGCGGTTCGGGCCGGGAGAGAGCGAGGAGGTCGGTCTCGTGCCGATCGGCGGCGACCGCGTCGCGATCGGCTTCGCCGGACTGGTCGACGGGCCGCTGGACGCGCCGGGCGCGAAGGACGAGGCCCTGCGCCGGGCCGCCGCCTGCGGCTATCTCGGAGTCACCCACGTCAGCACGCCGGAAGGAGGCGAGGAGCGATGAGCCGCTCGAAGGGACGAGAGGTGAGCCGGGCGATCCACGTCGACCCGCACGCCTACGCAGCCACCCACGGCCCCCGCGCCGGCGACCGCGTCCGCCTCGGCGACTCCGGGCTCACCGTCCGCGTCGAGTCCGACTCCCAGAAGTACGGCGACGAGTTCCTGGCCGGCTTCGGCAAGACCGCCCGGGACGGACTGCACCTGAAGGCCGCCGCGGTCCGCGAGACCTGTGACGTCGTCATCAGCAACGTCGTCGTGATCGACGCGGCGCAGGGCGTCCGCAAGGTCTCCATCGGCATCCGCGAAGGCCGGATCTGCGGGATCGGGCGGGCCGGCAACCCCGACACCCTCGACGGCGTGGACGTCGTCGTCGGCACCGGCACCTCCATCGTCTCCGGCGAGGGCCTGATCGCCACCGCCGGCGCCGTCGACACCCACGTCCACCTGCTGTCGCCGCGCATCATGGAGGCCTCCCTCGCCTCCGGCGTGACCACGATCATCGGGCAGGAGTTCGGCCCGGTGTGGGGCGTCGGCGTCAACTCGCCCTGGGCGCTGCGCCACGCCTTCAACGCCTTCGACGCCTGGCCCGTCAACATCGGCTTCCTCGGCCGCGGTTCGTCCTCCCACGACGCGCCCCTCGTCGAGGCCCTGGCCGAGGGCGGCGCGTCCGGCTTCAAGGTGCACGAGGACATGGGCGCCCACACCCGCGCCCTGGACACCGCCCTGCGGGTCGCCGAGGAGCACGACGTCCAGGTCGCCCTGCACAGCGACGGCCTGAACGAGTGCCTGTCGGTCGAGGACACCCTTCGCGTCCTCGAAGGCCGCACGATCCACGCCTTCCACATCGAGGGCTGCGGCGGCGGACACGTGCCCAACGTGCTGAAGATGGCCGGTGTCCCCAACGTCATCGGCTCCTCCACCAACCCCACCCTGCCCTTCGGCCGGGACGCCGTCGCCGAGCACTACGGCATGATCGTCTCCGTCCACGACCTCAAGCCCGACCTGCCCGGCGACGCGGCCATGGCCCGCGACCGCATCCGGGCCGGCACGATGGGCGCCGAGGACGTGCTGCACGACCTGGGCGCGATCGGCATCACCTCCTCCGACGCCCAGGGCATGGGCCGCGCCGGTGAGACGGTCCGCCGTACGTTCGCCATGGCCGGCAAGATGAAGGCCGAGCTGGGCCCCATGGAGGGGGACGGCGAGGGCGACGACAACGCCCGCGTCCTGCGCTACATGGCCAAGCTCACCATCAACCCCGCCATCGCCCACGGCCTCTCGCACGAGGTCGGCTCTCTCGAGACCGGCAAGCTCGCCGACATCGTGCTGTGGCGCCCGGAGTACTTCGGCGCCAAGCCGCAGCTCGTCCTCAAGGCCGGCTTCCCGGCGTACGGCGTGGTCGGCGACCCCAACGCGGCCACCGACACCTGCGAACCCCTCGTCCTGGGGCCGCAGTTCGGCTCGTACGGCGCCACGGCCGCCGACATCTCGGTCGCGTTCGTCGCCCGGGCGGCCGTGGACCTGGGCCACGACACCATGCCGACCCGCAGGCGCCGGGTCGCCGTACGCGGCACCCGGGGCATCGGCCCCGCCGACCTGCGGCTGAACGCCCGCATCGGAGCCGTCGACGTCGACCGGCGCACCGGCCTGGTCACCCTCGACGGCGAGCCGCTCAGCTCCGAGCCCGCCGACTCCGTCTCCCTCAACCGCCTCTACTTCCTCTAAGGACCCGCGACATGACCACCCCCGCCGCCGACGGCTTCCGCATGCCCGCCGAGTGGACCCCGCACGAGCGCACCTGGATGGCGTGGCCGGGCCCCAACCCCACCTTCGACGACCCGGACGACCTCGCCGCCTCCCGGGCCGCCTGGGCGTCCGTCGCCCGCGCCGTCCTGCGCTTCGAACCGGTCACGGTCGTGTGCGGCCCCGGCCAGTCGGCCGAGGCGCAGGCCCTCCTCGGCCCCGGCATCGACACCGTCGAGCGCGAGCTGGACGACGCCTGGATGCGGGACATCGGCCCCACCTTCCTCACCGACGGCCAGGGTGGCCTCGCCGCCGTGGACTGGACGTTCAACGGCTGGGGCGCGCAGGACTGGGCCCGCTGGGAGCACGACTCCAAGATCGGCGCGTACGTCTCCGACCTCGCGGGTGCGAAGACGTACGCCTCGAAGCTGGTCAACGAGGGCGGCGCGATCCATGTCGACGGCGAGGGCACCGTGCTGCTCACCGAGACCGTGCAGCTCGGCCCCGAGCGCAACCCGCACTGGTCGAAGGAGGAGGTCGAGGCCGAGATCCACGCCCACCTCGGCACCAGCAAGGCGATCTGGCTGCCGCGCGGCCTGACCGGCGACTACCCGCCCTACGGCTTCGGCACCCTCGGCCACGTCGACATCGTCGCCGCCTTCGCCCGCCCCGGTGTCGTCGTCGCCCACCACCAGCCGGACCCGGCCCACCCCGACCACGAGGTCACCAAGGAGGTCATCGGCCTGCTGAAGTCGGCGACCGACGCCCGGGGCCGCAAGCTGGAGGTCGTGGAGGTGCCGGCCCCGACCGTCCTGGAGGCCGACGGCCACTGGGCCGACTACTCGTACATCAACCACTACATCTGCAACGGCGGCCTGGTGCTGTGCGGCTTCGACGACCCGCGCGACGAGATCGCCGCCGGGATCTTCCGCCGCCTGTTCCCCGAGCGGACGGTGACCCTGGTGGACGCGCGTACGATCTTTGCGGGTGGGGGCGGCATCCACTGCATCACCCAGCAGCAGCCGAAGGCATGAGCGTGTAGGAGTGAGGGATGGCCGGTGCGGCACGGGCGCGGAAGAACGCGCCGCCGCGCGAGGAGGTGCTCGCCGCCGCCATGGACATGATCGCCGAGCGCGGTCTGGAGAAGCTCACCATGGCGGCGCTGGGCCGCGCGGTGGACATGAGCAGCGGCCATCTCCTGTACTACTTCCGCTCCAAGGACGAGCTGCTGCTGCAGACCCTGGAGTGGAGCGAGGGGCGGCTGGGCGCGGAGCGGGGCCGGTTGCTCACCGGTCCCGGAACCGCGCGCGAGCGCCTTTCCGCCTACGTCGACCTGTACGTGCCCGACGGTCACCGCGATCCGCACTGGACGCTGTGGCTGGAGGTGTGGAACCGCTCGCAGAACGCGGACGACGGCGCGCGCGCCCGGCAGGCGGCGATCGAGGGAGCGTGGCACCGCGACCTGGTCGCGCTGGTGGCCGAGGGCGTCTCGCGCGGCGAGTTCCGCACGGTGGACGCGGACCGCTTCGCGGCGCGGCTGCGCGCGCTGCTGGACGGCTTCTCCATCCATGTGGCGATCGGACTGCGCGGGACCGACCGTGAACAAGTGCTGGCCCATGTGCGGGAGTTCATCGCCGACTCCCTCCTGGAACCGGCCGGGTGAAGGAATCGTTCGCTCCGGTGCCGGGCAGGTACCGGCGCATGGGACGACAACACTGGAAGAGGATCTGGGTCGGCTCGGCGGGGAACATGGTCGAGTGGTTCGACTGGTTCGTGTACGCGAGCTTCGCCACCTATTTCGCCGGCGCGTTCTTCCCGAGCGGCAACCCCACCGCCCAGCTCATGAACACCGCCGGCATCTTCGCCGTCGGCTTCTTCATGCGCCCCGTGGGCGGCTGGCTGCTGGGCCGGGTCGGCGACCGCAAGGGCCGTAAGGCGGCGCTGACCCTGACCGTCACGCTCATGTCGGCCTCGGCCGTCCTCATCGCCGTCGCGCCCACCTACGCGGTCGCCGGCTACGGCGGTGCCCTCGTCCTGCTCGTCGCCCGCCTGCTCCAGGGCCTCTCCGTGGGCGGCGAGTACGCGGCCAGCGCCACCTATCTGACGGAGGCCTCCGCCCCCGGGAGCCGTGGCTTCGCCTCCAGCTTCCAGTACGTCTCCATGACCGCCGGCCAGATCGTCGGCCTCGGCCTGCAGATCATCCTGCAGCGCACCCTGTCCGACGCCGCCCTGCACAGCTACGGCTGGCGCATCCCGTTCGTCGTCGGTGCGCTCGGCGCGGCCGTCGTCCTCTATCTGCGCCGCAGCATGCTGGAGACCGAGGTCTACGCGGACGACACCTCCCACACCGAGGAGCGCGGCACCCTGCGCGCCCTGTGGCGGCACCGGCGGGAGGCGTTCCTGGTGATCGCGCTCACCATGGGCGGCACGGTCGCGTACTACACGTACACCACCTACCTGACGAAGTACCTCTCCAACTCGGCCGGGCTGTCCAAGCAGACCGCGACCCTGGTCTCCTTCACCGCGCTGATCGTCTTCGCCGCCCTCCAGCCGCTCGCGGGCCGCCTCTCCGACCGGATCGGCCGCCGCCCGCTGCTGATCACCTTCGCGGTCGGCTCCACCGTCCTCACCGTGCCGGTCATGACCCTGCTGGGGCACGCGGACGGCTACTGGCCCGCCCTCGGGCTCGCCCTCCTCGCCCTGGTCGTGGTCACCGGCTACACCTCCATCAACGCCTGCGTGAAGGCCGAGCTGTTCCCGACCGGGGTGCGCGCGCTCGGCGTGGCCCTGCCCTACGCCCTCGCCAACGCCCTCTTCGGCGGCACGGCGGAGTACGTCGCCCTGTGGTTCAAGAACGCCGGGATCGAGTCCGGCTTCTTCTGGTACGTGGCCGGTTGTGCCGCCGTCTCCCTGGTGGTGTACGTCACCATGCGGGAGACGAAGGACCTGGATCTGGCCAGGGTGCGGGCCGGGGAGACGTCCACCGTGACGACCGCATCCTGAGACGGTCGGTGAGCCGGGGGCAGGGTTGTGCCAGACTGCCTCCGTGCTCTCGTTCGCCATGATTATTGGCAGCAGGCGCGCCGGTCCGCAGTGACCACCTCGTACGACCAAGTGCGGGTGGCCACCGTCGTCCTCGACCCGCGCGCAGACCTCTCGCACCCGCGAGGGGTTTTTTCGTTTTCCGGCCCACCATCAGCCGGGAACGGAGCGCGGGGGAGTATTGGGGGGACGGTGGAGCCGGTCATTCCGGTAAGACCGAAGATCCACAACAGGAGCCTTGAGATCATGACCGAGACGGCAACCAGCGAGCTCGACGACTCGTTCCACGTCTTCGACACCACGCTGCGCGACGGCGCGCAGCGCGAGGGCATCAACCTCACCGTCGCGGACAAGCTCGCCATCGCCCGGCACCTGGACGACTTCGGCGTCGGCTTCATCGAGGGCGGCTGGCCCGGCGCGAACCCCCGCGACACCGAGTTCTTCGCCCGCGCGCAGGCCGAGATCGACTTCCGGCACGCCCAGCTGGTCGCCTTCGGCGCCACCCGCCGCGCCGGCGCCAAAGCCGCCGAGGACCCGCAGGTCAAGGCGCTGCTCGAGTCCGGCGCCCCGGTGATCACCCTGGTCGCCAAGTCGCACGACCGGCACGTGGAACTGGCCCTGCGCACCACCCTCGACGAGAACCTGGAGATGGTCCGCGACACCGTCTCCCACCTGCGCGAGCAGGGCCGCCGGGTGTTCGTCGACTGCGAGCACTTCTTCGACGGCTACCGCGCCAACCCCGAGTACGCGAAGGCCGTCGTCCGCACGGCCTCGGAGGCGGGCGCGGACGTCGTCATCCTCTGCGACACCAACGGCGGCATGCTGCCCGCCCAGGTCCACGCCGTGGTCTCCACCGTGCTCGCCGACACCGGCGCCCGGCTCGGCATCCACGCCCAGGACGACACCGGCTGCGCGGTCGCCAACACCCTCGCCGCCGTCGACGGGGGCGCCACCCACGTCCAGTGCACGGCCAACGGCTACGGCGAGCGCGTCGGCAACGCCAACCTCTTCCCGGTCGTCGCCGCCCTGGAGCTGAAGTACGGCAAGAAGGTGCTGCCCGACGGCAAGCTCCGTGAGACGACCCGGATCTCGCACGCCATCGCCGAGGTCGTCAACCTCACCCCCTCCACCCACCAGCCCTACGTCGGCGTCTCCGCCTTCGCCCACAAGGCCGGCCTGCACGCCTCCGCGATCAAGGTCGACCCGGACCTGTACCAGCACATCGACCCCGAGCTGGTCGGCAACACCATGCGGATGCTGGTCTCCGACATGGCGGGCCGCGCCTCCATCGAGCTGAAGGGCAAGGAGCTGGGCATCGACCTGGGCGGCGACCGCGAGCTCGTCGGCCGGGTGGTCGAGCGGGTGAAGGAGCGCGAGCTCAAGGGCTACACCTACGAGGCCGCCGACGCCTCCTTCGAGCTCCTGCTGCGCGCCGAGGTCGAGGGCCGCCCGCTGAAGTACTTCGACGTCGAGTCCTGGCGGGCCATCGTCGAGGACCGCCCCGACGGAACCCACGCCAACGAGGCCACGGTGAAGCTGTGGGCCAAGAGCGAGCGGATCGTCGCCACCGCGGAGGGCAACGGCCCGGTCAACGCCCTCGACCGCGCCCTGCGCGTCGCGCTGGAGAAGATCTACCCGCAGCTCGCCAAGCTCGAGCTGGTCGACTACAAGGTCCGCATCCTGGAGGGCAAGCACGGCACCCAGTCCACGACCCGGGTGCTGATCTCCACCTCGGACGGCTCCGGCGAGTGGTCCACGGTCGGCGTGGCGGAGAACGTGATCGCCGCGTCCTGGCAGGCCCTGGAGGACGCGTACACCTACGGGCTGCTGCGGGCGGCCGTGGAGCCGGCGGAGTAGCGCCGCCGGTTCGGCCGGGGCCGCCCGCTCCGGCGCGGCTTTCGTCGGCTTCAGGGCGCTCGCCAGATGTTGTCGAAGGCGATGTTCTCGATGCGCCGGCGCTCCCGTACGGCCTCCAGCTCGGTCACCGCGTCGCCGACCGCCACGAGGACGGTGACGACGGCCTCCTCACCGGGCTCCTCCGGGGCGGTCCCCTCACCGGCTCCCTCCTCGCCGGGCTCCTGCTCCACCGGCCGCTCGCCCTGGATGCCCAGGGTGCCGGCGAGCCCCGCGAGGACGGGCTCGTGGGACCACCAGCGGTCGGCCGCGTGCCGCCGCGCCGGGGTGTCGGCCCGGCCGCCGCTGCCGCCGCGCAGGGAGAGCCAGTGCGGGCGCTTCCCGGTGAGCTGTCCCTCGGAGTCCAGGACGTCCCGGTAGGCGGTGGCCAGCCCCTGCCCACGGCGCCACAGCCAGTCCTCGACCGTCTCGTACGGCTCCTGCCGCACGAGCGCCGCCCCGGCCTCGTCCAGCAGCCGGTCACCGGTGGTCAGCGTCGGCCCGGGCACGATGCGGTCGCCGTCCAGGACGAGCGCCCGGACGCCGAGCAGATCGATCAGTTCGGCCCCCGCGAGAGCCAGCGACAGGTCTCCCTGCTCGACGGGGTTCTCGCCGGGGACGTCCAGACTGACGAGGAACAGATCCTGCGGTGTGGTCATACCACCACCATGGGCCGTGGGGAGCCGATGCGCAGCGCGGCACACCGGTCCCGCTCAGCAGGAGTCCGCGGCCAGCCTCTCGAACGCGCGGCGGCTCATCACCCGGCCGTCCGCCCATACCTGGCCGGGCCTCAGCCGGGCGATCCGCTCGGTGGTGAAGTCCACGACCGCGTTGTACGAGTCGCCGGTGACGTAGTGCCCGAACCCGAGGGTGTAGCGGTGCCGGGGCAGCAGCCGCCGCTCGCCCCGGTACCGGGCCCGCCAGCGCGCGGGCGGGGAGAAGAGGGGGAAGCCGGCGTCGCCGTGCAGCCCCTCCTTCCGGCTGTCCCATCCCGTGGTGACGGGCCCCTCCCCGGCGCCGTGCGCCCGCCCGTCGAGGAACGGCCCCTGGTAGGCGTCGCCGCCGCACGGACGGAACACCGCGTACGGCGTCCCGTCCGCGCCGATGCGCACCCCCGCCAGCGGCAGGTCCACGGCCGCGCAGCCGCCGAGCAGCAGCATCGCGCCGGCGACCCCCACCACCACGGCCCCCGTACGCCGCACGTTCGACTCCTACTGCAGATGCCACTTCTGGTTGGCGGCTCCCGTGCACGACCAGATCTGTGCCCGTGCCCCGTTGGCCGACGAGCCGTCGGTCACGTCGAGGCACTTGTTCGCCGCGGTATCGACCACATCACCGGTCGAAGCGTTGTACGACCACTGTTGCGCACCGGTTCCGTTGCAGTCGTACAACTGCACCTTGGCCCCGTCTGCCGTCGATGCCGAGGTCACGTCCAGGCACTTGCCGAGCGCCCGGACCGACCCGTCCGGCTGGACGGTCCACTGCTGGGCGGCGGTGCCGTTGCAGTCGTAGAGCTGCACCGCCGTACCGCTCGCGCCCGAACCGCCCGCGACGTCCAGGCACTTGCCGGCGAGGCCGACGAAGGCGCCGGTGCGGCCGCCGCCGCCGGACTGGGTGCCGGACCAGGTGAAGGTCGCCGACGTCTTCCCGGGCAGCGAGTAAGTGGCGTGCTGGGAACCCCAGTCGATGGTGACCGTCTTCGCCGACGACGCGTCGTTGTACGCGATCAGCGCCTTGCTGCCGTCCGGGTTGCGCCACGCCACGTTCGGCACCGCGGTGGACGCCGTGGAGGCGATCCGCTGGGCGCCGGGCCGCACGAACTTCGTCAGCTGGCCCATGTCGTAGTACTCGACGGTGTAGTCCACGGTCCCGCTCGCGCCGTCCCCGTCATGCACGGTCACCAGACCCGTGCAGGTGCCGCAACCGCCGTTGTGCGGACCGCCGTTCTGGTCCACGGCCAGCGACCACCTGGTCACCGACTTCGCCCAGTTGCGGGTGTAGTCGATGATGTTCGACATGTCCTCGCGCTGCTGGTTCGCGATCCAGGTGCCGCCCGAGTGCTCGGTGCCGAAGGCGTCCAGCGAGGGGTACCGGTCGTGCACCGCCGTCTGCTTGCCGACGTCACCGCCGTAGCCGTGCCAGGCGATCCCGCCGAAGTTCGGGTGGTTGCGGATCGCCGGGTCGTCCACGGACTGGGCGGCGTAGGAGTCGTAGGTGTCCCAGTTCCAGTCGTGCGCGAGGACCTTGGTGTTCAGGCCCGCGGACCGCAGCTGCGGCAGCAGGTCGTTCTTGAGGAAGTAGTCCAGCCCGCTCGCGTTCCAGCTCATCGACGGGTAGCCGGAGCAGCAGGTCGGCTCGTTCTGCGGGGTCACGTACGAGACGTCGATCCCCTGGCTCTTGTACGCCTGGAGGTACTTCACGAAGTACGCGGCGTAGGGGCCGTAGTCCTCGGCCTTCAGCCAGCCGCCGTCGAGCGAGCCGCTGTCCTTCATCCAGGCCGGGGCGGTCCACGGCGAGGCCATCACCGTCAGGGACGGATTCAGCTGGAGCGCCTGCCTGGTGAGCGGTGCCACGTCCGCGAGGTCGTGGGCGATCGAGAACCCGGACAGACTCGGATCCGTCCGACCGGAGGGCACGTCGTCGTACGTGTAGCCGTACCGCGCGAGGTCCGAGGCGCCCATCGGGTTGCGCAGGAACGACAGTCCGATGCCGTCCGCCGGCGAGAACAGCTTGCGCATGGTCGCGTCCCGGGTCGCCTGGGACAGCGCCCCGCTGCTGTTCATCAGCCAGGCCGCGGTGTCCGTGAAGGACGCGCCGCCGCCGGTGAAGGTCTGGTACCGGGTGTTCTCGTCGACGGTGATGTTCTCGCCGCTGCCGCCCGTCCCGGACTGGAAGGCGAACGGCGTCTGCGCCTGCAGTCCGCGCACGACGTGCCGGCCGGCGGAGTCGTCCGTGGTCGTGAGCCAGGCCGTGACCTGTTCACCGACCGCGTGAGCGGGGGGTACCGCGGCGGTGACGCCGGCGGCGGAGAGCAGTCCGGCGAGCAACAGCCGGACTGTGCGGGGGGTTCTCCTCATGGTGCGTCGCCCTTCAACTGACGTGCACTCTTGACGGGTTGGAGAGCCATGAGTTAACTCACGGCGTGATCTAAGTCCTGAGTGAACCACGAGAGCCGAGGGAAGGTCCATGCCGAGAACCGCCCTGCTCGTCTCCGGCGCCATGCTCGCCGCCCTGTTGCCACTGTCGGCCGCGGCCCACGCGGCCGACGACCCCGCGCCGTCCCCCGTCGACCGCTTCGAGGGCGAGGTCCCCTTCGCCTCCCAGCCCGCCGACGGCATCTTCACCTGGGGCGGCGACGCCGACGACCCGCCCACCCTCCGCCTCGCCGACCGCACCGACGCCCCCGAGGGCGCCAAGGTACTCACCGGCACCTACGACATCAGCGGCTACGGAGGCTTCACCCACGACTTCGCCGCCGGGCAGCCCGCCCACGACTGGTCCGCCCACCAGGGCATCCGCTTCTGGTGGGACGGCCGCGACAACGGCCGGAAGATCGCCTTCGAGATCAAGGACGGCGGCGCGAACGGTGAGGCGTCCGAGCTGTGGACGACCTCCTTCACCGACGACTTCACCGGCTGGAAGCAGATCGAGATCCCCTTCACAGACTTCACCTACCGCACCGACTACCAGCCCGTCGGAGGCATCGACCACGTCCTCGGCCTCACGCAGATGTGGGGCTACGCGGTCACCCTCCCGGCCGGCACCAAGGGCGACTTCGCCCTGGACGACGTCGAGCTGTACGGCCGGGCCGACCAGTCGCTGCGCGCCTCGGTCGGCACCGACGCGGCCGTCTACCCGGTCCGGGCCGGTGGCACCGCCAAGGTCGAGGTCACCCTGGCCACGACCGGCGACCGGCCCGTCGACGAACCGGTGACGGTCGCGTACACGACGGAGGGCGGCACCGCCACGGCCGGCCGGGACTACACCCCGGTCACCGGCACCCTCACCTTCCCGGCCGGTACCGCGTCCGGCACCTCGCGGACCGTCGAGGTGCCGACCCGGGCGGTCCGCACCCCCGCACCCGCGAAGACCGTCCCGCTGAAGCTCACGGTCACCGGGGCCAAGGCGCCCGCCGAGACCCCGCAGATCGTCGTCGACGCGCACGGACTGCCGTACCTGAACGCCAGGTTGCCGGTGCGCAAGCGCGTCGCCGACCTGCTCTCCCGCATGTCCCTGGAGGAGAAGGCCGGGCAGATGACCCAGGCCGAGCGCGGCGCCGTGGGCAGCGGCGGCGACATCGCCGCCTACGGCCTGGGCTCGCTGCTCTCCGGCGGCGGCTCCACCCCCACGCCCAACACCCCCGAGGCCTGGGCCCGGATGATCGACGGCTTCCAGCTCCGCGCCCGGGCGACCCGCTTCCAGATCCCGCTCGTCTACGGCGTCGACGCGGTCCACGGTCACAACAACCTCACCGGCGCCACGATCATGCCGCACAACATCGGCATCGGCGCGAGCCGCGACCCCGAACTCGCCGAGCGGACGGGCGCGGTGACCGCCGCCGAGGTCCGCACCACCGGCATCCCCTGGGACTTCGCGCCCTGCCTGTGCGTGAGCCGTGACGAACGCTGGGGCCGCTCCTACGAGTCCTTCGGCGAGGACCCCGCCCTCGTCCAGTCCATGGAGACGGTGATCCAGGGCCTCCAGGGCCGGGCCGACGGCCGGGACCTGAGCCGGAACGACAAGGTGCTCGCCACCGCCAAGCACTTCGTCGGCGACGGCGGCACGGCCTACGGCTCCTCCACGACCGGCACCTACACGACCGACCAGGGCGTCACCACCGTCACCCGGCAACAGCTCCAGGACCTCCACCTGGCGCCCTTCAGGACGGCCGTCCAGCGGGGCATCGGCACGGTCATGCCGTCGTACTCCTCCCTCGACGTCGTCGGCGACGGCAAGGGCGCGGTGAAGATGCACGCCCGCGGCGACATGATCAACGGCGAGCTGAAGGACCGGATGGGCTTCGACGGCTTCGTCATCAGCGACTGGAACGCCATCGACCAGCTCCCCGGCGACTACGCGGCCCACGTCCGCACCGCCGTGAACGCGGGCGTCGACATGATGATGGTGCCGTACACCTACAAGGACTTCGGCTCCACGCTCGTCGACGAGGTGAAGGCGGGCCGGATCGGCGAGAAGCGGATCGACGACGCCGTCTCCCGCATCCTCACCCAGAAGTTCCGGCTCGGCCTCTTCGAGCACCCCGACGCCGACACGTCCGGCGCCGCCGCCATCGGCTCCCCGGCCCACCGGGCGGTCGCCCGCGAGGCGGCGGCCGAGTCGCAGGTGCTGCTGAAGAACAGCGGCGGGCTGCTGCCGCTGAAGAAGAGCGAGAAGGTGTACGTCGCCGGGTCGAACGCCGACGACCTCGGCGACCAGACCGGCGGCTGGACCATCACCTGGCAGGGTGCCTCCGGCACCCACACCCAGGGCACCACCATCCTCCAGGGCATGCGCGAGGCCGGCGGGGACGTCACCTACTCCAAGGACGCCTCGGCCCCGACGAACGGCTACGACGTCGGCGTGGTCGTCGTCGGCGAGACCCCCTACGCCGAGGGCGTCGGCGACGTCGGCAACGGCCACAGCCTGCGGCTGTCGGCGGCCGACCAGGCGGCCGTGGACAAGGTGTGCGCGGCCATGAAGTGCGCGGTGCTGATCGTCTCCGGCCGCCCCCAGCTGATCGGCGACCGCCTCGACGGGATCGACGCCCTGGTGGCCTCCTGGCTGCCCGGGACCGAGGGCGAGGGCGTCGCCGACGTCCTCTACGGCACCCGTCCCTTCACCGGGCGGCTCCCCGTCACCTGGCCGAAGTCCGAGTCCCAGCTGCCGATCAACGTCGGCGACGCGTCGTACGACCCCCAGTTCCCCTACGGCTGGGGCCTGACCACGCTCACCGACGTCCCGCGCGGCGGCACGGGCACGCTGCACCTGCTCGCCGTGGCCGCCTCCGTCGCCGAGCGCAGGGGTGACGACCGGGCCGGACGCGAGCTCGTGGGCCGGGCCCGGCTGATGGTGCAGCACCGGGTGGGGGAGCGGATGACGGCGGCGGTGGCGAAGCCCTTCGCGGACGCCGATCACCTGCTGCTGACCGGACGGTACGGGAAGGCGGTGGAGAAGCTGACGGAGGCGTACCGGGCCGCGTAGGTTCCGCCCAGCCGTCTACCTGCCCAGCCTGTGTGTCCGTATATGGGGGGCTTCGGGTAGCTTCGAAGGATGAAGGCCGTCCTGCGGACCCGAAGCCTGCCGGCACTGCTGCTGGCCGCGTTCGCCCTGGTCATGGCGACCCTGTTCGCCCCCGGGGCCGTGGGGGCGAACGCGGACACCGGCATCTCCACCATCGCCCAGGCCCTCCGCAAGGGCCCCGTCTACGTCGACCCGGCCGCCTCGGCCCAGCTGCCGAAGGCGGACGCGGACGCGCTCGCGAAGCGCATCGAGGACGCGAACAAACCGCTCTTCGTCGCGGTGCTCCCGGCCGGCTACCCGACGGCGAACCTCTTCTCCGGGCTCCGCGCGGCCACCGGCATCACCGGTCTGTACGGCATCCGGCTGGGCGACCGCTTCGACGCCCGCGCCGACTCCTCCGTGATGTCACCGACGGCCCGGCGGAACCTCGTGGCCAGTGTCCGGGGCGAGAGCGCCAAGGCCCAGCTCACCGACTTCACCGACCGCGCGCTCGCCCACATGGGGGGCCGTGCGCCACGGAGCTGGGGCGGCACGTCCGGCACGGGCGGCGGCTCGTCCGGTACGGCGCTGATCGTGATCGGCGCTGTGCTGGTGGCCGCCGGGGCGGGCGCGTACGCGCTGGTCCGGCGCGGCCGCCGGCGTCGCGAGGAGGAGCAGCGGGCCGCCCTGGACCGGCTGCGGGTGGTCGTCGACGAGGACATCACGGCCTTCGGTGAGGAACTGGACCGCCTGGACTTCCATCCGGCCGAACCGGGTGCCGACGACGCGATGCGCGCCGACTACGAGCGCGCCCTGGACTCCTACGAGACCGCCAAGCAGCGCATGGCGGAAGCGGCGAAGCCGGAGGACGTCCGCACGGTCACGCAGGCCCTGGAGGACGGCCGCTTCTCCCTCGCCCAGCTGGCCGCCCGCCGTACGGGCCGTCCCCTCCCCGAACGCCGTCCGCCCTGCTTCTTCGACCCCCGCCACGGCCCCTCGGTCACCGACGCCGCCTGGTCCCCGCCGGGCGGCGCTCCCCGCGAGGTCCCGGTCTGCGCGGCGGACGCCACCCGACTGGCCGGCGGCCGCGACCCGGTGATCCGCGAGGTCGACACGGACTACGGCCGCCGCCCCTACTGGGACGCGGGCCCCGCCTACGGCCCCTGGGCGGGCGGCTACTTCGGCGGCGGCCTGCTGCCCGGCCTGCTGGTGGGGACGGTGCTGGGAAGCATGATGGCGACGCCGTCGTACGCGGCCGCGTACGGGGCGGGGTACGGGGACTTCGGGGACGGCTATGGGGGCGGGGGCGGGTACGAGGGCGGCGACGTCTCGGGGACGGACTTCGATCCCGGCGACTTCGGGGGCGGGTTCGGGGACGGCGGCGGGTTCGACGGCGGCGGGGGAGACGGCGGCGGCGGAGGAGACTTCGGCGGCGGCTTCTGACGCGGGGAGGGGGTGATCGGCAGATGCGTTCCGCTCGGCGCGGCCCGGGGCCATGCCCCGGGCCGGCACGCGTCTGCCCGTTGCGGGCTGCTCAGGCGTTCTTGAGCGCCCTGGTCAGGCGTTCTTGATCGCCGAGATGTCGAACTTCAGCTTGATCTTGTCGGAGATCAGGACACCGCCGGTCTCCAGGGCCGCGTTCCAGGTCAGGCCCCACTCCGAGCGCAGGATCTCGGCGTTGCCCTCGAAGCCGACGCGGTCGTTGCCGAACGGGTCCTTCGCGGCGCCGTTGAACTCCAGGTCGATGCTGATCGTCTTCGTGACGCCGAGGAGGGAGAGGTCGCCGGTGATGCGGTAGTCGTCGCCGCCGAGGGCCTCCGCCTTGGTGGAGCGGAAGGTCATGGCCGGGAACTCGTCGATCTTGAAGAAGTCGGCGGACTTCAGGTGGCCGTCCCGGTCCGCGTTGCCGGTCTCGATGCTCGCCATCTGCACGTCGAGCGTGGCGGTGGAGGCGGCGGGGTTCGCGCCGTCCAGGTGCAGCGTGCCGGTGAAGTCCTGGAAGCTGCCCTTCACATTGGTGACCATGGCGTGGCGGGCCACGAAGCCGATGGTGGTGTGCGCGGGGTCGATCGTGTAGTCACCGGTCAGCGCGGACAGGTCGGCGGCCGGTGCGGCCGGTGCGGCGGTCGTCGTGGCGGTGGTGTCCTTGCGGCTGAAGATGCCCATGATGTGCTCCAGAAAAGTGTCTGCTGATCGGGTCTGCTGCAGGTCTGTTGAACGTTAAACAACCTTGCGTCTTCGACGGTAGACCCATTCGGTTCAGTTTTCAACATCATCCGCAGCGTGTTTCTTCCGTTGCGTGGAGTGACGTCCGTACGCCCTCTGGCGGACGCGCGTAGAGCTCGGGCACCATCTGCGTGCACCGCCTGCACAGCCGCCCCCCCACCAGGAAGCCCGGCCCGACCGCAGGAAAGGTCCCCCATGAAGCTCAGGAAAGCCATGAGGCTCCGCTCCGTCCTGACCGCGCTCGCCCTCGTCGTCGCCCCCGGTGTC
The DNA here is from genome assembly GCF_040682635.1 of Streptomyces sp. NPDC051133. NCBI lineage: Bacteria > Bacillati > Actinomycetota > Actinomycetes > Kitasatosporales > Streptomycetaceae > Streptomyces > Streptomyces sp. NPDC051133. Next base: position 29,472 of record NZ_JBFBBK010000014.1, read on the forward strand.
GCCGTCGTCGGCACCGCCACCGACGCCTTCGCCGTCACCAAGATCAGCCAGGCCACCGCCGAGTCGATGTTCCGCCAGGTCGGCATCACCTGGTCGTCCTCCGGTAACTGCACCAACCGGAACAACTCCACGTGCACGTCGTTCGACCAGCTGAATCTCGCCACCGCCCAGGGCGCCCAGACCCTGAAGCGGGCCAGCGGCTGCGCCCTCAACATCACCGGCGGCACCGAGACCGGCCACGCCTCCGGCACCTACTCGCACTGGAACGGCTACAAGCTCGACTACGGCAAGAACACCTGCATCACCGCGTACATCAAGAACAACTTCAGCTACATCGGCCTGCGCGGCGACGGCTACCCGCAGTGGCAGTCCGGCTCCGGCAACATCTACGCCGACGAGGGCAACCACTGGGACGCCCTCTACTACAACTGCGGCGGCTGCTGAACCCGGGTGAGAGAGGGCGGTGACCGGCCCATGGGGCTGACCCGACGCGCACTGCTGCTGGCCACCGCCCTCGTTCCGGTCCTCTCCACGGCCGCGCGGGCCGACGGCGGGGACGTCCACGACGCGCTGCGCCGTCGCTGGCTCGGCATCGCGCTGGGGGAGGGGTACGACCCGGGCCGTGAGCCGTACGCCTCACGGCTCGCCCGACTCGGCGGTCAGGCCGTTGAGTTCGCGGCCGGCATGGCCCCGGCCCCGGACTCCCTCTGGCCCGGGCACCCCTTCGACCCGCCCGCCGGCATCACCTTCAGTTACGGCCGGCTGTGGATCATGACGCAGGCCTGTGTGCAGCCCGGCACCGGTGTCACCGGCGACCCCGGGCTCCTCGGCGCCGTGCTGCGGGGGCTCGATCACCTCTCCGCCGTCGCCTACAACGCCTCGACCGCCCGTTACGGCAACTGGTGGGAGTGGCAGATCGGCAGCCCCCGCCTGCTCATGGACATCACCGCCGCCCTGTACGAGCGGCTCGGCGGCGACCGTGTCGCGGCGGCCTGCGCGGCCGTGGACCACTTCATCCCGGACTCCATGCTCACCGACTACTCCGGCACCTCCACCGGTGCCAACCGCGTCGACCTGTGCCGCTCCGTCGCCCTGCGCGGCATCCTCGGCCGGGACGCCGCCCGGATCGCCCTGGCCCGGGACGCCCTCTCGCCGGTCTTCCCCTACGTCACGCGAGGGGACGGCCTGTACGCCGACGGCTCCTTCGTGCAACACGGCCAGGTCGCCTACTCGGGGACGTACGGCCAGGTCCTGCTCGACGGCCTCGGGCGGCTGTTCGCCCTCCTCGCCGGCTCGCCCTGGGACGTCACCGATCCCGCCCGGGAACACGTTCTGGACGGCGTCGAGCACGCCTTCGCGCCGCTGATCCATGACGGGCTGGTGATGGACTGCGTCAACGGGCGCGCCATCAGCCGGGGCCTGCAGCGCGATGACGACGCGGGCGTCATGCGCAGCGATCACTACCACGGGCACGCCCTCGTCGCCGCCGTCGCGCTGCTCGCGGGCGGCGCCGACGAGGTGCGGCGGCAGCGGTGGTACGGGCTGGTGAGAGGGTGGATCGAACGGGACGCGGTGGCCCCGGTCCTGACCTCGCCTCAGTTCGACGTGGCGGATCTCGCGCGGCTGCACGCCGTCGTCGAGTCGGGCGTACCCGCGCTCGCCGAACCCCTCGGGCACCGGCTCTTTCCGGCCATGGACCGGGCCGTTCACCGCCGTTCCCGCTTCACCGCGGCCCTGTCCATGGCGAGCGACCGCATCGCCCACTACGAGTGCGGCAACGGCGAGAACCCGCGCGGCTGGCACACCGGGGCCGGAATGCTGTCCTGGTGGCCGCGGGGGCGCAGCGACCAGTACACCGACTGGTTCTGGCCGACCGTCGACTGGTACCGGCTGCCCGGCACCACCGTGTCCACCCGGCGCCTGCCCGACGGAGCCGGCGGGGAGTGGGGTGCGCCCAAGCCGGACGTGCGGTGGGTCGGCGGTGCCACCGACGGGGAGTACGCGGCCGTGGGCCAGCACCTCAAGGGACTCGGCTCCACCCTGCGGGCCCACAAGTCCTGGTTCTTCCTCGACGACGCCGTGGTGTGCCTCGGTGCCGGGATCTCCTGCTCCGACGGCGTCCCCGTCGAGACGGTCGTGGACAACCGGAATCTGGGCGAGGGCGGCACGCAGGCCTTCGCGCGGGGCCGGGGATGGGCCCATCTGGAGGGCCACGGTGGCTGGATCCTGCCGTGCGGGGGCGAGCTGCGCGCCCTCCGCGAGGACCGCACCGGCGCCTGGTCCGACATCAACACCGGCGGCACCGCCGAACGGCGCACCCGGCGCTGGCAGACACTGTGGCTCGACCACGGCACCGACCCCGCCGACGCCGCCTACGCGTACGTCCTGCTGCCCGGCGCCACCCGCGCCGAGACCATGGCCCGGGCCGCGGGCCCGCACCGGCTGTCCGTCCTCGCCAACGACCCCGGCTGCCAGGCCGTCGCCGCGCCCCGGCCGGGCCTCGTCGCGGCGAACTTCTGGCGGGCCGGTACGGTGGGAGCGCTGACCGCCTCGGCGGGCGCTAGCGTGCTCGTCGTACGCCGCGGCCGGACCGCCACCGTCGGCGTCGCCGAGCCACCCCGCACGGGGACGCCGCTGGAGATCGTCTGGGACCACCCGGTGCGCTCCGTCGTCCGGGCCGGCGACGGGGTCGAGGTGCTGGAGGCGGACCGCCGTCTGAGGCTCCGTGTCACTCCGGGGATGGCATGTTCCACCCGCGTTTGTGAGGTGGCTCTCAGGTGACGCCTTTGTGGCTCCCCTACAACGCCGGTGCCCTCTGAGCAGTCGGAACGGCTGCATGCCGCCCCGGTTCTGTTCACTGGTACCAGGAAAACGGGCCGGAGACTGTACGGAGTCGACGGCTCGCATTCCTTGGTGTCCTTCGTAAGGTCGCTACATGACCGTTTTGGAAGAGACGACGGGTGAGCCGACCGGTGAGCCGACGGACGCGCGCGGACGGGTCGCCGAGCTGCACGAGATTCGTGCCCGGGCCGTTTCCGGCCCCAGCGAGAAGGCGACCGAGGCGCAGCACGCCAAGGGCAAGCTGACGGCGCGGGAGCGGATCGAGCTGCTCCTGGACCCGGGGTCCTTCCAGGAGGTCGAGCAGCTGCGCCGGCACCGGGCGACCGGCTTCGGCCTGGAGGCCAAGAAGCCGTACACCGACGGTGTGATCACCGGCTGGGGCACGGTGGAGGGCCGCACGGTCTTCGTCTACGCCCACGACTTCCGGATCTTCGGCGGCGCGCTGGGCGAGGCCCACGCCACCAAGATCCACAAGATCATGGACATGGCCATCGCGGCCGGTGCCCCGCTGGTCTCCCTGAACGACGGTGCGGGCGCCCGTATCCAGGAGGGCGTCTCGGCCCTCGCCGGTTACGGCGGCATCTTCCAGCGCAACACCAAGGCGTCGGGTGTCATCCCGCAGATCTCGGTGATGCTCGGCCCGTGCGCGGGCGGCGCGGCCTACAGCCCCGCCCTGACGGACTTCGTCTTCATGGTCCGCGAGACCTCGCAGATGTTCATCACCGGCCCCGACGTGGTCAAGGCGGTGACGGGCGAGGAGATCACCCAGAACGGGCTCGGCGGCGCCGACGTCCACGCGGAGACCTCCGGCGTCTGCCACTTCGCCTACGACGACGAGGAGACGTGCATCGCCGAGGTGCGCTACCTCCTGTCGCTCCTGCCGCAGAACAACCGCGAGAACCCCCCGCGGGTGGACTCCTCCGACCCGGTGGACCGCCGCAGCGACGTCCTGCTCGACCTGGTCCCGGCCGACGGCAACCGGCCGTACGACATGACCAAGGTCATCGAGGAGATCGTCGACGACGGCGAGTACCTGGAGGTCCACGAGCGCTGGGCGCGGAACATCATCTGCGCGCTGGCCCGTCTGGACGGCCAGGTGGTGGGCATCATCGCCAACCAGCCGCAGGTCCTCGCGGGCGTCCTGGACATCGAGGCGAGCGAAAAAGCTGCGCGCTTTGTCCAGATGTGTGACGCTTTCAATATCCCGATCGTCACCTTCCTGGACGTTCCCGGGTTCCTCCCCGGCGTCGACCAGGAGCACGGCGGAATCATCCGCCACGGCGCGAAGCTGCTGTACGCCTACTGCAACGCGACCGTGCCGAGGATTTCGCTGATCCTGCGCAAGGCGTACGGAGGTGCCTACATCGTCATGGACTCCCAGTCGATCGGCGCGGACCTCACCTACGCCTGGCCGACCAACGAGATCGCCGTCATGGGCGCGGAAGGCGCCGCGAACGTCATCTTCCGCCGGCAGATCGCCGAGGCCGAGGACCCCGAGGCGATGCGGCAGAAGATGGTCAAGGAGTACAAGGCCGAGCTGATGCATCCCTACTACGCCGCCGAGCGCGGCCTGGTGGACGACGTCATCGACCCGGCGGAGACCCGCGAGGTCCTGGCCAAGTCCCTGGCGATGCTGCACACCAAGCACGCCGACCTGCCCTCCCGGAAGCACGGCAACCCCCCGCAGTAACCGAGCGGACCCGCCGCGGCAACCCCGCGGACCTCACTCTCACGGAGACTGACACCCATGAGCACTCCTGACATCCGCGTCGAGAAGGGCCACGCCGACCCCGAGGAAGTCGCCGCCATCACGGCCGTCCTCCTGGCCCGCGCGGCCGCCCGCCCCGCAGCCGACTCCGCCCAGGCCCACCGGGGCCGCCCCAAGGCCGGCTGGCGCCGTCTGGAGCGCGAGGGCGGCTTCCGGGCCCCGCACAGCTGGCACTGAGCCCTTTCCACGCACGTACGGCCCCGTTCTCCTCCGGGAGGGCGGGGCCGTCGCCGTCATCAGGAAGACTTCTCCAGGAACGTCTCCAGCACCGCGTCGAGGGTCGCGACGCACAGGGGCGGCCACAGGGAGTGGCAGTGCAGGCCCGGGGCGGTGGCGAGGACCAGGCCGGCGGTGAGGAAGGTTCCGGACCAGCCCAGCGCGTAACGCAGGGGCCGGGGCGGGAACACACCGCGCAGCAGCAACCGGACCGGGACCAGCAGCGCCGAGATGACCAGCGCGCTCGGCACCACCCACAGCACGGCCCACCCGACCGCCGCCCATCCGTCCGCCTCGATGACGCCGGGGAACGCCGCCACCGTCGTCAGCACCACGGCCAGCAGGAAGACACCGACGGCTGCCGCCGAGACCAGACCCAGCCCGGTGACCGCCGCCCCGGCGAGCACCTTGCCGCGGCGGTCCAGGGACTCCCAGGTCTCCTCGTCCCGTGCCACCTTCACCCTCCCGCACACATGCCGACGGCCCCCGTTCCTCCCAGGAAGAGAGGCGGGGGCCGTGTCAGGTTGCCTGGCGCGGAGCGTCAGCGCAGGCGCGCCATGAGCGCGTGTTCCACCAGCGTGATCAGCGCCGACTTGGCGTCCGCGCGGTGGCGGGCGTCGGTCGTGATGATCGGGGTGTCGGGGCCGATCTGCAGCGCCTCGCGCACCTCGTCCGGCTGGTAGGGCTGGTTGCCGTCGAAGCCGTTGAGGGCGATGACGAAGGGCAGGCCCGAGTTCTCGAAGTAGTCGACCGCGGGGAAGCAGTCGGCCAGGCGCCGGGTGTCGACCAGGACGATCGCGCCGATGGCACCGCGTACCAGGTCGTCCCACATGAACCAGAAGCGGTCCTGGCCCGGGGTACCGAAGAGGTACAGGATCAGGTCCTGGTCGAGGGTGATACGGCCGAAGTCCATGGCCACCGTGGTGGTGGTCTTGTCCCCGGTGTGGGTGAGGTCGTCGATACCGGCGGACGCGGACGTCATGACGGCCTCTGTGCGCAGCGGGTTGATCTCCGAGACGGCGCCGACGAACGTGGTCTTGCCCACGCCGAAGCCGCCCGCCACCACGATCTTCGCGGAGGTGGTGGAGCGGGAAGGACCGCCGCTAGAGCTTGCGAAGTCCACTGAGCACCCTTTCGAGCAGTGTCACGTCTGGCTGGCCACCGGCGTTCTCGTCGCCGCCGGGCTGATGGATGGCGACCAGGCCCGCTTCCGCCAAGTCGGCGACGAGGATCCTGGCCACGCCGAGGGGGATCGTCAGCAGGGCCGAGATCTCGGCCACCGACTTGATCTCCCGGCACAGGTTGCAGATCCGCTGATGCTCGGGCAGCTGACCCTGCATCTGGTGCGGAGCGGCGGTGGTGTGCACCAGTGCCTCGATGGCGAGCTGGTAGCGCGGGCGGGTCCGGCCGCCGGTCATGGCGTACGGACGCACCAGGGGGTTGTTGGACGCCGAGGCCGGCGCCGGCTCGGGACGGCGCTGGGGCTGTACCGGCTGGATCCGCGGGGCCGGCGGCTGGTCGTACGGCGACGGACCGGGGCCCTGCGGGGCGTACGGCTGGTGGTGGCCGGGGGCGGAGGGGAAGTTGTACCGGTTCGCCGAACCGTCGCCATGGCCCTGGGCAGGGCCGTACGACCAGTTGCCCGAAGACGAACCGCCTGGGGGTGTTGCCACTTTCTCCTCCTCCGACTGTGCCGGGCACCCATCCGTGTGGAGCCGCGTCCCGAAACCTTACGGCCCCGGGACACGAATACGCACCGTCCGATTACTAGTTGAGAAGGCTCCCCTGGAGCTCCGCACGGAGATCCGGGGTCAGGACCGTGCCCGCGCGGTCCACCAGAAGGGCCATCTCGTACCCGATGAGGCCGATGTCCGCCTCCGGGTGGGCCAGCACCGCGAGCGAGGAACCGTCGGATACGGACATGATGAAGAGGAATCCACGCTCCATCTCCACAACCGTCTGATTCACGGCACCCCCCTCGAAGATCCGGGAGGCGCCTGCCGTCAGAGACGTCAGGCCGGAAGCGACGGCCGCGAGCTGGTCGGCGCGGTCGCGGGGGAAGCCTTCGGACATCGCCAGAAGGAGTCCGTCGGCGGAGACCACCACCGTGTGGGACACCCCCGGGGTGTTGTCCACGAAGTTGGTGATCAACCAGTTCAGGTTCTGTGCCGCCTGGCTCATCGGGCTCACACTAACGCTCCTGGTTGTAGGTGCTGTCGGGACCACTGTGCTGATTCCTAGTGGCCTGGCCGTTCGTTTCACTGCCTGCGTTGCGTCCGCGCTGGACGCCTCGACGCAGGTTGCTCAGCCTGCCCCGGACGTCCTCCGGGGCGCGGGAGACCTGGGGGCCTCCCTGGGGGGTGGTTTCGGCGGAACCCTCGACCAGATTGGCCTTGGGCACCCGCCGCGGCAGGCCCGAGGCGGTGACCCCGCCCGCCTTGGGCTTCTTGAGCGCCGAGGCCTGCTGCCACCGCTCGTCGTTCGCCGAGCGCCAGCCGTTGTCGCCGTTGTTCGCCGGAGCGGGGCTCGCCGCGGGAGCCGGCGCGTCCTGCTGCACGTGCGCCGTTCCGTTGGTGCGGCCGGTGCCCTGGGAACCGCTCGCCGCGGATCCGCGACGGGGCAGCCCGGCGTCGGTCAGGCCGTGGGAGGCGGGGGAGGCCGGTCCCGGACGGTCGAAGCCTACGCGGTTCCGCTCACTCGCGTCAGCGGCCTGCTCGGATTCCGCTTCCGGAGCGTACTGGGCCGGGTAGCCGTTCCGGTAGCCGTCCTGCTGCGGCTGCTGGGGCCAGTCGTCCTGGTAGGACGGGGCCTGCGCAGGTTCCGCATAGGTGGGGTCCGGGTAGCCGCCGTTCGGCGCGTAGTACTGCTCGTCGTACGGCTTGTCGTAGGTCTGCTCCGCGTAGGAGGCCTGCTGCGGCTCCGCGTACGTCTGCTCCTCGTACGACGGCTGCTGCGGCTGCTGCTGGTAGGACCGCTCCTCGTACGACGGCTGCGACTGCTCCTGGTAGGCCTGCCGGCCTTCGAAGACCGGGTCGGCGTAGCCGGCGGGGGCCGCCTCCGCGGACTCCTCCGGCTGGCCGTGGGTCTGGGCCTCCAGGGCGGCGCGGCGCTCCTCGCGCATCAGGGAGCGTCCGACGGGGTCCAGGTCGCGCAGGTCGTCGGGGACCTCGGTGTAGCGGCTGTCGTCGAAGCCCAGCTCGGCGGCGGTGCGCATCGGCTGCACCTGGCTGAAGCTCTCACCCTGGAACTGCTGATCCGGGATGATCTGGGAGACCGTGAACTCCTCGCGGTCCAGCGGCGTCTCGGCGCCACCGCCGTGCGTGATCGCGTCCGGCAGCATGACCAGCGACGTCGTACCGGCCTGCTCGCCCGAGGGGCGGAGCTGGACGCGGATGCCGTGCCGGTCGGACAGGCGGCCGACCACGAACAGGCCCATGCGCTGCGAGATCGCGGCGTCGACGGTCGGCGGGTTGGCCAGCTTGTGGTTGATGTCCGCGAAGTCCTCGGCCGTCAGGCCGATGCCCTTGTCGTGGATCTCGATCATGACGCGGCCGTCGGGCAGCCGGGTCGCGGTGACGCGGACCTTGGTCTGCGGGGAGGAGAACGTGGTGGCGTTCTCCAGCAGCTCGGCCAGCAGGTGCACGAGGTCGGTGACCGCGCGGCCGTGGATCTCGGCCTCGGGGACGCCGGACAGCTCGATGCGCTCGTACTGCTCCACCTCGGAGGAGGCGGCGCGCAGCACGTCGACGAGGGGGACCGGCTGGTCCCAGCGGCGGCCGGGCTCCTCGCCGGCGAGGACCAGGAGGTTCTCGCCGTTGCGGCGCATACGGGTGGCCAGGTGGTCCAGCCGGAAGAGGTTCTCCAGCTGGTCGGGGTCGGCCTCGTTGTTCTCCAGGTCGGTGATCAGGGTCAGCTGGCCCTCGATCAGCGACTGGTTGCGGCGCGACAGGTTGGTGAAGATCGCGTTGATGTTGCCCCGCAGCAGGGCCTGCTCGGAGGCGAGCCGGACCGCCTCGCGGTGGACCTGGTCGAAGGCGCGGGCGACCTCGCCGATCTCGTCCTTGGTGGTGATCGGGATCGGCGCGACCCGGGTGTCGACCCGGCCGGGGTCGGTGCGGGAGAGCTGGTCGACCAGCATCGGCAGCCGCTGCTCGGCGATGCCGAAGGCCGCGTTGCGCAGCTGGCGCATCGCGCGGCTCATCTGGCGGGCCACCAGACCGGCCAGGATGAACGCCGCGAGCAGGGCGATCACGACCACGGCACCGGTGGTGATGGCCGAGGTCTTCGCGTCGTCGGCGATGGACGAGGCCTCGTTCACGGCCTTGTCGGCCATGTCCGACTCGATCTGGCGGTAGGCGTTGAACTTGAGCGTGTTGACCGCCCACCAGTTCTGCGGGGTGATGCCCTTGGCCGCGAGCTGCTGGCGCGCGACGGGGTCGGTGGTGTCCAGCTGGGCGAGCTCCGTGACCATGTCCTGCGGGTCGGACGGCGGCGCGACGAAGCGGGGATTCTGGGCCTTGGCCTGCTGCACCAGGGCGGCGGCCTTGCTCTGGATGTCCGCCTTCTCGGCGTCCAGCCGGTCCGCGTCGGCCTGGGTGCCACCGCCGAGGTACTCCTCGACGGCGATGCCCTCCAGGTAGGCGTAGGAGGAGAGGGCGACCCGCTGGCTGGCCAGGTTCGGGGCGTCCGGACCGGGCTTGACCAGCATGTGCGTGCCGATCGACCGGTCCAGCGACAGCGCCGCCTTGGTCAGCGAGATGGCGTAGACGGTACGGCCGTAGGAGGTGATGTTTCCGGTGCCCAGGCCGAGCTCGTTGGCGAACTCCATCAGCGGGTGGGCGACCTTGACGTAGCCCTCCTCGGTCTGCACGCCGGTGAACTTGGAGGTGTACGCGCCCGTGCGCAGCGTCTGGAGGAAGGGCTCGTCCTTGTGGAACAGCGTCAGCCGGCGCTCCAGGCCGGAGGTGTGCGGTGCGTTCTGCGCGGCCTGGTCGAAGACGTCGGCGGCCTTGTCGGTCGCGGCGCGGGCGGCGGCGAGCGTCCTCTTGTCCTCGGCGGTGGCCGCCTTGCCCTTCAGCAGAGGGGCGGCGGTGATGTCCCGCTCGTTCTCCAGGGCGTTGGCGTAGGACAGGGAGGCCCGCACCAGGCGCGCGGTGTTCTCGGCGTCCTGCGCGTTCTGCCAGGTGTCGATCGAGCTCTTCACCTGGAAGCCGCCCATGACGAGACCGACCGCCACGGGTATGAGCAGGATCGCGTTCAGCCGGGTCGGCACCCGCCAGTTGCGCGGGGAGAAACGGCCGCCGCTGGACGCGGGAGTGGCCGCCGGTTCCGCACCGGGCACAGGACTGGGCGCCGCAGCGCGCGGCGGCGGGGTGAAGTTGCCCCGTGCCGACGGCTCGGGACCGTTCTTGCTTCGCCTCACTCGACCAACAACCTCTCGGCGGTCGGCACCTACGTCGTGCCGCAGTCTCTCAGAGCCCGGTACGTCACAGACCACTACGGAGTACGTCTTTGACCATTGGGCAGTTCAGGCATTCCAGCACGTGGACCAGCGCACTTCCAAACAGTGGAAACCGGCGGAGCACGCACTTGTAAGGCCCAGATAAAACGGTCATAAAGAGCGAGCCCCGCCAAAAGGCGGGGCGTTTGTGAGCGCAGCGGCACCACCCGACCGCGTCGCGTGGTGATGACGGGCGATTCCTCTGCCGAACTGTTATGAACACCGGAGCCGACCGTGTCAAAGGCCACAGTCGGCTCCGATCGCCTTACGACAACTGCCGTACGGCAGGTCTTACTTGAGTGCTACTTCAGGCGTGCCATCAGGGCGTGTTCCACCAGCGTGATCAGCGCGCTCTTCGCGTCCGCGCGGTGGCGGGCGTCGGTCGTGATGATCGGGGTGTCCGGTCCGATCTGCAGCGCCTCCCGTACTTCCTCGGGGGCGTAGGGCTGCTGACCGTCGAAGCCGTTGAGGGCGACGACGAACGGCAGGCCGCTGTTCTCGAAGTAGTCGACCGCGGGGAAGCAGTCGGCCAGGCGCCGGGTGTCCACGAGCACCACCGCGCCGATCGCGCCGCGTACCAGGTCGTCCCACATGAACCAGAAGCGGTCCTGTCCGGGGGTGCCGAACAGGTACAGGATCAGGTCCTGGTCCAGGGTGATGCGGCCGAAGTCCATGGCGACGGTGGTCGTCGTCTTGTCTCCGGTGTGGGTGAGGTCGTCGATGCCGGCCGAAGCGGACGTCATCACGGCCTCTGTGCGCAGCGGGTTGATCTCCGAGACGGCGCCGACGAACGTGGTCTTGCCCACGCCGAAGCCGCCCGCCACCACGATCTTCGCGGAGGTGGTGGCCCGGCCCGCGTCAGAGCTTGCGAAGTCCACTGAGCACCCTTTCGAGCAGCGTCACATCCGGAGCGCCGCCGTTGTTCTCGTCGCCACCCGGCTGGTGGATGGCGACCAGGCCGGCCTCGGCGAGGTCGGCGACCAGGATCCGGGCCACACCGAGCGGCATGGCCAGCAGCGCGGAGACCTCCGCGACCGACTTGACCTCCCGGCACAGGTGGCAGATCCGCTGGTGCTCCGGGAGCAGGCCCATGAGCGCTGCCGGGTCGGCCGTGGTGCTGATCAGCGCCTCGATCGCGAGCTGGTAGCGCGGCCGGGTCCGGCCGCCGGTCATCGCGTACGGACGTACCAGCGGCTGGTCGCCCTCGTCCCCGTACGGCTCCGCGTACGGATCATGATGGGCGGTGGGCGGGGTCATGAATCCTCCGGGCGGGACAGCAAGTCGGTCGGTCAAGCCGTCTGTCGGGGGCCGGTGGGGGGATTGTGGCGGCCGGACGGTGTTTTTGTGAGGTGGGTGGTGCCGGGGGCGGTCAGTGAAGCAGACTTCCCTGGAGTTCGGCGCGCAGGTCCGGGGTGAGTACCGCCCCCGCGCGGTCGACGAGCAGTGCCATCTCGTAGCCGACGAGACCGATGTCCGCCTCGGGATGGGCCAGGACCGCGAGGGACGACCCGTCCGAGATGGACATGAGGAAGAGGAAGCCCCGTTCCATCTCGACGACCGTCTGCGCCACCGTGCCGCCCTCGAAGATCCGGGACGCCCCGGCCGTCAGTGAGGTCAGACCGGACGCGACGGCCGCCAGCTGGTCGGCGCGGTCCCGCGGGAAACCTTCGGACATCGCCAGCAGAAGGCCGTCGGCGGAGACCACCACCGTGTGCGACACCCCGGGGGTGTTGTCCACGAAGTTGGTGATCAACCAGTTCAGGTTCTGTGCCGCCTGGCTCATCGGACTCAACTAACGCTCCTGCTGGTGAGTGGGGCTCGGGTAGCTGCCGGTCTGGCCGCTGCCGGCCTGACGGCCCTGAGCGATGCCCCGACGAAGATTGGTCAGCCGTCCGCGTACGTCGTCAGGCGCACGCGAGACCTGCGGACCGGCTTGGTGCTGTTGCTGCTGTGCGGTGCCCGGGACCAGGTTCGCCCGGGGTACGCGGCGCGGCAGGCCGGACGTGGTGATCCCGCCCGACGCGGGCTGCCGGACGCGCTCTGCCTGCCGGACGAGATCGTCGTTCGGCGAGGTACGCCAGGAGCCGGTGGTGGAGCCGTTGCCGGCCGCGGGTCGCTGCGGAGCCGGGGCGGGCGCCTGCGGCTGCTGCGACTGCTGCGGCGCGGGCGCGCTCTCCTGCTGCTGACCGTGGAACCAGTTGGTCTCCAGCGTGTCATACAGCGGGGTACGGCCGTCCACCGGGCCGCTGGCCGGCGGCAGCGCCTCCGGCTCGCGGTGCGCCGGGCGCTGCTGCTGCGGGGCCTGCGGGCGCGGGGTGGCGAAGTCGTTCCGGCCGCCGGGCTGCGGGCGATCGAACTGGCCGGTGTGCGCCGGGTTCTGGCGGCCGGGCAGCGCGTGCTGTCCGGTGGCGCCCGAGTCGAAGCCGCCGTCGTACGCCTGCGGGGCCGCGAACTGGCCGGTGTGGTGGCCGGTGTTCTGCGGGGCGTCGTCCTGCCGTCCGGGCGCCGGCGTGCCGAACACGTCGGAGCGGACGAACGGGTCCGTGCCCTGCTGGGCGGCGGGGCTGTCGAACCGGCCCGGCAGCTGCGGGCTCTCCGGCCGGGCGAACTGACCCGTCTGCTGGGCGTCGTCGGGCCGCGCGTACTGGCCCGTGGTCTGGGCGTCCTCGGGCCGGCCGTACGAGGCGCCGTCGGGGCGGCCGTACTGACCGGTGGTCTGGGAGGCGTCCCGGTGGCCGAACTGGCCCGGCTGCTGGGAGAGGTCCGGGCGGGCGAACTGGCCGGTGCTCTGGGCGCCGTTCAGATCCGCGCGGGGGAACTCGCCCGTGGCGGACGGACCCTGGGCGTCGATCCGGGGTATCTCCGAGGTCGAGCCCGGACCCTGCCGGTCGTCGACGCGCGGCATGCGCGCGGTCTGCGTCGGGTCCTGCTCGTCGTGGCCGCGCGGAGCGTCCAGCGAGGCCCGCGACAGCGGGGCCTGGGACGGGCTCCAGTCCGGGGTGCGCTGCTGGTCGCCGCCGGGCAGCTCGGCCCGCGGGCCGCCGCGCGGCGGCAGCTGGGGCTGACGGCCCCGCTCGGAACGGGCACCGGGCCGCTGCGGGCCACGGCCGCCGAAGGCGTCCTGCTGGGCCCCGCCCGGGTTCGCGGCCTGCAGACCCTGCGTGGCGCCGGGGGCCGGGGAGCCGAAGCCACCCGCTCCCGCACCGGCGGCCGGCCGGCCCTGCTGGGAGGCACCGGCACCGCCCTGCGGACCCCGGGCACCACCCGGCGCACCGGGACGGCCGCCCTGGCCCGCGCCGGGCAGCGCGGCCCGGGGACCCTGGCCGGAGCCGACCTGGCCGCGCGGACCGGGACCGGCACCGAGCAGTCCACCGCCGGACGGGCCGCCACCGAGGGCGCCGCCCTGGCCGTTGCCGCCGTTCGCGCGGCGCGCCGCGGCCGCACCGGCCGCGGCCTGCGCGGCGGCGGGACCACCGGCGACCGGCGCGCCCGGCTTGCCCGGAGCGGGCTTCTTGCCGCCCTGGGCCACGTCCACGGGCAGCATGACCAGCGCGGTCGTACCACCGGAGTCGGACGGGCGGAGCTGGATGCGGATGCCGTGCCGCTGGGACAGACGACCGACCACGAACAGACCCATGCGGCGGGAGACCGACACGTCCACGGTGGGCGGCGAGGCCAGCCGCTCGTTGATCGCCGCGAGGTCCTCGGGGGAGAGGCCGATACCGGTGTCGTGGATCTCGATCAGGACGCGGCCGTCGGGCAGCGCGTGACCGGTGACCTTGACCTTGGTCTGCGGCGAGGAGAACGAGGTGGCGTTCTCGAGCAGCTCGGCGAGCAGGTGCACGAGGTCGTTGACGACCCGGCCGGCGACCTCGGTCGTGGGCACGGCGGCCAGCTCGATGCGCTCGTACTGCTCCACCTCGGACGCGGCGGCACGGAGCACGTCGACCAGCGGGACCGGGCGGGTCCACCGGCGGCCGGGCTCCTCACCCGCGAGGACGAGGAGGTTCTCACCGTTACGGCGCATACGCGTCGCGAGGTGGTCGAGCTTGAACAGCGAGGACAGCTGGTCCGGGTCGGCCTCGCGCGACTCCAGCTCCGAGATCAGCGACAGCTGGCGCTGGATCAGACCCTGGGAGCGGCGCGAGAGGTTGGTGAACATCGCGTTGACGTTGCCCCGCAGGAGGGCCTGCTCGGCGGCGAGGCGGACCGCCTCGCGGTGCACGTCGTCGAAGGCCGTGGCCACCTGGCCGATCTCGTCCCGGGAGTGCACGCCGACCGACTCCACGGAGGTGTCGACGTCCTGCGGGTCGGACTCCGAGAGCTGCTTGACCAGCTCGGGCAGGCGTTCCTGGGCGACCTTGGTCGCGGTCTCCTGCAGCCGGCGCAGCGAGCGGATCATGGAGCGGGCCACGACGAACGCGCCGACCAGCGACACGCCGAGTACGAGCAGGATCAGCGCACCGGAGATGATGGCGTCGCGCTGGGTGGCGCTCTTCAGCTCGCGCGCCTTCTGCTCCATGTCCTCGAGCAGCGTGTGCTCGATCTTCTTCATCTGCTCGATCTTGGTCGAGCTGTCGTCCACCCAGTCGCGGTAGGAACGCGCGGTCTGCTGGCCGAGGCCCTCCGGGGAGGCGAGGGCACGCTTGGCGTACAGGTCGGCGGACTGGATCGTCGGGTTGCCCTGGTCGATCGGCTTCAGCAGCTCCTCGGGGTCCTCCGCGGTGTCGATCTTGCGGAAGATCGAGATTTCGGAGCTCTCGCTCTCGGAGGCCGACTCGCCGTAGAGGCGGTCGTTGTCGGAGAGGTTGCTCTTGCCGCTGGGGGTCGAGGGCAGGGCGGCGGCGATGACGGCGCGCTGCACCGACGCGTACTCCTTGGCGGTGGAGAAGGCCGCCAGGGCGCGGGTGCGCTGGATCATCTCCGGGTTGCTGGACGCCTCGGCCATGTCCTCCGAGAGGCCGATCAGCTGAGTGATCAGCCGGTGGTAGGCCTCGATCGTCTGGGTCGAGTTGTCCTTCTGCTGGTAGGCGTTCTTACGGATCTTGGCCAGCTGGTCCAGCTGGTTGAAGAGGCCGACGAGGTTGTCACGGACGCCCTGCAGGTTGCCCTGCTTGCTGGCGGCGTCGATCTCCTCGGCCGCGTTCTGGAAGTTCGAACGGGCCCGGTCGGTCTTCTCCTGGTAGCCCTTGACCTCGTAGTTGTTCACCGTGAGGCCGTGCGCCAGGGGGCCGGCGGACTGGTCGCGCTCGTCCTGGAGCGCGGCGGCCAGCTCGGTGGCCTGCTTGGTCATGTCCGTCAGCAGCTTCATGTTGTCGAGCTGCTGGATGTCGTTCATGTTGTCGCTGATGCGCAGGGCACCGAGCGAGGTCGCCGCGACCACGGGCAGCGCGAGCAGCGACACCAGGCGCGTGGAGATGCGCCAGTTGCGCAGGGCCATGCGCGAGCCGGGACCGGTGGGGCCCTGCGAGGGCTTCACGGTCGGCGTGGGGCCGGCGGAGTTGGTGGCCGCCGTGGTCGCCGACGAGGCCGACGGGCCGGGGCGTCCGCCGCGCTCACCGCCGTCCCCGGACGGGGCCGAGCCCGGGTTCTGGGCGTGCTGGGGCGAGGAGCTGCCCTTCATGGGGCCAGTCCCGTCGTGCGACTCCGGCTCCGCCGAAGCGCTGCCATCCCTCTTGAAACGTCCCTGCACTAGCGTCGCAACCTCTGGACCAGGCGCCCCTCCGCGCGAACGGAGGAACACGGTGTCGGCGTTCTGGAGAGCGCCCTGAATACGCCCCCCGGTGGTCTGGAGTGACCGGCGCTGGTTCCCCCTATCTCGCCGCCACATCCGGCGCTGCGTTGCGCCCCCTGCGCGCCGGCTCGATCCCGCGGCGGTCCGTGGAATTCCAGCACAGTGCAGGATCTCCAACAAGGGCCGTGTCCCGAGCTGTGACCTCCGTGACGGCGTGTGAGTGACACGTCACCTGCCGTGGACCCTGATCCGGGGCATAACGGGCGTATCCCTGCGAGTCGTCGCCGGGCCTCCGGTGTCCCAGTCGCCATGATCAGGAGCGGAATGGTTGCTTCAGGGGGTCAATGTCCGTTTCGGCGAGGCGATTTGCGGGTCGGATTTGACCGATTCGTCCTTGAGTTCGTGAGCAAACTCACATGCCCAGGGCGGCCAGTTGGCGTCATCGACAGGGAATCGGATGTTTAGCCTGACGCTTTACAAGAGCGACGACTCTGAGGACGACAACGGTGAAGACGACGATGATGTTCCACAAGATCGCAAACCCGCGACGCACGACCCTGGCGCACCTCGAGGACGCCGGCGACCTGCAGACGACCGCGCTCCCGGACCACTCCGTCGACCTTCCCGCCCAGACGGCCAACCCCCGGCGCACCGTCCTGATGGACGTCCCGGTGGGCGCCGGCGCGTCCGGAGAGTAACCCGGCAGACCCGGTCGAGCGCGGCCGGGAGGATCACGCACCCGCGACGATCCTCCCGGCCGCGCTCGCGTTCCGGGCGGTTCCCGGCCCTCGGCCCCGGGCCCCTCAGCCCCGGAAAACACCTGTCCGGCGGCCCTACCGGCCGAACGGCGGGACGCCCGACCGGTTAACCTGGGGCGTCAGTACGCCGGTTCTAGTTGAGGGGCGCAAGGATCCCGTGCGCATCGCCAGGTTCTCCATCGACGGGAACGTCGCCTTCGGCGCGGTCGAGGGCGACAAGCAGGACGAACTCGTCCTCGACATCATCAAGGGCATCCCCTTCGCGGACCACGAGCTGTCCGGTACGAAGGTGCCGCTGAACAAGGTCAGGCTGCTCCCGCCGGTCCTCCCCAACAAGGTCGTGGCGTTCGGCCGCAACTACGCCGAGCACGCGCGTGAACTGGGCAACGACGTCCCGGACGCCCCCTTCGCCTTCTTCAAGCCCTCCACCTCGGTGATCGGCCCCGGCGACGACATCCAGTACCCGTCGTTCTCCGAGGAACTGCACCACGAGGCCGAGCTGGCCGTCGTCATCGGCCGCATGTGCCGCGAGGTGCCGCGCGAGCGCGTCAAGGACGTGATCTTCGGCTACACCTGCGCCAACGACATCACCGCCCGCGACGTGCAGAGGCGCGAGAAGCAGTGGGCCCGGGCCAAGGGCTTCGACACCTCCTGCCCGCTCGGTCCCTGGGTGGAGACGGACATGGACCTGGAGCGCGCGGGCGACCTCACCGTCCAGCTCACGGTCAACGGGCAGCAGCGCCAGCTGGGCCGCACGAGCGAGATGATCCACCCCATCGAGGACCTGATCGTCAACATCTCCGAGGCCATGACCCTGCTCCCCGGCGACGTCATCCTCACCGGCACCCCCGCGGGGGTCGGCCCCCTGAACGTCGGCGACGAGGTCGCCGTCACCATCGAAGGCATCGGCACTCTCACCAACAAGGTTGTCAAGCGTGGCTAGCGCATCCGGCTCCCCCGTACGCGTCCGTTTCTGTCCGTCGCCCACCGGTAACCCGCACGTGGGCCTGGTCCGCACCGCCCTGTTCAACTGGGCGTTCGCCCGCCACCACCAGGGCACGCTGGTCTTCCGCATCGAGGACACCGACGCGGCCCGCGACTCGGAGGAGTCGTACAACCAGCTGCTCGACGCGATGCGCTGGCTCGGCTTCGACTGGGACGAGGGCCCCGAGGTGGGCGGCCCGCACGCGCCGTACCGCCAGTCGCAGCGCATGGACATCTACGCCGACGTCGCCCAGAAGCTCCTGGACGGCGGGTACGCCTACCACTGCTACTGCTCGCAGGAGGAGCTGGACACCCGCCGCGAGGCCGCCCGTGCCGCCGGCAAGCCCTCGGGCTACGACGGCCACTGCCGCGAGCTGACCGAGGCGCAGGTCGAGGACTACCGGGCCCAGGGCCGCACCCCGATCGTCCGCTTCCGTATGCCGGACGAGACGATCACCTTCACCGACCTGGTCCGCGGCGAACTGACCTTCACCCCGGAGAACGTGCCGGACTACGGCATCGTCCGCGCCAACGGCGCCCCGCTGTACACGCTGGTCAACCCGGTCGACGACGCCCTGATGGAGATCACCCACGTCCTGCGCGGCGAGGACCTGCTCTCCTCCACCCCGCGCCAGATCGCCCTGTACAAGGCGCTGACCGAGCTGGGCATCGCCAAGCAGACCCCGCACTTCGGGCACCTCCCCTACGTCATGGGCGAGGGCAACAAGAAGCTCTCCAAGCGTGACCCGCAGGCCTCGCTGAACCTCTACCGCGAGCGGGGCTTCCTGCCCGAGGGACTGCTGAACTACCTGTCGCTGCTGGGCTGGTCGCTCTCGGCCGACCAGGACATCTTCACGATCGCCGAGATGGTCGCCGCGTTCGACATCTCCGACGTGAACCCCAACCCGGCGCGCTTCGACCTGAAGAAGTGCGAGGCGATCAACGGCGACCACATCCGCATGCTGGACGTGAAGGAGTTCACCGAGCGCTGCGCGCCCTGGCTGAAGGCCCCGTTCGCCCCCTGGGCGCCGGAGGACTTCGACGTGGCCAAGTGGGAGGCGATCGCCCCGCACGCCCAGACCCGCCTGAAGGTCCTCTCCGAGATCACGGACAACGTCGACTTCCTGTTCCTCGCGGAGCCGGTCTTCGACGAGGCGTCCTGGGCGAAGGCGATGAAGGAGGGCTCGGACGCTCTGCTGCGCACGGCCCGCGAGAAGCTGGAGTCGGCCGACTGGAGCTCCGCCGAGTCCCTGAAGGAGGCCGTCCTGGCCGCCGGTGAGGCCCACGGCCTCAAGCTCGGCAAGGCCCAGGCCCCGGTCCGCGTCGCCGTCACCGGCCGCACGGTCGGCCTGCCGCTCTTCGAGTCCCTGGAAGTCCTGGGCAAGGAGAAGACGCTGGCCCGCGTCGACGCGGCGCTGGCGAAGCTGAGCGCCTAGCCGGCACATGCGTCAGGGGCGGCATCCGGAGTGTTCCGGGTGCCGCCCCTTTCGCGTCGGTCACTGGGCGTCGGCTTCGTCGATCAGATAGGCGCTCTCGTCGAAGATCTCCAGCACGACCACGACCATGATCGCGCCGGCCACCACGTATTCCAGCATCACGCCGGGGGCCACGTAGGCCCTGCGGAGATGGTCGTCCGGTCCCAGTGGCGCGGTCGATGTCTTCCGGAACGGGTCGCGGGCCAGTATCCGTACGGCCCGGTCCAACTGCGCCCGGCGCTCTGCGGGCAGGGCGTCGAACGTCGCACGGGCCTCGACGGTGAACTGGACGCGGTACTCGCTCATGCGGACCAGCCTGCCAGCCGTTCGGCGGTACCGTCGGTGTCATGACGATCAGAGCCGTGGTCTGGGACGTGGACGACACCCTGTTCGATTACACGACCGCGGACCGTGAGGGCATGCGGGCGCATCTGGCGGTGGAAGGGCTGCTCGCCGGGTACGCGACGCCCGAGGAGGCCCTCCTGCGGTGGCGGGAGATCACCGACCGGCAGTGGGCGCGGTACGCGGCGGGGGAGTGCTCCTTCCGGGACCAGCGGCGCGACCGCGTGCGCGTGTTCCTCGACACGGTGCTGACCGACGCCGAGTGCGACGCCTGGTTCCAGCGGTACATCGGGCACTACGAGGCCGCCTGGAGCGTCTTCCCGGACGTCCTGCCCGCCCTGGAGGCCCTCTCGGCCGGCTACCGGCACGCGGTGCTGTCCAACTCCAGCATCACCGTCCAGGAGCACAAGCTGCGCACCCTGGGCCTCCTCGACCGGTTCGAGGCCGTGCTGTGCGCCGCGGAGCTGGGCGTCTCCAAGCCGGACCCCGGCGCCTTCCTGGCGGCCTGCGAGGCGCTGGGCCTGCCTCCGGGCCAGGTGGCGTACGTCGGCGACCACCCGGAGATCGACGGGCGGGGCGCCGCCGAGGCCGGGCTGCTGTCCGTGTGGATCGACCGCGGGACGGCGTACGCACAGGCCGCGGGCGAGGTCGTCGCGCACCGGATCTCGACCCTCGCCGAACTCCCCGCGCTCGTCCGCGCGCATACCCGTTTTGGAGCCCCGTCCACCTTCGGGTAATGTTCTTCCTGCGCCGAGGGGAGCGGGCCGAAAGGCCGGAGCCCCGAGGAGCAAGCTAGAACGAGGACCCCGCAGGGGCTTGAGTTCCAGTGGCCTATGGTGTAATTGGCAGCACGACTGATTCTGGTTCAGTTAGTCTTGGTTCGAGTCCAGGTAGGCCAGCTCGCAGAGCTTATCTGCAAAGCCCCCGTTGTGTAGCGGCCTAGCACGCTGCCCTCTCAAGGCAGTAGCGCCGGTTCGAATCCGGTCGGGGGTACTGATCCTTCCCGCGAGGACGGCCAGGGTAGCTCCCACCGTCGTCGATGCAGGATCGCTAGGGCCCCCGTTGTGTAGCGGCCTAGCACGCCGCCCTCTCAAGGCGGTAGCGCCGGTTCGAATCCGGTCGGGGGTACTGACTGGTCTAAACCATCATTGGTCTATGGTGTAATTGGCAGCACGACTGATTCTGGTTCAGTTAGTCTTGGTTCGAGTCCAGGTAGACCAGCTCGGACCTGCGGAAACGCAGTGTCCAGGCCCCCGTTGTGTAGCGGCCTAGCACGCCGCCCTCTCAAGGCGGTAGCGCCGGTTCGAATCCGGTCGGGGGTACCACAGGAAGGCCCTTCGCTTCGGCGGAGGGCCTTCGTCGTGCCCGGCGCCGGCTACTCGAAGCCGTACCGCCGCGTCGTCTCCTCCTCCTGGGCCAGCCGGTGCAGCGCCTGCAGCACCGGCTCGTTGAGGATCGCCCCCAGGATCGCGAACTCGACCCTCTCCGCCTGCGACGGATGCGTCTCCATGTTGTCCAGGTCGAGGACGGCTGTCCGGCGCATCAACTCGGCGTACGGCGCGAGCAGTTCGGCCCCGAAGTCGTAGCCGATCCGGCGGAACGCGGCCACCGCCACGACCAGCGAGCGGTAGGCGGGGGAGATGGTCGTGAGTTGCTTGGCGTTCTCCCAGCCGAGCCGGTCCAGGAGCGCGTCGACCTCCTGGTGCGCGGCCTGGACGAACTCGTCGTCCTCGTCCGGCTCGGGCACCTGCGGCAGCGCCCACAGCGCCGCGCCCAGCCGGATCGAGCGGGGCAGGGAGTCGTCGTCCACGTGCCCGAGCACCTCGCGCACCTTCGCCACCGGCACCCGGCCCACCTGGATCATCGCCCGCACCAGCCGCAGCCGGCGCAGATGCTCCTCGTCGTACTCGGCCGTCGTGGCGTTGATCTGGAGGCCCGGCGGCAACAGCCCCTCGCGCAGGTAGTACTTGATCGTCGCGGTGGACACACCACTGCGCTCGCTCAGCTCGGCCAGCCGCATCTCTTGCGCTCCTCATCGGATAACGGCACTATCCAAGCAGAGCACATTGGATAGTGCTGCTCACCGATGAGGGGGAATCCATGGTGTCCCGTACGACCGCCGACGCGCGGGGCGAGGTCGTCGTCCTGCTGATCGGCATGCGCATCAACCGCTTCCGGGCGGCGCACCTGTGGCTGCCGGTCATGCTCGCGATGCTCCGCATGCTCCGGGAACTGGAGAAGGACCCCGGGCGCGGGCTGCGCGCCAAGGTGCTGCTGACGGCGTCGCCGCGCACGTACTACGTCGTGCAGTACTGGGAGTCCAAGGAGAAGCTGTACGCCTATGCGACCGCCCCGGACGCGTTCCACCACAAGGCGTGGGCCGTGCTCAACCGCAAGGAGCGCACCGGCAGGCTGCGCGGACAGGTCGGGATCTGGCACGAGACGTACGTCGTGCCCGAGGGGTCGTACGAGGCGATCTACGGGGACATGCCGGCGTTCGGCCTCGCCGTCGCGCACGGCCAGGTGCCACTGGAGAAGCGGGGCCGGTACGCCAAGGACCGGTTCTCCTACCGCTCGCGGCAGGGCACGGTGACGGAGAAGGCCGACTGACCCCAGGGGACCGGGGGAGCGGGGGAAACGGGGGAAGCGAGGAGGGCCTGCCGCGGCGTTGGGGCAGGCCCTCCTCGGTGTTCCCGCGGGGTTCAGCCCGAGCGGCGCAGGGCCTCCGAGAGGCGGGCGGCCGCGTCGATGACCGCCTGGGCGTGCATACGGCCCGGGTGGCGGGTCAGGCGCTCGATGGGGCCGGAGACCGAGACGGCGGCCACCACGCGGTTGGAGGGGCCGCGCACGGGAGCGGAGACGGACGCCACGCCCGGCTCGCGCTCACCGATGGACTGGGCCCAGCCGCGCCGCCGTACGCCCGACAGGGCCGTCGCCGTGAAGCGGGCGCCCTGCAGGCCGCGGTGCAGCCGCTCGGGCTCCTCCCACGCCATCAGGATCTGCGCCGAGGAGCCGGCCTTCATGGTGAGCGTGGAGCCGACCGGGACCGTGTCCCGCAGGCCGGACAGGCGCTCCGCCGCGGCCACACAGATCCGCATGTCACCCTGGCGTCGGTAGAGCTGCGCGCTCTCGCCGGTGACATCGCGGAGGTGGGTGAGCACGGGGCCCGCCGTCGCGAGCAGGCGGTCCTCGCCGGCCGCGGCGGCCAGCTCCGCGAGGCGCGGGCCGAGAATGAACCGGCCCTGCATGTCACGCGCGACCATGCGGTGGTGTTCCAAAGCCACGGCCAGGCGGTGAGCCGTGGGTCGTGCCAGTCCGGTGGCCCCGACCAGACCCGCGAGGGTGGCCGGACCGGACTCCAGAGCGCTCAGGACGAGGGCCGCCTTGTCCAGAACGCCGACGCCGCTACTGTTGTCCATGCAACGATACTCGCGTCTCACTCTGTGAAACGCAAGTTCAATTTTCCGTGGAACGCGCCACCCTGGAATCACACAGCGGCCCGCGGACCAACGGGCCTGGCGGTAGGCGCCCGAAATCACCGGTATCCCGGCGGCAGGGGCGTGGGCGCCGCTTCCTCAAGATCTCTAGTTGGGCCGGTGCACGCTTGCCGGCCGGAGGGAAAGCGATGGGTAGGACACTCGCGGAGAAGGTCTGGGACGACCACGTCGTCCGGCGCGCCGAGGGCGAGCCCGACCTCCTCTTCATCGATCTGCACCTGCTGCACGAGGTGACCAGCCCGCAGGCCTTCGACGGGCTGCGCAAGAACGGCCGCCAGGTGCGCCGCCTTGACCTCACCATCGCGACCGAGGACCACAACACCCCGACCCTCGACATCGACAAGCCCATCGCCGACCCGGTCTCCCGCGTCCAGCTGGAGACGCTGCGCAAGAACTGCGCCGAGTTCGGGGTGCGCCTGCACCCGCTGGGCGACGTCGAGCAGGGTGTCGTGCACGTGGTCGGCCCGCAGCTGGGTCTGACCCAGCCGGGTACGACGGTCGTCTGCGGTGACTCCCACACCTCCACGCACGGTGCCTTCGGCGCGCTGGCGTTCGGCATCGGCACCTCCCAGGTCGAGCACGTGCTCGCCACCCAGACGCTGCCCCTGGCCCGCCCGAAGACCATGGCGATCACGGTCGACGGCGAGCTGCCCGAGGGTGTCACCGCCAAGGACCTGATCCTGGCGATCATCGCCAAGATCGGTACGGGCGGCGGCCAGGGCTACATCCTGGAGTACCGCGGCTCCGCCATCGAGAAGCTCTCGATGGAGGCCCGGATGACCATCTGCAACATGTCGATCGAGGCCGGTGCCCGCGCGGGCATGATCGCCCCCGACGAGACCACGTTCGCCTACCTCCAGGGCCGCCCGCACGCCCCCGAGGGCGCCGACTGGGACGCGGCCGTCGCGTACTGGAAGACTCTGAGGACCGACGAGGACGCCGTCTTCGACGCCGAGGTCGTCATCCGCGCCGACGAGCTGTCCCCGTTCGTCACCTGGGGCACCAACCCGGGCCAGGGCGCACCGCTTTCGGCGTCCGTCCCCGACCCGGCTTCGTACGAAGACGCTTCGGAGCGCCTGGCCGCCGAAAAGGCCCTGGAGTACATGGGGTTGGAGGCCGGCCAGCCGCTGCGCTCCATCAACGTGGACACCGTCTTCGTAGGCTCCTGCACCAACGGCCGCATCGAGGACCTGCGCGCCGCCGCGGACCTGCTGCGCGGCCGCAAAGTCGCCGACGGCGTACGGATGCTGGTCGTCCCGGGTTCCGCGCGGGTCGGTCTGCAGGCCGTCTCCGAGGGCCTGGACGTGGTCTTCAAGGAGGCCGGCGCCGAATGGCGGCACGCGGGCTGCTCGATGTGCCTCGGCATGAACCCGGACCAGCTGGCCCCGGGCGAGCGCTCCGCCTCCACCTCCAACCGCAACTTCGAGGGCCGGCAGGGCAAGGGCGGTCGTACGCACCTGGTGTCGCCGCAGGTCGCGGCGGCCACCGCCGTCCTGGGCCACCTGGCCTCGCCCGCCGATCTGTCCGACGCCCCCGTGCCCGCTGGAGTCTGAGAATCATGGAAGCCTTCACCACCCACACCGGCCGGGCCGTCCCGCTGCGCCGCAGCAACGTCGACACCGACCAGATCATCCCTGCTCACTGGCTCAAGAAGGTCACCCGCGACGGGTTCGAGGACGGTCTGTTCGAGGCCTGGCGCAAGGACCCCGAGTTCGTCCTCAACCGCCCCGAGCGGCAGGGCGCCACGGTCCTGGTGGCCGGCCCCGACTTCGGCACCGGCTCCTCCCGCGAGCACGCCGTCTGGGCGCTGCAGAACTACGGCTTCAAGGCCGTGATCTCCTCCCGCTTCGCCGACATCTTCCGGGGCAACTCGCTGAAGAACGGCCTGCTCACGGTGGTCCTGGACCAGAAGATCGTCGACGCGCTGTGGGAGCTCACGGAGGCGGACCCCACGGCCGAGGTCACGGTCGACCTGGAGGCGCGTGAGGTGCGCGCCGAGGGCATCACCGCCTCCTTCGAGCTGGACGAGAACTCCCGCTGGCGGCTGCTGAACGGCCTGGACGACATCTCCATCACGCTGCAGAACGAGGCGGACATCGCCGCGTACGAGGCCGAGCGGCCGTCCTACAAGCCGCGGACGCTGCAGAGCTGATCCACTGGGCCCCCAGGGCCCGGACAGGTCGAGATTCGGCCACCCCAACACCCCCTCTGTACCCCCGATCGCCACGATCGGGGGTACAGCCATGTCTGCACCCGAACGGCCCCGCCCACCTTGTGCGCTCGCCTCAACTTCCCACGTTACGAGGGGCGTTGCGCGGGTACGTGAGTGCTGCGATCGCGCCCACCGCAAGTGCCTGGAAGGCCATTTGAGGCGGCAGTTGCCCCCTGCGCAGGCGACAACTCGCCCCAGATGGCACAATCTGTGCATGGAACACGACGGCCAACTCCAGCTCTATACGGCGGTCGCGAACCAACTGAAGGAAGCGCACGCAAGAGTGCGCGCACTGCAAGTCCCGGAGGGCGTACGGATGGCGCTGACCCGGAAGCTGCTGGTCATTACGGCCGCGGCCAAGCACGATCTCGCCGCTGCGGCAAGGCGGCTCGAGCGGTTCAACACGGACCTGGACGAGGGTCGGATCCCCGACGAGGACCACTGAACAGCCCGGGACCACCGAGTCGGTTGCGGCACAAGGGTGATAAGCCCGTTTCGTGTTTGATTTGCGGTATATATCTGCCTAACGTGCGAAAAAGCTTGAACACTTTCGTTCTGGCGATGTCTCCGAAGGGGAAGACGTGAACAAGGCGCAGCTCGTAGAAGCGATTGCCGAGAAGGTCGGTGGCCGCCAGCAGGCCGCCGAGGCTGTCGATCATGTCCTGGACGCCATCGTCCGCGCGGTCGTCGCGGGCGAGCGGGTCTCGGTCACCGGCTTCGGCTCCTTCGAGAAGGTGGACCGCCCCGCTCGCTACGCCCGCAACCCCCAGACGGGCGAGCGGGTTCGGGTCAAGAAGACCTCCGTGCCGCGCTTCCGCGCCGGTCAGGGCTTCAAGGACCTGGTGAGCGGCTCGAAGAAGCTGCCCCGGGGTGGCGAGGTCTCGGTCAAGAAGGCGCCCAAGGGCAGCCTGACCGGAGGCGCCGCGGCGACGGTCAAGAAGGCCGCCGCGAAGAAGACCACCAAGGCCGCCGCGAAGAAGGTCACGGCGAAGAAGGCGACGCCGGCGAAGAAGACGACGGCCACCGCGAAGAAGACGACCGCGAAGAAGGCGCCCGCCAAGAAGACCACGGCGACCGCCAAGGCCGCGGCGTCCAAGACCGCCGCGAAGAAGACCACGGCGAAGAAGGCTCCGGCGAAGAAGGTCACCGCCAAGAAGGCCCCGGCGAAGAAGTCGACGGCCCGCAAGACCACGGCGAAGAAGGCCACCGCGCGCAAGGCGCAGTCGTAAGCCCGGCAGGGCACCCACGCGCCGGGCCGGACTCCCCTCGGGAGCCCGGCCCGCGGTGTGTGTAAGGGCAGTTACAGGGTCTGAAGGGTTACGAGGGTGATGCGCAGGCCGTCCCCGGCCCCCTCGGTCTCGATCCGCACCCGCTGTCCGGGACGCAACAGCCTCAACCCGCCCGCGTCGAACGCCGCCGCGTCGAACGGAACCGGTGTGCCGTCGTCGAGCAACACCTGCCCGCTGCGGGTCTCGACGTCGTACGTGTATGCGGTGGCCTGCATGGCAGCCAGCCTACTGGTCGTGGCCGGTCGCGCCACACGGCACAGCCGCACACCGCCCCGGCCCCGCGCCCCTTTCAGGCCCCCGGGATCAGCAACCCCACCGACACCGCCGCCGTGTGCGGGCCCACCCCCAGGGCCAGCGCCGCGCGCAGGTCCTCACCGGTGTCGACGTCCTGCCGTACCGAATCCACGTCCGCGAGCCCGAGTTCCACGGCGCCCGACGCCCGGTGCCGGGCACGGGACTCCGTACCGAAGGCGGGCTCCAGTTCACGGCCCCCCGCCGCCGCCAGAAGCGTCGTTCCCAGCGCCGCCGCGTCCGCGAGAAACGCTCGCGGGAATTCCGCGGCCGCCGCCAGCACCCGCCCCAGCTCCGCCGCCCGCAATGCGGGCAGATCGGCGTTGAGGGCCGCCACCGCGATACCGGGACGTTTTTCCCGCACGGCGCTCACCCCGTGCCGCAGAGCGGCGTTCAGGCCGCTCCCCGGGGTGTCGGGCACGATCCGCGCCCCCAGTCCCGCCAGCTCGCGCGCGGCCAGCTCGTCGTCCGTGACGACCGCCACATCCACCACCGCCGGACACGCCATCGCCGCGCCCACCGTGTCCTGCGCGAACGCCAGTGCCAGCCCCGGCCGGACTCCGTCGGAGGCGGTGTCCGAGAGCCTGCTCTTGGCCCGCGCCAGAGGCTTCAGCGGGATGACCAAGGTCCACTGCACCGGCGTACCGTCCCTCTCTTGTTGCGCTCATTGTCACCCGCGCCATCCGGCACGCCGGCGGGCGGGGCGTACGGTGTTCTCGACAGACCGGCGGCCCGGGGCGACACTTGTCCGGCCCCCGCCGGGATGGCAGCCCTAGAGGAAGGTGTCCTTGTGCCCCGCCGCAGAATCGGCTTCTGGTACCGCTTCGCCGCGGTGATCTGCAAACCGCCGCTGGTGGTTCTGATCAAGCGGGACTGGCGCGGAATGGAGCACATTCCGGCCGAGGGCGGATTTATCACCGTGGTGAACCACAATTCCCACGTGGACCCCTTCGCGTACGCGCACTATCAGTACAACACCGGCCGGGTTCCGCGATTCCTGGCGAAGAGCGGCCTTTTCAAGAAGGGATTCGTCGGCGCCGCCATGCGCGGTACCGGGCAGATCCCCGTCTACCGCGAGTCCACCGACGCGCTCAGCGCCTTCCGCGCCGCGATCGACGCCGTGGACCGCGGCGAGTGCGTCGCCTTCTACCCCGAGGGCACCCTCACCCGCGACCCGAACGGCTGGCCCATGACCGGCAAGACGGGCGCCGCCCGGGTGGCCCTGCAGACCAAGTGCCCGGTCGTCCCCGTCGCCCAGTGGGGCGCCAACGACCTGCTGCCGGCCTACGCCAAGAAGCCGGACCTCTTCCCGCGCAAGACCCACCACGTGCTGGCGGGCCCGCCCGTGGACCTGTCGCGCTTCTACGACAAGGAGATGACCCCGGAGCTGCTGAAGGAAGCCACCGAGGTCATCATGGCGGCCATCACCCGCCTCCTCGAGGAGATCCGCGGCGAGAAGGCGCCCGCCACCCCCTACGACCCGCGCCGCGAGCGGATCGAGCAGCGCCGCCGCACCCAGGCCCAGGCCCGGGAACGGCAGGAAGAGGAGCAGAGCAAGTGAGCAAGCCTGTGCGGGCCGCCGTCATGGGCACCGGCTCCTGGGGCACCGCCTTCGGCATGGTCCTCGCCGACGCCGGCTGCGAGGTGACGCTGTGGGCCCGCCGGCCCGAGCTGGCCGAGGCGGTCAACTCCACCCGGACCAACCCCGACTACCTGCCCGGCGTGGAACTCCCCGGGAACCTACGCGCCACTGCGGACGCGGCCGAGGCCCTGCGGGACGCCGACTTCACCGTCCTCGCCGTGCCGTCCCAGACCCTGCGCGCCAATCTCGCCGAGTGGACCCCGCTGCTCGCCCCGGGCACCGTGCTCGTGTCCCTGATGAAGGGCATCGAACTCGGCTCGGCCATGCGCATGAGCGAGGTCGTCGACGACGTGGCCAAGGTCGGCACCGACCGGATCGCCGTCGTCACCGGGCCCAACCTGGCCCGGGAGATCGCCGCCCGCATGCCCGCCCTGGCCGTCGTGGCCTGCACCGACGAGCAGGTCGCCCAGCGCCTCCAGGCCGCCTGCCACACGCCGTACTTCCGGCCGTACACCAACACCGACGT
Organism: Streptomyces sp. NPDC051133; assembly: GCF_040682635.1. NCBI lineage: Bacteria > Bacillati > Actinomycetota > Actinomycetes > Kitasatosporales > Streptomycetaceae > Streptomyces > Streptomyces sp. NPDC051133. The sequence goes on from NZ_JBFBBK010000014.1 coordinate 58,487, forward strand.
GGTCGGCTGCGAACTCGGCGGCGCGGTCAAGAACGTCATCGGGCTCGCGGTCGGCATCGCCGACGGCATGGGACTCGGCGACAACGCCAAGGGCTCCCTCATCACGCGCGGACTCGCCGAGACCACCCGGCTCGGCATGGCGCTCGGCGCCGACCCGCTGACCTTCTCCGGACTCGCGGGCCTCGGTGACCTGGTGGCCACCTGCTCCTCGCCGCTGTCCCGCAACCACACCTTCGGCACCAACCTCGGCAAGGGCATGACCCTGCAGGAGACCATCGCGGTCACCAAGCAGACCGCCGAGGGCGTCAAGTCCTGCGAGTCCATTGCGGATCTGGCCCGCCGGCACGGCGTCGACATGCCCATCACCGAGACGGTCGTGGACATCGTGCACGAAGGCAAACCGCCGGTGGTCGCCCTCAAGGAGCTGATGTCGCGCAGCGCCAAGCCCGAGAGGCGCTGAACAGACCCTCGGCGCGACGCTCAGCGACCGCCCGAGGGACACGGAGTCACGGCGGCCCGGCGGGCGCTGACTCGGGGGATACCAACGGGTACTCTCAACGCGATATGAGCACCGAGAACCTTCCCCAGAGCCCTGAGCAGCCGTCGCGCAAGCCGCGCGTGGCCGTCGTGTTCGGCGGGCGCAGCTCCGAACACGGGATCTCCGTGGTCACCGCCGGCGCCGTCCTCAAGGCCATCGACCGGACGAAGTACGACGTCCTGCCGATCGGCATCACCCGGGACGGCCGTTGGGCGCTGACGGCCGACGAGCCGGAGCGGATGGCCATCACCGACCGCCGCACTCCCACCGTGGAAGAGCTGGCGGAGTCGCACGAGGGCGGTGTGGTGCTCCCCGTCGACCCCGCCAACCGCGAGGTCGTCTACAGCGAGCCCGGTTCCGTGCCCAAGGCGCTCGGCGAGGTCGACGTGGTCTTCCCGGTGCTCCACGGCCCCTACGGCGAGGACGGCACCCTGCAGGGCCTCCTGGAGCTGTCCGGAGTGCCGTACGTGGGCGCCGGTGTGCTCGCCTCGGCCGTCGGCCAGGACAAGGAGTACATGAAGCGGATCTTCACCTCCTTCGGGCTCGCGGTCGGCCCGTACGTGGTGATCCGCCCCCGCGAGTGGCAGCAGGACGAGTCCGCCGCCCGCAAGAAGGTCATCGACTTCGCCGGCGAGCACGGCTGGCCGCTGTTCGTGAAGCCCGCGCGCGCGGGCTCGTCGATCGGCATCACCAAGGTCGACGACCTGGCCGGCCTGGACGAGGCGATCGCCGAGGCGCAGTCGCACGACCCGAAGATCCTGATCGAGGCGGCCGTGCGGGGCCGCGAGATCGAGTGCGGCGTCCTGGAGTTCGAGGACGGCCCGCGCGCCTCCGTCCCGGCCGAGATCCCGCCGCCGGACACGCACGCGTACTACGACTTCGAGGCCAAGTACATCGACTCCACGCCCGGCATCGTCCCGGCCCCGCTCACCGAGGAGCAGACCGCCGAGGTGCGGCGGCTCGCGGTCGAGGCGTTCGAGGCGGCCTCCTGCGAGGGCCTGGTCCGCGCGGACTTCTTCCTCACCGAGGACGGCGAGTTCGTCATCAACGAGATCAACACCTTGCCCGGCTTCACGCCGATCTCGATGTACCCGGCGATGTGGCAGGCCACCGGGGTCGGCTACCCCGAGCTGATCGACCGGCTGGTACAGGCGGCGCTGCGCCGCCCGACCGGCCTGCGCTGAGCCACGGCGCTCATCTCATGGAGGCGATCCCCTTGGGGATCGCCTTCTTGACGCAGGGCGCGAGATCGGTGAGCACCGCGGTGCCCTCCTCCTGCGCGGACATCCCCTCGGGCAGGCTGACCTGCACGTAGGCCACGCGGTTCGCCGTGGTGAACCGCCAGGTGCCGTCGCCCTGCTTCTCCATCAGCCAGTCGACGCCGTTCACCCCGCCCGCGACGGCGTCCGGGTCCCCGCCCTCGGCCACCTTCGGGTCGACCATCTTCGGCGGCCGTACGACACCGCAGCGCAGTATGATCGCCGGGTTTCCCCAGCCCGCCGTGTAGGCGGACCGGGGCTCGGGGTCGGCACGCTCTCGCCCGTCGAGCTTCCGCGGCAGCACCCGGTGCAGGTCCCGGCACACCGTCGCCGTCTTCGCGTCGGGGCCGGGAACCGCCACCGTGGCGCCGTCGTCCGCTGTGGAGCAGCCCGCGACCGTGATCAGCAGGGCCGACGCGAGCAGACCGAGGGGCCGGCGACGGAAGATGTTCACCGGCCAAGCGTAGACGGGGGCTACAGATGGACGACCGGGCAGGTCAGGGTGCGCGTGATGCCGTCCACTTGCTGGACCTTCGCAACCACCATGCGACCGAGGTCGTCGACCGTGTCGGCCTGGGCCCGGACGATGACGTCGTACGGTCCCGTCACGTCCTCGGCCTGCATCACTCCAGGGATCTTGTTGATCGTCTCGGCGACGGTCGACGCCTTGCCGACCTCCGTCTGGATCAGGATGTACGCCTGTACCACGGAACCTCCAGGGCGGCCACGAGGATCATGTGGGGAAAAGGAACGCCACGGTATCGCGTCGCCGCTCCCCGCGGGGAGACCTGCGGGAACCGGGCTTGCGCGCCAGGGTGCAGGCACGACGGAAGTTGACGGTCGTCCGGGTCGTAGACGGTCGTCCGGTCCGTATCGACGGTCACCTCGACCGCGTCGACGGTCACCTCACCGTATCGGGGACACTGAGGGGGCGCGAGTGGGCGCGGCAAGGCAGAGAAGGGGAGCAAGGGACATGAAGGGCACTGTTGGTGAGCTCGGGGAGTTCGGGCTCATCAGGGAGCTCACCTCCCGTCTCACCGCCACCCCGGCGGTCCGGGTCGGACCCGGCGACGACGCCGCGGTGGTCGCCGCGCCCGACCGCCGGGTGGTGGCGAGCACCGACATCCTGCTGGAGGGGCGGCACTTCAGGCGCGACTGGTCCACGGCCTACGACGTCGGCCGCAAGGCCGCCGCGCAGAACCTCGCGGACATCGCCGCCATGGGCGCCGTACCGACCGCCCTGCTGCTCGGCCTGGTCGTCCCGGCCGAGCTGCCGGTCACCTGGCCCAGCGAGCTGATGGACGGGCTGCGCGACGAGTGCCAGGTCGCGGGCGCCTCCGTGGTCGGCGGAGACGTCGTACGCGGCGACACGATCATGGTGTCGATCACCGCGCTCGGCGATCTGCGCAACCAGGAGCCCGTCACACGAGCGGGCGCCCAGCCCGGCGACCTCGTGGCCGTCACCGGCTGGCTGGGCTGGTCCGCGGCCGGTTACGCGGTGCTCTCCCGCGGCTTCCGCTCGCCGCGCGCCTTCGTGGAGGCCCACCGGCGTCCCGAGCCGCCGTACCACGCGGGCCCGGCCGCCGCGGCGCTCGGCGCGACCGCGATGTGCGACGTGAGCGACGGGCTGATCGCCGACCTCGGGCACATCGCCGAGGCCAGCAAGGTCCGCATCGACATCCGTTCCGGCGCGATCGACATCCCGACGCAGATGAACGACATCGGGCAGGCCGTGGGCGTGGACCCGCTGCAGTGGGTGCTGACCGGGGGAGAGGATCACGCGATCGTCGCGACCTTCCCGTCGGACACCAAGCTCCCCGCGCGCTGGAAGGTCATCGGCGAGGTCCTCAACCCCTCCGCCCTGCCCCAGGTGACCGTCGACGGGGCGCCCTGGACCAGCAAGGGCGGCTGGGACCACTTCGGAGACATGGAGTCATGATCGCGCGTGTGCTGACCGTGGCCGGTTCGGACTCCGGCGGCGGGGCCGGCATCCAGGCCGACCTGAAGACGATGCTGGCGCTCGGCGTGCACGGGATGAGCGTGATCACGGCCGTGACGGCGCAGAACTCCGTGGGCGTCCAGGGTGCCTGGGAACTGCCGGTGGAGGCGGTGCGGGCCCAGTACCGCAGCGTCGTGGACGACATCGGCGTGCAGGCCGTGAAGACGGGCATGCTGGCCTCGGCCGAACTGGTCGAGGCGGTGGCCGAGTTGATCTCCGGCACCGATGTGCCGGCCGTGGTGGACCCGGTGGGCGTCTCCAAGCACGGGGATCCGCTGCTGGCCGCGACCGCCCTGGACTCCGTCCGCACGAAGCTGCTGCCGGTGGCGACCGTGGCGACCCCGAACCTGGACGAGGTGGCCCAGCTCACGGGGGTACGGGTCGAGGCGGAGGGCGATCTGCGCCGGGCGGCGGACGCCGTCCTGGCGTACGGGCCGCGCTGGGTGCTGATCAAGGGCGGGCATCTGTCCGGGGACGCCGTGGACCTGCTCACGGACGGCTCGGCCGAGCACTGGCTGCGGGCCCCGCGCCACGACAACCGGCACACGCACGGCACGGGCTGCACGCTGGCGTCCGCGATCGCGTCGGGGCTGGCGAAGGGCCTGACCGTGCCGGAGGCGGTCACGCAGGCCAAGGCGTACGTCACCGGGGCGATCGCCGCCGGGTTCGCGCTGGGCGCGGGGATCGGGCCGGTGGACCATGGGTGGCGCTTCCGCGAGTGAGCGGGGGAGCGGTGAGCGGGGGCGCGGGCCGGCCGGTGGTCGGCCCGCGGCTCGCGGGCCGAGCGCGGGTGCGGCTTGATCGCGGGTGCGGCCTGATCGCGAGTACGGATCGCGGGTACGGCAAAAAGCCGGCCCACCGTGAGGTGGACCGGCTCAGTGCAGCGAACCAAGCAGTGGCCGCGCGCTCAGCTGTAGCGTCAGCGCGAGACCTTGCCGGCCTTGATGCACGAGGTGCAAGCGTTCACGCGCTTCGGCGTCCCGCCGACCACGGTACGCACACGCTGGATGTTCGGGTTCCAGCGGCGGGACGTACGGCGGTGCGAGTGCGAGATGTTGTTGCCGAAGCCCGGCCCCTTGCCGCAGACGTCGCAGTTGGCAGCCACGGGTCACTCCAAAGACTTCAGATGCACTTACGGTTGATCCCGGCATGCCGGGATCGAGATCCTAAGACATGAGATCTTGAGTGGCGTTGCCAGGGGAATGGCCCGATCGGATCGGGCAACCGGAGCAGCATACAACGACTGCGTCCGTACAAGGAAATTACCATGACAGATCAGGGCCCCGCTCCCGGCCCTCTTCCGGTGCACACGGTCCCGGGGTCTACGCTGCGTCCCACGTTCAGCCAGCTCAGGGAGGCGCAGGTGGCGCAGGTGCCGCAGACATTCCTCGATGCTCTCGCGGTGCGCACCTGGTGCGGTCTGGCGCTCCGGGCGGTGGGACGGGCCCGTGAGGAGATCGACGCGATCAACGTCTATCCGGTGGCCGACGGCGACACCGGGACGAACCTCTATCTGACCCTGGAGTCGGCGGCGACGGCCGTGGAGGCGGTGTTCGCCGGGCACGAGACCGGCTCCGAGGAACCCTCGCCCGCCGACGCGGTCCGCGCCATGGCCCACGGGGCGCTCATCGGGGCGCGGGGCAACTCCGGGACGATCCTCGCCCAGCTGCTGCGCGGGATGGCACAGGTGCTCACGGAGGGCGGTGACGCGCCTCACATCGACGGCTCCGTGCTGCGGCTGGCGCTGCGCCGGGCCGCCGACTCCGCCCGGCAGGCCGTGGCCCACCCCGTGGAGGGCACGGTGCTGACGGTCGCCTCGGCCGCCGCCGAGGCCGCGGAAGGGGCGGAGGGCGACTGCGGGGTGGTCGCGCGGGCCGCCTACGCGGGGGCGCGGGCGGCCCTGGCGGCGACTCCGGGCCAGCTGGCCGTGCTGGGGCGGGCGGGAGTGGTCGACGCCGGAGGGCGGGGGCTGGTGGCGGTGCTGGGGGCGCTGGTGGAGGCGTTCACGGGGGAGGCGGTGCGGGAGCGCGGGATGTCCGAGGGGGCGTCTGCCGGGACGCTCCCGGGCGCCGTCCTGGCGGGCGTCTCGGGAACTGCTTCCGGGGCTGCGTCCGTCGCCGTTTCCGGAGTTGCTTCCGGGGCCGCGTCCGGGGCTGCCGAAGCAGCCGGGCCGTGTGCGGAGGTGGCCCGGGCGGACGGGCCGGCGTTCGAGGTGATCTACCTGCTGGAGGCCGACGACGCCGCCGTGGCCCGGCTCCGGGAACGGCTCGACACCCTCGGGGACTCGCTGGTCGTGGTCGGCGGCGACGGGCTGTGGAACGTCCACGTGCACGTCGACGACGCCGGGGCCGCCGTGGAGGCGGGCGTGGAGGCCGGGCGGCCGTACCGGATCAGGATCACCCACTTCGGACTCGGCGACGTGCACACCGGGGGCGCACGGCCCCCGCGCGAGCGCGCCCAGCGGGCCGTCGTCGCCGTCGTACCGGGCGAGGGCCTGGCCGGGCTGTACACCGAGGCGGGCGCGACCACCGTCCTCGCGCGCCCCGGGGAGCCGCCCGCCAGCGGAGAGCTGGTGCAGGCCCTGCGGCGCGCCCACGCGCGCGAGGTCGTCCTGCTGCCCAACGACGCCGAGCTGCGCCACACGGCCGCCGCCGCGGCCGAGCAGGCCCGCGGCGAGGGCATCCGCGTCGCCCTGATCCCGACCCGCTCGGCGGTCCAGGGCATCGCCGCGCTCGCCGTGCACGAGCCGGAGCGCCGTTTCGACGAGGACGTCGTCCAGATGACCTCGGCGGCGGGCGCCACCCGGTACGCGGAGGTCGTCGTCGCCGAACGCCAGTCCTGGACGACGGCCGGCATCTGTCAGGCCGGGGACGTGCTGGGCCTGATCGACGGGGACGTGGCGGTGATCGGCGGCGACGTCACCGCCACCGCCCAGACCGTCCTGGACCGCATGCTCCAGGCCGGCGGCGAGCTGGTCACCCTCGTCGTCGGCGAGGAGGCGCCCGAGACCGTCGCCGACCGCCTGGAGGCCCGCGTGCGGGAGTCCTACCTCGCCGTGGACACGGTGGTGTACCGGGGCGGCCGGCAAGGGGCGCTGCTGCTCATCGGCGTGGAGTAGTCCTTCCCCGCGCGAACCCCCGCCGGCCCCTTCTCACTCCTGCGCCGCCTGGAGCATCTGCTTGGCCTCGGCCCGCCGGGCCCCGACGACCTCCTCCGCGTCGCCCGCGCCCGCATAGGCCGCGAGCACGCCACGCGCGCGTGCCGCCGCGTCGGCGGGCCGCCCCAGATCGGCCTCCAGCCAGCCCGCGGCGAGTTCGGCGCCGGTACGGCTGTGCAGCCCGTCCGCGCCCAGCGAGCCGAACAGCGTGGCCGCCCGGTCCATCTGGACGAGCGCGGCCTCGAAGGCGTCCTGGATCACACCGTCCTCCGCCTCCTCGGCCACCGAGCGGGCCAGCAGGTCGCCGAACTGGCGGTGGGTGGTGCCCAGTTCCGCCGTGAGCTGCTCCCGGGCCACCGGGTCCGCCGCGGCCCCGAGCGCACGCTCGCACGTGTGGACCGCGTCCACCATCAGCTCCCGCGCGCCCTCCACCCCGGACTCCGCGCGCAGCGCGAGCCAGCCGCGGGCGCGCAGCGAGCGGACCAGGAACTGCGGGTTGCCCAGCGCACGCCACAGCTCGCCCGCGCGCGCGTAGGCCTCGTCGGCCTCCTCCAGCAGACCGGCGTTGCTCAGGGACTCGGCGGCCAGGTGGGCGAGGGTGGCGTGGTCCTGCTGCTCGGGCCAGTGCCGGGCGATGTCGGCGGCCCGCAGCCGGTGTTCCGCCGCCTCCCGGTGCTCGCCCAGCTCCTGCAGGCAGTCCCCGAGCCACCAGCGCGCCTGTACGACCGCCCCGTCGCCGTGCGTCCCGGCGCTCAGCTCGGCCAGCGCCGACTCCAGCACCTCGGCCGCCTCGGCCCACCGCCCCTGCCGCAGCAGGAAGCCGCCCAGCTGCTGCCGGGCCCAAGCGCCCAGGGTGCCGCTCTCACCGGCCTCGTCGGCCCAGTGCGCGGCCTCCAGCGCGTGCTCGGCGGCCTCGACGGGCTCACCACGGCCGCCGGCGACCTGGGCGAGCTGCAGATGCAGCTGGGCCCGCCCGACGGACTCCAGGTACGGACCGCCGTGCTCCAGCGCGGCCCGCAGCGCGCGCTCGGCCTCGGCGAGGTCACCCGCCTGATGGGCCAGTGCCGCGACCCGCACCTGGTACTCCACCGCGAACCACGGCAGCCCGGCGTCCACGTACTCGGCAGCCGCCCGCCGGAACGACTCCAGGGCCCGCTCCGCGTCCCCCCGGCCCTCCGCCAGCTCGCCCAGCATGGCCCGCGCCTCCGCGACCCGGGCCGCCAGCCGCACGTCGTCCCCGACCCGCCCACCGACCAGCGCGAGCACCTCCCGCACAGCCTGCTCGGCCGCCCCCACGGCACCACCGACGCCGCTCCCGCCCGACTCGGACCCGTCCGACCCGGGCCCGCCCGACCCGGGCCCGTCGGGGACCGGCCAGTCCGGCCCCGGCCCGTCGGGCACAGCGCCGTCGCGGCCCGGCCCGTCCGGCACCGCGCCCTCGCCCGCCCGCTCGTCGAGCACCGCGCCCTCGCACCCCGGCCCGTCCACGACCTCGCCGGGTCCGGGCCCGTCCGGCACCGCGCCCTCGCGCCCCGGCCCGCCCGGCACGACCTCGGCGAGGCCGGGCCCGGCCACCCCGGCACCACCGACGCCGGGCCCGTCCGGCATGGACTCGTCCGACTCGGGCCCGTCCGGCATGGACTCGTCCGACTCGGGTCCGTCCGACTCGGGTCCGTCCAACTCGGGTCCGTCCGGGACCGGCCAGTCCGGCCCCGGCCCGTCGGGCACCGCGCCCTCGCACGCCCGCCCGTCCGGCACGACCTCGGCGGGCCCCGGCCCGTCCGGCACAGCGCCCTCGCGCCCCGGCCCGTCCGGCACGACCTCCACGGGCCCCGGCCCGTCCGGCACCGCCCCCGCACCCGGCGGCCCCCCGTGCAGGCGGTGCATCAGGATGCGGGCCCGGCTCATCAGGACCGAGGCCGTCTGCCGTACGCCGGTGGCCTCCTCGGCGTACAGGGCGAGCACCTCGTCGTAGAACGCGGTCACCGCCCCCACCGCCGGGGCCGTCTCGCCCCGCAGCGCGCGGACGTACGCCCCGCGCGCGCGGGCCGCCAGCGCCTCGCCGGGGTCGCCCGCCTCCGCGTACAGCTCGGCCGCTGCGTCGAACAGCTCCACGCCCTCGGGGCCGCGGGCCATCGCCTCGTGCTCGGTGATCTCCGCGCGGGCGCGCGGGTCCAGCTCGACGCCCCGCGCGGCCCGCGCGACCGCCGCCCATGCCTCCAGCGCGTGGGGCTGCAGGGTGTCCGACAGCCGCCGTGCCTCCGCGAGCAGCGACGGCAGGTCCGGCTCGGCCGCGCGTACCGGGGGCGCCGCCGCGGGGGCCGCCGCGGGCGCCGGTGCCGCGACGGAGCGGGTCGTGCGGACGCCCAGCGGGAGCCGGTCCACCAGGGGGCGCTGCGCCATCCGCGCGCGTACCCGTTCGCCCACGTGCGCGGTGCCGTTGCGCAGGTCGAATTGGCCGGCCAGCTCCAGCGCCTCCACGCGCGCGTGCGCGGCGAGTTCCCGCGCCGTCCAGGTTCGCCCGGCCGGCCCCGGCACCTGCCGCTCGCCGAACCCCAGCTCGGCCAGCCGGTCCGTGAGCAGCGTCACCACGGCCATGAACTCCAGCCGGCTGCGCGGATGCCCGGTGTCCGTGAAGTACGCCGGCCGCTGCGCGAGCAGCTCCAGCCCGCGCGCCTCGTTCCCGGTCAGCGCGCAGAACTCCACGTGGTCCGCGTACGCGCTCCGCATGCTCTCCATGGGGCGCACCAGCCGGAAGCCCCGCAGATGGTGCGCCCGGGCCTCCTCCACCCGCCCGAGACGCAGCAGCGGGACCAGCGAGGAGGCGAGGACGGTGTGCGGTTCGTGCGCGCAGGTGTACTCGCCCTCCAGCACCGGCCCCCACAGCCGCAGCGCCTCCGCGTCCCGGCCGCGCTCCGCCTGCCAGACGCCCTGCCCGTGCAGCTCGCAGGCGTGGCAGTCGGCCATCCGGTCCCGGTCCGCGGCCAGCCACGCCCCGTACGCCCGCTCGGCCCGCGCCAGGTCCCCGACGTGCGTGGCCACGCTGAACTCGGCGCTGCGCACGGCCCGTTCGGAGTACCCGGCGAGCCGGTACCGGTGCTCCATCTCGCCGAGCCACTTCTCGACCGAGGCCAGCGGGACGTGCGGCTGGTCCAGCATCCCCGCCGACATCCACTTGAAGACCCAGTGCAGCGAGTGCGCCTCGTACTCGTCGAAGTCCCCGGGCCGCTCGTCCCACAGGCGCAGCAGCCGCGCGAACGGGACGAACATCTTGTCCTTCTCGGAGCTGTAGTTGTAGACCTTCAGCTGGTGTCCGAGCGCCTCGATCACGGCGAGCGGAATGTTCAGCCGCTCCGCCTCGGCGAGCAGCTGCTCCGCGCGGGCGTTGCGGGCCGGGCCCTCCGGCTGCTCGCCGTTCTCCGCCATCGCCCGGCGCAGACCGTCGAAGTCCGTGATCTCGCTCATCGCCCGTCGCCCTCTCCGTGGGTCGCCCACTCCAGCAGGCCGATGAAGGCACGGTTGAGCAGCGCCGAGTCGGCCGACCGCAGCGGGCGCCGCGCCATCAGCAGCGCCTGCCCGTACAGCGACTCGGTCGCGGTGCCGATCAGCTCCGGATCACGCAGCGAACCGATGCGCCGTACCAGCGGACTGAGATGGTTGAGCACCAGCCGCGCGCGCGGGGCGCTGCCGCGCAGCGAGCCCAGGATGCCCGCCCACAGATCGTCGGCCCGCTCCTCGGCCGCCGCCCGCGCCTGCTCGTGCCGCGCCCCCCGGTCGTCCAGGTGCAGCGCCGGCACGGACAGGGGGTGGAAGGCCCGCAGGACGACGTCACAGCCCAGCGGGTCCAGCTTCGCCCGCGCGGCCGCCAGGAAGCCCGACAGCGCCAGCTCCTCGCCCGGATCCACCGCGTCCAGGTGCGCCGTCACGGTGTCCGCGTCCAGCTCGGCGACCACCGTCCCGGGCCGCACGGACGGCAGCGCCTCGACCAGCTCGCTGTCGTACGTGTAGCCGCCGTTGATCACGCCCACGCCCTGCGCGGAGGCGATCGGCGCGACCTGCCGGTACTCCTCGACGGTCCGCGTGAAGTGCACCACCGGGTGCCGCTGCGCGAACTCCTCCAGGGACAGCTGTCCGTCGGTCGTCTCGAACGGCAGCCACGGCAGCATCGTGCGCAGCATCTCGCCGTCGTGCCGGGCCAGGGACTTCACACCCAGGTGGTGCACGGCGAGGAAGGCCGCCAGCCGCTCCGGATCGCCGGCGGCCAGCCCGGTCAGCCAGGACCGGATCTGTGTCCCGAGCGCCTCCCGCACGGCCGCCAGGGTCTCGTCCTCGTACAGCGACTCGCGCGAGGCCGTGGGCCGCAGACTGTCGGTGTCCAGCACGCAGCGCACGAAGAACGCCCAGTCCGGCAGCAGCTGTTCGGCCCGCTCGGTGAGCAGCATGCCCTTCAGGTGCACCCGGTGCGTGGCCCGCTGGGCGGGGCTGACCGCCGACGGCAGCACGTACGCCACCCCGCGGATCCCGGCCAGCGGCACGTCCAGGTCGATCGAGTCCAGCGGTGTGAACCCGAACAGCTCGCGGCAGTGCCGGGCCAGCGCCACCCGCCGCCCGGCGGGGGACGGATACGGCCGGTCCCAGGGCGCCGGCAGATCGGTGATCCGCTCCTCGCCCACCCGGACGTCGTACGGCAGCAGCGCACCGAAGTCGCGGGCCAGGGCGGAGACCCGCTCGGGCGCCAGCCACTCGGCCGCACCCGCCCGCGCGGCCAGGTACACGGTCGTACCCGGCTCGGTCCGTTCCGCGTCCGGCAGGGTGCGCACGGTGTACGACCCGTCGTCGCACGCCGTCCACTCCACCGGCGGGGCGTCCGGCGTACGGGCGCTGCGGCTGACCACCCGGATCCGCTCGGCGACCACGAAGCAGGCGAGCAGGCCGATGCCGAACTGGCCGAGGAAGTCGGACCGGGCCTCCTGCAGGCCCTCGGCCCGCTTGGAGCTGCGCCCGATCGTCGCCAGCAGACTGTGCACGTCCGCCTCGGTGAGCCCGACGCCGCTGTCCTCCACCCGCAGCCCGCCGTCCGCCGCGTACAGCCGGACCAGCGCCGGGGCATCCGGCTCCGCCGCCCGCCGGGCGGTGATGGCGTCCACGGCGTTCTGCAGCAGCTCGCGCAGATAGACCTTGGGACTGGAGTAGAGGTGATGGGAGAGCAGGTCCACCAGACCGCGCAGGTCGACCTGGAACGTATGGGGTGTGTGAGGTGACCGGGATGCCTGGGATGACTGTGAGGTCTGCGAGTCCATCGTCACTGCGCCGGAGGGGGGAGAGGGGGCGGCGCGGGGTCGGGCGGTCCCGGAAGGGGCGGTGACCGCGGGGGATGGCCGGAGCGCGTCATCCTAGAGCGGAACAGACCACCTGACCAGGGGCTTCCCGAATCTCTCCGACATCGCGGGACGAACCCGCAGGACAGCGTGTACGTCATTGTCGGTGGCGTGGTGTGCAATGGATCTCGTGCCCGCACTGGAAGAACCACTGAAGAAGGTGCTCGGCCCCGCCACCGCGAAGGTGATGGCCGAGCACCTCGGCCTGCACACCGTCGGCGACCTCCTGCACCACTACCCACGCAGGTACGAGGAGCGCGGCCAGCTCACCCACCTCGCCGACCTCCCCATGGACGAACACGTCACGGTGGTCGCCCAGGTCGCCGACGCCCGCCTGCACACCTTCGCCTCGGCCAAGGCCCCCCGCGGCAAGGGGCAGCGCCTGGAGGTGACCATCACGGACGGCAGCGGCCGGCTCCAACTGGTCTTCTTCGGCAGCGGCGTGCACAAACCCCACAAGGAACTGCTCCCGGGCACCCGCGCGATGTTCGCCGGCAAGGTCTCCGTCTTCAACCGCCGGCTGCAACTGGCCCATCCTGCGTACGAGTTGCTCCGAGGCGACAGTGACGAGACCGTCGAGACCTGGGCCGGCGCCCTGATCCCGCTCTACCCCGCCACCGCCAAACTGGAGTCCTGGAAGATCGGCAAGGCCGTCCAGACGGTCCTGCCCAGCGCCCAGGAGGCCCTCGACCCCCTCCCGGACTCCCTCCGCGCGGGCCGCGGCCTGCTCCCGCTCCCCGAGGCCCTGCTCAAGATCCACCGCCCGCACACCAAGGCCGACATCGGCGACGCCCGCGCCCGCCTGAAGTGGGACGAGGCCTTCGTCCTCCAGGTCGCCCTGGCCCGCCGCCGGTACGCCGACACCCAGCTCCCCGCCGTCCCCCGCACCCCGAAGCCGGACGGCATCCTCACGTCCTTCGACGACCGCCTGCCCTTCACCCTCACCGAGGGCCAGCAGAAGGTCTCCCGCGAGATCTTCGGCGACCTGGCCACCGACCACCCGATGCACCGGCTGCTGCAGGGAGAGGTGGGTTCGGGCAAGACGCTGGTCGCCCTGCGCGCCATGCTCGCCGTCGTCGACGCGGGCGGGCAGGCGGCCATGCTCGCGCCCACCGAGGTCCTCGCCCAGCAGCACCACCGCTCGGTCACCGAGATGATGGGCGAGCTGGCCGAGGGCGGCATGCTGGGCGGCGCCGAGCACGCCACCAAGGTGGTCCTGGTCACCGGCTCCATGGGCGCCGCGGCCCGCCGCCACGCCCTGCTGGACCTGGCCACCGGCGAGGCCGGCATCGTCATCGGCACCCACGCCCTGATCGAGGACAAGGTCCAGTTCCACGACCTCGGACTGGTCGTCGTCGACGAACAGCACCGCTTCGGCGTCGAGCAGCGCGACGCCCTGCGCGGCAAGGGAAAACAGCCCCCGCACCTCCTCGTCATGACGGCCACCCCCATCCCGCGCACGGTCGCCATGACGGTATTCGGCGACCTGGAGACCTCGGTCCTCGACCAGCTCCCGGCCGGCCGCTCCCCGATCGCCACCCACGTGGTCCCGGCCGCCGACAAGCCCCACTTCCTCGCCCGCGCCTGGGAGCGGGTGCGCGAGGAGGTGGTGAACGGCCACCAGGCGTACGTGGTCTGCCCCCGCATCGGCGACGACATCGACGAGGCGGCCGACCCGAAGAAGGCGGCCGGGAAGAAGTCCCCGGAGGACGAGGCAGAGAAGCGCCCGCCGCTCGCCGTCCTCGACGTGGCCGGCCAGCTCGGCCGGGGTCCCCTCCAGGGCCTGCGGGTCGAGGTCCTCCACGGCCGCATGCACCCGGACGACAAGGACGCCGTGATGCGCCGCTTCGCGGCCGGCGAGACGGACGTCCTGGTCGCCACGACGGTCATCGAAGTCGGCGTCAACGTCCCCAACGCCACGGCCATGGTCATCATGGACGCCGACCGCTTCGGCGTCTCCCAGCTCCACCAGCTGCGCGGCCGCGTCGGCCGGGGCTCGGCCCCCGGCCTGTGCCTCCTGGTCAGCGAGATGCCCGAGGCCAGCGCCGCCCGCCAGCGGCTGAACGCCGTCGCCTCCACCCTCGACGGCTTCGAGCTCTCCCGCATCGACCTCGAACAGCGCCGTGAGGGCGACGTCCTCGGCCAGGCCCAGTCCGGCGCCCGCTCCTCCCTGCGGGTCCTCGCGGTCATCGAGGACGAGGAGGTCATCGCGGAGGCGAGGGAGGAGGCGGCGGCGCTGGTGGCCGCCGATCCCGAGCTGGAGCACCTGCCGGGGCTGCGTACGGCCCTGGACGCCCTTGTGGACGAGGAGAGGGAGCAGTACCTGGAGAAGGGATGAGGTGTGCGCCACCGAAGGGGCGCGACAATGAACCGTAACGTCGTCCACTGAGAAGGACCCCACATGACCCGCGTGATCGCCGGCCGGGCCGGCGGACGGCGCCTCTCAGTGCCCCCCGGCACCGGCACCCGGCCCACCTCCGACCGCGCCCGTGAAGGTCTCTTCTCGACCTGGCAGTCACTGTTGGGCGGCCCGCTGGACGGCGAACGGGTCCTCGACCTCTACGCCGGCTCGGGCGCCGTGGGCCTGGAGGCCCTCTCCCGGGGCGCGAGCCACACGCTCCTCGTCGAGGCCGACGCCCGTGCGGCGAGGATCGTCCGCGAGAACGTGAAGAACCTGGGCCTGCCGGGCGCCGAGGTCAGAGCGGGCAAAGCGGAACAGATCATCAAGGCACCGGCCCCGGAAGAGCCGTACGACCTGGTCTTCCTCGACCCCCCGTACGCCGTCACGGACGACGATCTTCGCGAGATCCTGCTCACACTCCACTCGGAAGACTGGCTCGCTGAGCAAGCGCTCGTCACCGTGGAGCGCAGCACCAGAGGCGGCGAATTCCACTGGCCGGACGGCTTCGAGGCGATCCGGTCGCGTCGCTACGGCGAGGGAACGTTTTGGTACGGTCGCGCCGCCTCTACGTGCGAAGACGCACGATGACCGGACCGGAGAGCGAGGGATCACAAGTGCGCCGCGCCGTCTGTCCCGGGTCGTTCGACCCGATCACCAACGGACACCTCGACATCATCGCCCGCGCCTCCCGTCTGTACGACGAGGTGTACGTCGCGGTGATGATCAACCAGTCCAAGAAGGGCCTGTTCGAGATCGAGGAGCGGATCGAGCTGATCCGCGAGGTCACCTCCGAGTACGCGAACGTCCGCGTCGAGGCCTTCCACGGCCTCCTCGTCGACTTCTGCAAACAGCGCGACATCCCCGCCATCGTCAAGGGCCTGCGCGCCGTCAGCGACTTCGACTACGAGCTGCAGATGGCCCAGATGAACATCGGCCTCACCGGCGTCGAGACGCTGTTCGTGCCCACCAACCCCACGTACAGCTTCCTGTCCTCCTCCCTGGTCAAGGAGGTCGCGGCCTGGGGCGGAGACGTCTCCCACCTGGTGCCCTCCCAGGTCCTCCAGGCACTGAACAAGCGTCTGCGCAAGGACTGATGGGGCTACAGTCGTCCCGTCCGTCTCCAACCCGGCTGTAGAGAGTGGCGAGCACAGGTGGACGTGCAGAAGAAGCTCGACGAGATCGTCTCCACGGTCTCCGGCGCCCGGTCCATGCCCATGTCGGCGTCCTGCGTGGTCAACCGCGCCGAGTTGCTCGCGCTGCTCGAAGAGGTGCGCCAGGCGCTGCCCGGCTCCCTCGCACAGGCGCAGGAGCTGATCGGCGACCGTGAGCAGATGGTCGAGCAGGCCCGCATGGAGGCCGACCGGATCATCGAGAACGCGCACGCCGAACGCGGCTCCCTGGTCTCCGGCACCGAGATCGCCCGCCGCTCCCAGGCCGAGAGCGACCGGATCCTCGCCGAGGCCCGCAAGGAGGCCGAGGAGATCCGCGCCGAGGCCGACGACTACGTCGACTCCAAGCTCGCCAACTTCGAGGTCGTCCTCACCAAGACCCTCGGCTCGGTCGGCCGTGGCCGCGAGAAGCTGCTCGGCACCGGGCCCGGCCTGGACGAGAACGGCTACGAGGACGAGGACGCCCCCGAGCGCAGCCACGACCCGGAGACCCTGCGCCACAACGCCGACCAGTACGTCGACGTCAAGCTCGGCGCCTTCGAGGCGGTCCTCGCCAAGACCCTGGAGGCCGTCGGCCGCGGCCGGCAGAAGCTGCACGGCCGGATCGCCACGGACGACCTCGGCGCCCTCGCCGACGACTCCACGACCTTCCAGCACTCCAGCGACGCCGACTACCTCGCCGACCTCGCGGCCCTCGCCGAGCAGGACACCCCGGCCGAGCGCCCGGACCGGCCGCAGCAGCAGCCGCAGCAGCAGCCGCAGCCGCCGCAGCCGTCGTACGAGCCGCAGCCGGCCTACTCCTACGACCAGCAGCAGCCGGACCCCTACGGCGGTTTCCCGCAGCAGCCCGCCTACGGCCAGCAGGACCCGTACGGCTACCAGCAAGCCGACCCGTACGCCTACCAGGGCTCCTACGACCCCCAGCAGGCCGCCTACGACCCGCAGCAGGCCCAGCAGGCGCAGCAGGCCCAGCAGCACCAGCAGCAGCAGGGCTACGCCCTCGACGAGACCAGCCTCTTCGACACGAGCATGATCAGCGCGGAGCAGCTGAGGGCCTACGAGCAGGGCCGCGGTCTGCAGTGACGCCCGGATTGGGCCCTGAGCGAAAGGTCCAGTATCCTGGCTGTTCGGTCGCGTGTACGTCCGCGATCACCGCTGCCCGCAGCATCTACGGGCGGCGGCCCTCCGAGTTCGAAGATCGAAAGCAGGAATGGCCTCCAACGCCCGCCTCGACCACCGCAACCCCCTCGTGTTCGACACGCACGAGCTGGGTCGGCGTCCTGGCGCGCTGCAGCGCCTGACCCGCACGATCGACGCTCCCGCCGATCTCGGCATCCAGGGGGTCGTCGGAGTGCCGCAAGGCGCCCCGGTGGAGCTCGAACTCCGGCTCGAGTCGGTCATGGAAGGGGTGCTCGTCACAGGCACCGCCCGTGCACAGGCCGAGGGGGAGTGCGTAAGGTGTCTGGAGCCGCTCGGGCTGGAGCTCGAAGCGGACTTCCAGGAACTGTTCACGTACCCTGACGCCGACGACCGGGGCCGTGTGATCGCGGAACCGGGCGACGACGCCGAGGACGACGAGGACAGGTTCTTCCTCGAGGACGGACTTTTCGACCTCGAACCTCTGCTGCGCGATGCGGTGGTGCTCGCACTGCCGATGCAGCCGGTGTGCCAGGAAGGCTGTCCGGGCCTGTGCTCCGAGTGCGGAGCGCGGCTCGCGGACGACCCGGACCACCACCACGACGCCGTCGACATCCGTTGGGCGGCATTGCAGGGACTCGCCGGTTCACTCGAAGACGGCGAGAAGGACGAGATGAGCGGCGGCGCGCCTCAGTCAGCACGCGCCGACGAGAAGCAGGAGAAGTAGCCGTGGCTGTTCCGAAGCGGAAGATGTCGCGCAGCAACACGCGCCACCGCCGGTCGCAGTGGAAGGCTGCGGTCCCCACCCTGGTTGCGTGCGAGCGCTGCCACGAGCCCAAGCAGCAGCACATCGCGTGCCCGTCTTGCGGCACCTACAACAAGCGCCAGGTCCTCGAAGTCTGAGCGGGCTGGTGAGAGGCACTGTGTCCAGTCCCAAGAAGGCGGCGGAAAACCAGGCCTCGTCCCACACGCTTCTGGAAGGGCGGCTCGGCTACCAGGTCGAGTCCGCCCTTCTGGTGCGCGCGCTGACCCACCGTTCCTACGCGTACGAGAACGGCGGTCTGCCGACGAACGAGCGGCTGGAGTTCCTCGGTGACTCCGTCCTCGGTCTCGTCGTCACGGACACGCTGTACCGCACCCACCCCGACCTGCCCGAAGGCCAGCTGGCCAAGCTGCGGGCCGCGGTGGTCAACTCGCGTGCGCTGGCGGAGGTCGGGCGCGGCCTCGACCTGGGCGCCTTCATCCGGCTCGGCCGGGGTGAAGAGGGCACAGGCGGCCGGGACAAGGCATCCATTCTTGCCGACACCCTCGAAGCGGTGATCGGCGCGGTCTATCTCGACCAGGGCCTCGACGCGGCGTCCGAGCTGGTGCACCGGCTCTTCGACCCGCTGATCGAGAAGTCCTCCAACCTCGGAGCCGGCCTGGACTGGAAGACGTCCCTCCAGGAGCTGACCGCGATCGAGGGGCTCGGCGTGCCCGAGTACCTGGTCACGGAGACCGGCCCCGATCACGAGAAGACCTTCACTGCTGCCGCCCGCGTCGGAGGCGTCTCGTACGGCACCGGCACCGGCCGCAGCAAGAAGGAGGCGGAGCAGCAGGCCGCCGAGTCCGCCTGGCGGTCCATCCGGGCCGCGGCGGACGAGCGAGCCAAGGCAGCCAAGGCAGCTGAGGTAGCTGAGGCGGCTGAGGCGGCCAAGGCCGCCGAGAGCGCCGACGAGGCGTCGGCCTCCGCCTGACGACAAGCAGTACCGAGCGCCCGCCCCGCCGTTCACGCCGGGGCGGGCGCTCGGCTCATCCACGCTCCGTACGGGGGGTACCGATGCCCGAGTTGCCCGAGGTCGAGGTCGTACGGCGGGGCCTCGCGCGCTGGGTCGCGCACCGCACCGTCGCCGAAACCGAGGTGCTGCACCCGCGCGCCGTACGCCGGCACCTGGCCGGCCCCGACGACTTCGCGCACCGGCTCAAGGGCCACCACATCGGCGTCCCCAGCCGGCGCGGCAAGTACCTGTGGCTGCCGCTGGAGGAGACCAACCAGTCCGTCCTGGCCCACCTCGGCATGAGCGGCCAGCTGCTGGTGCAGCCGCACGAGGCGCCGGACGAGAAGCATCTGCGCATCCGGGTCCGGTTCGCCGACTCGCTCGGCACCGAACTGCGCTTCGTCGACCAACGCACCTTCGGCGGCCTGTCGTTGCACGACAACACCCCCGAGGGCCTGCCCGACGTCATCGCGCACATCGCCCGCGACCCTCTCGATCCGCTGTTCGACGACGAGGCCTTCCACCTGGCGCTGCGCCGCAAACGGACCACCATCAAGCGGGCCCTGCTCGACCAGTCGCTGATCAGCGGGGTCGGCAACATCTACGCGGACGAGGCGCTCTGGCGTTCCCGCATCCACTACGAGCGCCCGACCGCGAACTTCACCCGCCCGGTCACCACCGCGCTCCTCGGCCACGTCCGGGACGTGATGAACGCGGCCCTGGCCGTCGGCGGCACCAGCTTCGACAGCCTGTACGTCAACGTCAACGGCGAGTCGGGCTACTTCGACCGCTCCCTGGACGCGTACGGGCGCGAAGGCCTGCCCTGCAAGCGGTGCGGCACCCCCATGCGCCGCCGCGCCTGGATGAACCGCTCCAGTTACTTCTGCCCGAAGTGTCAGAGGCCGCCGCGCGTCTCGTCGTAACGCGCGCGGGCCGCCAGGACGTCGTCCATGGCGCCCTCCACGCAGTGGATGAGCGCCAGCAGCCGCCCCGCGACCTGCCGGCCCAGGGGGGTGAGTTCGTAGTCCACCCGGGGCGGGTTGGTCGGCTGGGCATCGCGGTGCACCAGGCCGTCGCGTTCCAGTGCGTGCAGCGTCTGGGACAGCATCTTCTCGCTCACCCCGTCGACACGGCGGCGCAGCTCGTTGAAGCGCAGCGAGCCCTCGTACAGCGCGCCGAGCGTCAGTCCGCCCCAGCGGCCGGTGACGTGCTCCAGCGTTCCGCGCGACGGGCAGGCCTTGGCGAAGACGTCGTAGGCGAGGTCGTCCTGGTCCGGAGTGGTGGCGGTCATACGGGCAAGGGTACGCGCGTGCAGCGCTAACCACTAGCTTGCACTAACTTGTAGATAGTGCTTTCCTGTGGTTAGTTCATTCGAGCTGCCCAAGCCCTGCCAGCCGCCCCTTTCGAGGAGTCCTCATGACCAGCCCTGTCATCTCCATCGCCTACCACTCCGGTTTCGGTCACACCGCCGTACTCGCCGAGGCCGTCCGGGCCGGTGCCGCCGACGCAGGTGCCGAGGCGCACCTGATCAAGGTCGACGGGATCACCGAGGAGGAGTGGGCGGTGCTGGACCGTTCCGACGCGATCGTCTTCGGCTCGCCCACCTACATGGGCACCGCCTCCGGAGCCTTCCACGTCTTCGCCGAGGCGACGTCCAAGCGCTGGTTCGGCCAGGACTGGAAGGACAAGCTGGCCGCCGGCTTCACCAACTCGGCGTCCAAGAGCGGCGACAAGCTGCACACCCTGCAGTTCTTCCAGACGCTCGCCGCCCAGCACGGCATGACCTGGGTCAACCTCGGCCTGCACCCGGGCTGGAACAGCAGCACCGCATCGGAGAACGACCTGAACCGCCTCGGCTTCTTCTCCGGCGCCGCGGCCCAGAGCAACAACGACGAGGGCCCGGAGGCCGTCCACAAGGCCGACCTCGCCACCGCCGAGCACCTCGGCCGCCGGGTGGCCGAGACGGCGACGGTGTTCGCCCGGGGGCGCGTCGCCGCCTGAGCAGCGCGGGTCCGCCTCTTCGTCCCGCGGCCCGGCTGTGGCCGGGCTGTCCGCTGAGCGCTTCCACGAGAGCCACGAGAGCCACGAACACGCCCACTCCGAGAACAGTCCATGTCGCCCCCTGTCGCTTGCACCGCCGCACGGGGGATCTCACAAGGCCGGGCCCGGCGGGTTCTCAGTAACCGAAGTCCTGCGTCCACCAAGGGCCGCCCGGGCCGAAGTGGACGCCGACACCGAGGGTCCTGAAGTCGCAGTTCAGGATGTTGGCGCGGTGGCCGGGGCTGTTCATCCAGGCCTGCACCACGGCCGCCGCGTCGGCCTGCCCGCGGGCTATGTTCTCGCCGCCGAGCTCGGTGACACCGGCCGCCGCCGCCCGGTCCCAGGGCGTCCTGCCGTTCGGGTCGGTGTGGTCGAAGAAGTCCCGGGCCGCCATGTCGTCGCTGAAGGACTCGGCCAGCCTGGTCAGCGAGGAGTTCGCCGTCAGGGGGCTGCAGCCCACCTTCGCCCGCTCCTCGTTGACGAGCTTCAGCACCTGCGCCTCGGCGGCGGCCTGCGCCGACACCGTCACCGGTGCGGAGCTGGGCGTCGGCGCCTTGGTCGCCCTGTGCGACGGAGTGCCCTTCGGCGTGGACGGCGTGGCCCTGGGGGCCGCGGGGGCCGCGGGGGCGGGGTTCCGCGTGGCCGTCCTGACCGGGGTCGCCCTGGTGGCCTGCGGCTTCGGCGAGCCCGGCTTCGAGGGAGAGGAAGCCGAGGGAGAAGAGGAGGGGGCGTTCGAGGGGGAGGCGGAGGCGGAGGTTGAGGCGGAGGGCGAGGCGGAGGGCGACGGGGTCGGGGGCGTCACGTGCCCGGTGCTCCCGCCGGCCGGGGCGGTGCTGCCCGTGCCGCTGCCGGCGCTGCCCGAGGTGCCGCCCTGCGCGGTGGCCGTGTTGGTGGGGGAGCCCGCCGCCTGTATTCGGTCGCCGCCCGTGGTGTGCGAGGCACCGCCGAGCTTGTAGTGCTGCAGGCCGGGCACCACGCCCGTGGCCACGGCGGCCGTACCGAGGGCGACGGCGGCCGACATCCCGAGCAGGCCCGTCCGCACCGGCCGCGCGGTCTTCTTCCGGCGCCGGCCGCCCTGGCCGGAACCGTCCGCCGGGCCGCCGTCCGGGATGAAGCCGCCGCCCATGTAACCGTCCCCGCCCGGAGTCCGGCCGTCCTCCGCCTCGAACAAGTACGCGTGTGCCCTCGCGGTCGCGTCGGCGTAGGCCTCGGGGTTCAGATACGGCGCGATGCCCCGGGGCGCCTGCCTGCCCGTGTGCGAGCCGCCTGACTGCGAACCGCCTGCGTACGCGTCCTGGTGGCCCTCACCACCGACGGCCCCGGTGACTCCTGCGGTCCCTGCGGTCCCTGCGGCTCCGGAAGCGGAGTGGTGCGCGTGCGTGCCCCCCGGGGCGTGGCCCGTGGCGGCGCGGCCGGCGGCGGAACGTCGGTGGCGGCCCATGTCCGTGCCCTCTTCCTCGTCCTCGCGGTCGACCCGGTGCCCGTGCGCTGTGCGTGACTCCCTCTGGCCAACCCCGCTCACTCGATCGAGTGAGTTTCATATGAGATTTATTGGGTCGGGACGGTACCCCATGCCGCTGAGGGGCGGCGTGTGCCGAGCGACATCGGCCGGTTAGGTTGCACCCATGAGTGAGGATGTACGGCTGGTCGCCTGGGTGCGCGGACGCGTGCAGGGTGTGGGTTTCCGCTGGTTCACGCGCGCCAAGGCGCTGGAGATCGGCGGCCTGAGTGGTTTTGCTCTCAATTTGGCCGACGGCCGGGTCCAGGTGGTCGCGGAAGGTTCACGCGCGGGCTGCGAGGGGCTGCTCGACTGGCTCGAGGGCGACGACACGCCCGGCCATGTCGACGGTGTCACCGAGATCTGGGACACACCGCGCGGCGGCTACGACGGCTTCGCCATCCGCTGAGCCGTTTCTGTAAAGCCGCGCAGGCAGGGGTGCGGCGAGCTGCCGGGGGCACATGCGGAGAGCAGAAACGACCTGGTGGTTGCCAAGAACGCCGCGGCGTGGGAGGCTCCGCTGGTACAGCTGATCGTCACGCCCTGAGGGCTCCGGATGACTCCCAGCGCCGCCACTTTTCCGGCCGCGCGCCCGGTTCGCCCGCCAATACAGGGCGTGATCGTGTTGACCGTCAAACTTTTTGGTGAGACGCTGAAAGCCCCGCGCACCTTAGCTGTTTGGCATGGAGCAACAGCAGAGCAACACCCGGATGTGCCAAGCACCGCGGGTGCAAATCCCTCACGACCCACACCGCATCGGTCGGTCACTCATTGTGGAGGACCATCCATCATGGCAAAGGCGCTTCTCGGTTACGTCGGCGGCTCCGACCCTCGACTCCTCGCCGAGATGCGACGGCTGCAGCAGCGTGTGCAGGACCTGGAGTCCGAGCTCGGACGGATCCAGGCGGAGAACGAAGCGCTGACGGCTGCCGCCTCTCAGGACAGGATCATGGAGAGCATCGACGCACACCAGGCGGAGCCTGCGCTCACCTGATCACTGCATCGCTCCACGACAGCAGTCGCAGTGGTTGGGCTGCCCGTATCAACCGCTAACCACGCTCAGTTGATCCAGCGGCTGTGACCCAGCCGTACAGAACTGCAAGGGACGCTTCGGCGTCCCTTCATTCTTGTCCCCCGCGCATCCTTTCACCCTCTTTAACGTACGGTGTGCCCTGCATGTTCAATGGCGAAACCGCGCGGTTGCGAGGGTTCATGGAGTGAGATAGCGGCGCCCGGTAGAGTCCGGCGGCGTGCACCTCAAGGCCCTGACCCTCCGCGGGTTCAAGTCGTTCGCCTCGGCGACCACGCTCCGGTTCGAACCGGGCATCACGTGTGTCGTCGGACCGAACGGCTCGGGCAAGTCCAACGTCGTGGACGCGCTCAGCTGGGTCATGGGCGAACAGGGCGCCAAGTCGCTGCGCGGCGGCAAGATGGAGGACGTCATCTTCGCCGGCACCACCGGCCGCCCGCCGCTCGGCCGGGCCGAGGTGTCGCTGACCATCGACAACTCCGACGGCGCCCTGCCCATCGAGTACGCCGAGGTCACCATCACGCGGATCATGTTCCGCAACGGCGGCAGCGAGTACCAGATCAACGGCGACACCTGCCGCCTCCTCGACATCCAGGAACTGCTCTCCGACTCCGGCATCGGCCGCGAGATGCACGTCATCGTCGGCCAGGGCCAGCTCGACTCCGTCCTGCACGCCGATCCGATGGGCCGCCGCGCCTTCATCGAGGAGGCCGCCGGCGTCCTCAAGCACCGCAAGCGCAAGGAGAAGGCTCTCCGCAAGCTGGACGCGATGCAGGCCAACCTCGCACGCGTGCAGGACCTGACGGACGAACTGCGCCGCCAGCTCAAGCCGCTCGGCCGGCAGGCGGCGGTGGCACGCCGGGCCGCCGTCATCCAGGCCGACCTGAGGGACGCGCGGCTACGGCTGCTGGCCGACGACCTCGTACGACTCCGCGAGGCGCTCCAGACCGAGATCGCCGACGAGGCCGCCCTGAAGGAGCGCAAGGACGCCGCCGAGCAGGAGCTGAAGAAGGCGCTCCAGCGGGAAGCGCTGCTGGAGGACGAGGTACGGCAGCTCGCGCCCCGCCTCCAGCGTGCCCAGCAGACCTGGTACGAGCTGTCCCAGCTCGCCGAACGCGTACGCGGCACGGTCTCGCTGGCCGACGCCCGGGTGAAGAGCGCCACCTCCGCCCCCGCCGAGGAGCGGCGCGGCCGCGACCCCGAGGACCTGGAGCAGGAGGCCGCCCGTGTGCGCGAACAGGAGGCCGAGCTGGAAGCGGCCCTGGAGGCGGCCCAGCGCGCCCTGGACGACACCGTCGCCCACCGCGCCGAACTGGAGCGGGAGCTGGCCGTCGAGGAGCGCCGGCTGAAGGACGTGGCCCGCGCCATCGCCGACCGGCGCGAGGGACTGGCCCGCCTGTCCGGACAGGTCAACGCGGCCCGCTCGCGCGCCGCCTCCGCCCAGGCCGAGATCGACCGGCTGGCCACGGCACGCGACGAGGCCCAGGAGCGTGCGGTGCGCGCCCAGGAGGAGTACGAGGCGCTGAAGGCCGAGGTCGACGGCCTCGACGCCGACGACGCGGACCTCGCCGAGCGGCACGAGACGGCCAAGCTGCGGCTCACGCAGGCCGAGGCGGCACTCACCGCCGCCCGCGAGGCGGCCACCGCGGCCGAACGCGCCCGCGCCGCGACCCAGGCCCGCCACGAGGCCCTCGCCCTGGGCCTGCGCCGCAAGGACGGCACCGGAATACTCCTCGGCGCCCGTGACCGCCTCACCGGCATCCTGGGCCCGGCGGCGGAACTCCTCACGATCACACCCGGCTACGAGGTCCCCCTGGCCGCGGCCTTCGGAGCGGCGGCGGACGCGATCGCCGTGACGACCCCGGCCTCGGCGGCGGAGGCGATCAGACTCCTGCGCAAGCAGGACGGAGGCCGGGCGACCCTGCTCCTGGCAGGCGCCCCGGAAGAGGCGCCCCTGGCGGGCGCGGGGGAGCAGCGGAATGCGGCTCCGCCACAGGGCCCGCCCGGCCAGGGCGCACCCGGCCAGGGCGCGCCAGCCGACGCACCACTGCCCGGCACGGCCCGGCCCGCGGAGCGCTTCGTCCGCGGCCCGGCCGACCTCATGCCCGCCGTCCGCCGCCTCCTGCGGGCCACCGTCGTCGTAAGCACCCTCGAGGACGCCGAGGACCTCGTCCACGCCCACCCGGAACTCACCGCCGTCACCGCCGACGGCGACCTCCTCGGTGCCCACTTCGCGCACGGCGGGTCGGCCGGCGCGCCGAGCCTGCTGGAGGTGCAGGCCTCCGTCGACGAGGCCGCCGCCGAGCTGGCCGAACTGGCGGTCCGCTGCGAGGAGCTGGCCGAGGCGCAGCACACGGCGGCCGAGCACCGCAAGCGGGCCGCCGCGCTCGTGGAGGAACTCGGTGAGCGGCGCCGGGCCGCCGACCGGGAGAAGTCGGCCGTCGCCCAGCAGCTGGGCGGGCTCGCCGGACAGGCCCGCGGCGCCGCGGGCGAGGCCGAGCGGTCCGCAGCCGCGGCCGCGCGCGCCCAGGAGGCGCTGGACAGGGCCGTACAGGAGGCCGAGGAACTGGCCGAGCGCCTGGCCGTCGCCGAGGAGATGCCGGTCGAGGAGGAGCCCGACACCGCCGTACGCGACCGGCTCGCCGCCGACGGAGCCAACGCCCGGCAGACCGAGATGGAGGCCCGCCTCCAGGTCCGTACCCACGAAGAGCGGGTCAAGGGGCTCGCCGGGCGGGCCGACTCGCTCGACCGGGCCGCCCGCGCGGAACGCGAGGCACGCACGCGTGCCGAGCAGCGCCGCGCGCGGCTGCGGCACGAGGCGGCCGTCGCCGGGGCCGTCGCCTCCGGTGCCCGTCAGCTGCTCGCCCATGTCGAGGTGTCCCTCGCCCGCGCCGAGCAGGAGCGCGCCGCCGCCGAGGCCGCCAAGGCCCGGCGCGAGCAGGAGCTGGCCGCCGCACGCACCGCGGGACGCGAACTGAAGGCAGAACTCGACAAGTTGACGGATTCGGTGCACCGCGGTGAGGTACTCGGCGCCGAGAAGCGGCTGCGGATCGAGCAGCTGGAGACCAAGGCCATGGAGGAGCTGGGTGTCGAGCCGGCGGGGCTGGTGGCCGAGTACGGGCCGCACCAGCCCGTGCCGCCCTCGCCCCCCGCCGACGGCGAGCAGCTGCCGGAGGACCCCGAGCACCCCCGGAACCAGCCGCGTCCCTTCGTGCGGGCCGAGCAGGAGAAGCGGCTGAAGGCCGCCGAGCGGGCGTACCAGCAGCTGGGCAAGGTCAACCCGCTGGCGCTGGAGGAGTTCGCCGCGCTGGAGGAGCGGCACAAGTTCCTCAGCGAGCAGCTGGAGGACCTGAAGAAGACCCGCGCCGACCTGCTGCAGGTGGTGAAGGAGGTCGACGAGCGCGTCGAGCAGGTCTTCACCGAGGCCTACCGGGACACCGCACGCGAGTTCGAGGGCGTCTTCAGCCGTCTTTTCCCGGGCGGCGAGGGGCGGCTCGTGCTCACCGACCCCGACAACATGCTCGCCACGGGGGTGGACGTCGAGGCCCGGCCGCCGGGCAAGAAGGTCAAGCGGCTCTCCCTGCTCTCGGGCGGCGAGCGTTCGCTGACCGCCGTCGCGCTGCTGGTGTCGATCTTCAAGGCCCGGCCGAGCCCCTTCTACGTCATGGACGAGGTCGAGGCCGCGCTCGACGACACCAACCTGCAGCGGCTGATCCGGATCATGCAGGAGCTGCAGGAGGCCTCGCAGCTGATCGTGATCACGCACCAGAAGCGCACGATGGAGGTCGCCGACGCGCTGTACGGCGTCTCCATGCAGGGCGACGGCGTGTCCAAGGTCATCTCCCAGCGCCTCCGCTGACGCTTTCAAGATCCACAATCAAGATCAACTGACTCCTTGTTCACTTCTTGAACACTGGGAATCTTCGGCATGCCTTAAAACTCACAGCAGCTGAACTATTGACTTCGAAACTTGAAGGCATAGTCTCTGCAACGTTGCTTTTACCTTCAGGTGTGAGTGGTGTGAACCTGTGCCCCACTGGATACCTGGATGGGATCACCCCCACCCGCGGCAGCGTTGCCGTGGCCCGAGGAGATTTACGTGACCAGCACAGCGCAGGCACCTCAGTCAGGAGCCGGGACGGCTCACCCCGAACATCTCGGGCACGTCATCTTCATCGCGGCGGCTGCCGCCATGGGCGGCTTCCTCTTCGGTTACGACAGCTCCGTGATCAACGGCGCGGTCGAGGCCATCCGCGGCAAGTACGACATCGGCTCCGCGGCCCTCGCCCAGGTCATCGCGATCGCCCTGATCGGCTGTGCCATCGGCGCCGCCACCGCGGGCCGCATAGCCGACCGCATCGGCCGCATCCGCTGCATGCAGATCGCCGCGGTCCTCTTCACCATCAGTGCCGTCGGCTCGGCCCTCCCCTTCGCGCTGTGGGACCTGGCCTTCTGGCGCATCGTCGGCGGCTTCGCCATCGGCATGGCCTCCGTCATCGGCCCGGCCTACATCGCCGAGGTCGCCCCGCCCGCCTACCGCGGCCGGCTCGGCTCCTTCCAGCAGGCCGCGATCGTGGTCGGCATCGCCATCTCCCAGCTGGTCAACTGGGGCCTGCTCAACGCCGCCGGCGGCAACCAGCGCGGCCACCTGATGGGCCTGGAGGCCTGGCAGGTCATGCTCGGCGTGATGGTCGTCCCGGCCGTCCTCTACGGCCTGCTCTCCTTCGCCATCCCCGAGTCCCCCCGCTTCCTGCTCTCCGTCGGCAAGCGTGAGCGCGCCAAGGAGATCCTCGCCGAGGTCGAGGGCAAGGACGTCGACCTGAACGCCCGCGTCGCCGAGATCGAGCACGCGATGAAGAGCGAGCACAGGTCCACGTTCAAGGATCTGCTCGGTGGCGGCTTCTTCTTCAAGCCGATCGTCTGGGTCGGTATCGGCCTGTCGGTCTTCCAGCAGTTCGTCGGCATCAACGTCGCGTTCTACTACTCCTCGACGCTGTGGCAGTCGGTCGGTGTCGACCCGACGGACTCGTTCTTCTACTCCTTCACGACGTCGATCATCAACATCATCGGCACCGTGATCGCGATGATCTTCGTGGACCGCGTCGGCCGCAAGCCGCTCGCCCTGATCGGCTCCGTCGGCATGGCCGTCGGTCTCGCCCTGGAGGCCTGGGCGTTCTCGTACGACCTGGTCGGCGGCAAGCTGCCCGCGACGCAGGGCTGGGTCGCCCTGATCGCCGCGCACGTCTTCGTCCTCTTCTTCGCCCTCTCCTGGGGCGTGGTGGTCTGGGTCTTCCTCGGCGAGATGTTCCCGAACCGGATCCGTGCCGCCGCCCTCGGCGTGGCCGCCTCCGCGCAGTGGATCGCCAACTGGGCCATCACCGCGAGCTTCCCGTCGCTGGCCGACTGGAACCTGTCCGGCACCTACGTGATCTACACGGTCTTCGCCGCGCTCTCCATCCCGTTCGTCCTGAAGTACGTCAAGGAGACGAAGGGCAAGGCCCTGGAGGAAATGGGCTGATCGGCCCCACCCCCGAACTCGGGGAGAAGGGCCAAGTCCCCGCTGCCCCTCTCCTCGTACCGTCCGCCGCCCCCGGCCCGGCCACCACCGGACCGGGGGCGGCGGTGCCGTATCCGGGAGGGGCGCTTGGCGGGACCGCGCTTGGCGGATCGTGAGGGGCAGATCGTGAGGGGCAGATCGTGAGGGGCAGATCCGTTCCACCGCCCGCACCCCAGGCCGTGGGGGCGCACGGGTCTGACCTGCGTAAACGCTGAGCGCCCCGGACGCGGCTGGAACGGATCTGCCCATCGGCCCCACCCGAGAGCCGGCCTCAGCCCCCCACCCCCGGCAGCACCCGCTCCGCGAACAGGCGCAGGCTGCGCCATCCCTCCTCCACCGGCATTCCGCCCACCAGCGGATGCAGCACGAGGCTGTCGGCCCCCAGCGCCACGCACTCGTCCGGCGTCAGGATCCGGTAGACGCCCTCCGCGCGGAGTTCCTCCACCGTCGTGGCCGCCGACTTCACCGCCGAGCGGATCTGCCCGGACTGCCAGGAGGCGTAGGTCCGCGCCTCGTGCAGGAAGTGCTCGCCGTAGTGCGCCCACGCCCGGTCCGGGTCCTCGGCGACGTGCAGCAGCGGGGTCTCGGCGGCGGGCATCATGACCCAGCCCTCGGTCCCGTATTCGGTCAGCTTCTCCTTGTAGTACGCCTCCAGCTCCGGCAGGTGCGCGCTCGGGAAGAACGGCAGGCCCAGCCGGGCGGCCCGGCGGGCGGCGGCCTTCGAGGAGCCGCCGACCAGCAGCAGCGGGTGCGGATCGGTGTACGGGCGCGGGGTGAGCCGTACGCTGCGGCCCCGGTGACTGAACTCGTCGCCCGACCAGGCCTTCAGCAGCGTCTCCAGCAGCTCGTCCTGGAGCCGGCCGCGCCGCTTCCAGTCGACGCCGAACAGCTCGTACTCCTCGGGGCGGTAACCGATCCCGGCCACCGTCACCAGCCGGCCGGCGCTCAGCAGGTCCAGTACGGCGATCTCCTCGGCCAGCCGCAGCGGGTCGTGCAGCGGACCGATCACCGCCGACACGGTCACCGCGATCCGGCGGGTGGCCCCGAAGACCGCGCCCGCGAAGGCGAACGGCGACGGCAGCCAGTTGTTCTCGGCGCCGTGGTGCTCCTCGGTCTGCACGGTGCCGATGCCGTGCTCATCGGCGTACGCGGCCATCTCCAGGGCGGCCCGGTAGCGGGCGGAGAGGGCGGCGGGGCTCGCGCCGGGAGCGACGAGGTTGAAACGTACGACCGTGACGGGCATGGGAAGGTCCCCCTCCGGTGCGCTGCGGTGGAGGGGGACGGTAGCTGACGTAGCGTCAGATGGCCAGGAGGGTGCGGGCCGGCGCGGCCCTGCGTGCGAGCGGTCCGTCCGGCTGCGGGCGCGCTCAGACGTCGGCGGTCGCCCGCTCCCCGGCGGTCGCGGCGGTCGCCGCGGCCTCGGCGGTTTCGGCGGTTTCGGCCGGAGCCGTCACCGGAGGCTTGGGCAGGGCCAGGTACAGCAGGCCGGAGATCACGATCGTGGCGACCCAGCCGAGGCCGTACTCGCCGATGACGTTGTTCTTCGCCAGCGGGCCGGTGAACCAGTCCGAGGTCGTGAACATCAGGCCCGACACCAGGCCGATCGCCCAGGCGGCGACGGCGGCGGGGGAGAAGCCGCCCCGGTACCAGTAGGCGCTGGTGCGGGAGGTGTCGGTCATCGCCTCGCCGTCGTACTCCGTGCGGCGCAGCATGTCCGCGCCGAAGACGCCGACCCAGGCGGAGAAGGCGACGGCCAGCAGGGAGAGGAAGGCGATGAAGGAGCCCATGAAGCTCGTCGCCACCAGCATCAGCACGCCGCCGAAGGCCAGCGAGATCACGGCGTTGACCGAGACCGCCCAGTGCCGCTGCACCTTGAAGCCCAGGGTCTGCGCGGTGAAGCCCGCCGAGTACATCGACATCGAGTTGATCAGCAGCATGCCGATCAGCGCGATGAACAGGTACGGCACCGCGATCCACGTCGGCAGGATCTCGCCGAGGAAGGACACCGGGTCGGTGGCCGAGGCCAGGTCCGGCGTGGAGACGGCCATCACCGCGCCCATGAGGACCATGGGCAGCACGACGATGCCGGCCCCGCCCACGGCCGTGCCCACGATCGCCTTCGAGGACGCCGTGCGCGGCAGGTAGCGGGTGAAGTCGGGCGCGGTCGGGATCCAGCTGACACCGCCGGCCGCGATCATGCCGACACCGGTGATCACCGCGGCCGTGGAGCCGCCGCCGTGGTGCGCGACCTTCGACCAGTCGGTGTTGACGGCCAGGTAGACCAGGACCAGCACCGAGAAGACGCCGAAGAAATAGGTCGCGTACTTGTTGCACTTCTGGACGGCGTTGATGCCGAGCCCGGAGATCGCGAAGGTCGCCACGACGAACACCAGCAGCGTCACCATGTCCAGCACGCTGTTGGCCTTGATGCCGAACAGGATGTCGAGGATGGTGAGCATCGCGTAGGCGCCGGTGACCGCGTTGATCGTCTCCCAGCCCCAGCGCGCGACCCAGATCAGCGAGCCGGGCAGCAGGTTGCCCCGCTGGCCGAAGACCGCGCGCGACAGCGCCATGCCGGGCGCCCCGCCCCGCTTGCCGGAGATGCCGATCAGGCCGACCAGGCCGTACGACACGACCGGCGCGGCCACCGCGACGACGAGCGCCTGCCAGATGTTCAGGTGGTAGGCCACGACCAGGCTCGCGCCCATGGTCAGCAGCAGCACGCTGATGTTGGCGCCGACCCAGGTGGGGAACAGCTCGCGGGTCTTCGCGGTGCGCTCGTGATCCGGGACCTGCTCGATGCCTCGGGTCTCGAGAGCGCCTTCGGTCTCGACGGTTTTGCTCATGAAAAAGGGGCCAGACGTGGGGGGACAGGTGACGGTCGGGACTCTACGCGCGTCAACCGAGCCGCCACCATCGTACTTTGCTCCGACTCCTTCTCATAGGTGGCCTTTGTCTCTCGGAGGAAGCCACAAACAACCTCCGGCCGCATCCCATGGCTGATACTGGAGCCGTTATGGAAACCATCATCCTTGCTGTAGTCATCGCCGTGGTCGTGCTCGGCGCGCTCGGCGGGCTGATCGTGGGCAGCCGGCGCCGGAAGCCGCTGCCTCCGCCGCCCCCGAAGACGCCCGACATCACCGCGCCCCCGGCCGAGCCGCACGTCGGCGACGAGGCCGAGACGCCGCGCGACGAACCGCGCCGGACGATCGAGGAGGTGGATCTCCCAGGCGGCCCCGCGCCGGTCGTCGTGGAGGAGCCCCCTGCCGCCGTCGAGGCTCCGGAGATCGAGATCCCGGAGCCCACCGCAGGCCGGCTGGTCCGGCTGCGCACCCGCCTGTCCCGCTCGCAGAACGCCCTCGGCAAGGGACTGCTCACCCTGCTCTCCCGCGAGCACCTCGACGAGGAGACCTGGGAGGAGATCGAGGACACGCTGCTCACCGCCGACGTCGGCGTGCAGCCCACGCAGGAGCTGGTCGACAATCTGCGCGAGCGCGTGAAGGTGCTCGGCACCCGCACCCCCGACGAGCTGCGCGGCCTGCTGCGCGAGGAGCTGCTCAAGCTGGTCGGCACCGATGTCGACCGCACGGTGCGCACCGAGCCCGAGGACCGCAAGCCCGGCATCGTGATGGTCGTCGGCGTCAACGGCACCGGCAAGACCACCACCACCGGCAAGCTCGCGCGCGTGCTCGTCGCCGACGGCCGTACGGTCGTCCTCGGCGCCGCAGACACCTTCCGTGCCGCCGCCGCCGACCAGCTGCAGACCTGGGGCGAGCGCGTCGGCGCCTACACCGTGCGCGGCCCGGAGGCCGGCGACCCCGCCTCCGTCGCCTTCGACGCGGTCAAGGAAGGCAAGGAGATGGGGGTCGACGTCGTCCTCATCGACACCGCCGGCCGCCTGCACACCAAGACCGGCCTCATGGACGAGCTGGGCAAGGTCAAGCGGGTCGTGGAGAAGCACGCGCCGCTGGACGAGGTGCTGCTCGTGCTGGACGCCACGACCGGGCAGAACGGCCTGGTGCAGGCCCGCGTCTTCGCCGAGGTCGTGGACATCACCGGCATCGTGCTGACCAAGCTGGACGGTACGGCCAAGGGCGGCATCGTCGTCGCGGTCCAGCGCGAGCTGAACGTGCCGGTCAAGCTGGTCGGGCTCGGCGAGGGCGCGGACGATCTCGCGCCGTTCGAGCCGGAGGCGTTCGTGGACGCGCTGATCGGCGACTAGGTCCGCGTCCCGCGAAGGTGCACGAGAAGCGCCCGCCCCAAGGTGCAGTTGGGGACGGGCGCTTCGCCTTGTCCGGCGCGCCGTACGACGGTCACGTCCGCGCCCGCGACCGGTGTGCCACGTACGCCAGCGTGCCCAGCAGCAGCCGGGCCGCCGGGGGCCGGGTCGCCGAGTCGAGCGCGGGCGGGCGCAGCCAGCGCACCGGGCCCAGGCCGCCCCGGTCGGAGGGCGGCGCGGTGATGTGCGCACCGGGGCCGAGGCCCCGCAGGTCCAGGGCGGAGGGGTCGTCCCAGCCCATGCGGTACAGCAGCCCGGGCAGCTCGGCGGCGGCTCCGGGTGCGACGAAGAAGTGGGCGCGGCCGTCCGGGGTCGCGGTGACCGGGCCGAGGGGGAGGCCCATGCGCTCCAGCCGGGCCAGGGCGCGGCGCCCGGCGGGCTCGGAGACCTCCAGGACGTCGAACGCGCGGCCGACCGGGAGCATCGCCGCGGCGCCCGGGAACTCTGACCAGGCCTTGGTGACCTGGTCCAGGGTGGCCCCGGCCGGTACCCGGGGCGCGAAGTCGAGGGGATGGGCGCCGGGTGCCGGGCAGCCGGCGTGTCCGCAGGAGCAGGCGCCCGCCGCGGCCCGCGCGCCCGGCACCACGTCCCAGCCCCACAGTCCGGTGAACTCGGCGACGGCGGTGCACTCCGACGAGCGGCCGCGCCGACGCGTGCCCGAGCGGATCTCGCGGATGCCGCCGATCGTGAAGCCCATGCCCCCTCCAACGGGTCCTGCGCGCCGGTGGTTACGACACGGAGTGAGACGGAAGCGGAACGTAACGCTACGGCTCCGCCTTCCCGCGTCGCCGCTGGGCCAAGGCGGCGCCTTGAAGCGTTTCGGGTGGCGCAGCGGGGTCCACGCGCCCCCGCCGTGCATCACTCCGCCCACTTCCGGCCGTCCTATGTCAAGTGAATCGCGTGCGGGCGATCGTGAGTTCATTCGAAGGGGTGGCGAATGGTGGCGTTTCAGGGATCCACGTGGCTGAGCGGGTGATCGTAGGATTACTGTGAGTGTGCGAGGCCTGGGGGCATATGCCTTCATGTGTATGCCGGAGGCGAGTCGTCATCTCGTTCGAAGGGTGAGAACCGGCGGACGAGAGGCCGTATTTACCGGCATTCTGATAGGGCTTGGCGCACTCGGCGACAAGTGGTCTCAGGGATGGGGGCGTTCCAGTGGGCGGCAACGGCGGTAGCGGGGTGAACGCTGACAAGCGCCCCAACGAGCTGCTCGGATCGTGGTTCGTGCGCAGCGGCTGGTCCAAGGGCGAGCTGGCTCGCCAGGTGAACCGCCGGGCACGCCAGTTGGGCGCCAACCACATCTCCACGGACACCTCGCGCGTGCGCCGCTGGCTGGACGGGGAGAATCCGCGCGAGCCGATCCCGCGCATCCTGTCGGAGCTGTTCTCCGAGCGCTTCGGCTGCGTGGTCTCCGTCGAGGACCTCGGCCTGCGGGCCGCCCGTCCGTCACCCTCCGCGTCCGGTGTCGACCTGCCGTGGACGGCCCCGCAGACGGTCGCCCTGCTCAGCGAGTTCTCGCGCAGCGACCTGATGCTCGCCCGGCGCGGCTTCCTCGGCACCTCGCTCGCGCTGTCCGCGGGCCCCTCCCTGATCGAGCCCATGCAGCGCTGGCTGGTCCCGGCCCCGGGCTCCCCGGTGACGCCCGAGTCCGAGGCGGTGCTCGACTCCCGCAGGCCGGGCCGGCTCTCCAAGCCCGAGCTGGACCTGCTGGAGTCCACCACGCGGATGTTCCGCCAGTGGGACGCCCAGTGCGGCGGCGGCCTGCGCCGCAAGGCGGTCGTCGGCCAGCTGCACGAGGTGACCGACCTGCTCCAGGAGCCGCAGCCCGAGGCGACCACCCGCAAGCTCTTCAAGGTCGCCGCCGAACTCGCCGAACTGGCGGGCTGGATGAGTTACGACATCGGTCTGCAGCCCACCGCGCAGAAGTACTTCGTGCTCGCGCTGCACGCGGCCAAGGAGGCCGGTGACAAGCCGCTCGGCTCGTACATCCTCTCCAGCATGAGCCGCCAGATGATCCACCTGGGCCGGCCGGACGACGCCCTGGAGCTGATCCACCTCGCCCAGTACGGCAGCCGCGACTGCGCGAGCCCGCGCACCCAGTCGATGCTGTATGCGATGGAGGCCCGCGCCTACGCGAACATGGGCCAGCCCGGCAAGACCAAGCGCGCCGTCCGCATGGCCGAGGACACCTTCGCCGAGGCCGACGAGTGGGACGAGCCGGACCCCGACTGGATCCGGTTCTTCTCCGAGGCCGAGCTGTACGGCGAGAACTCCCACTCCTACCGCGATCTCGCCTACGTCGCCGGACGCAGCCCGACGTACGCCTCGCTCGCAGAGCCGCTGATGCGCAAGGCGGTGGAGAAGTTCGCCGACGACGGTGAGCACCAGCGGTCGTACGCGCTGAACCTGATCGGCATGGCCACCGTGCACCTGCTCCAGCGCGAGCCCGAGCAGAGCACGACCTATGCGGCTCAGGCCATGGACGTCGCCAAGAAGGTCCGCTCCGAGCGTGTGAACACTCGTATCCGAAAGACGGTCGACACGGCCGCGCGGGACTACGGCGATCTCGCCGTCGTCGTCGACCTCGGCGACAAGCTCGCCGTGGACCTGCCCGAGACCGCGGAAGCCGTCTGACCGGCCCCGCCCCACAAGCCCCGGCCGCGGCCGGTCCTCCCGAACTGCCCGACTCGGCTCCCCCGCGCCAGGTCATCGGAAGGCCCGCCGCGGCCGGCCTGTTTCTCCGACAGGATCCCCCGGAGCAGGTCGCGCCACGATAACGAGCGCGCGGCCGGACATCTCGCGCTTCATCGACGCGTAACACACAGGGCGTCTTCGTCACCCCGGCGAAACAACGAGGGGCTTCCACCGAAACCGCGCTGCGCCAGTCTCATGGCGCATAACCGGCCCACCCCTCAACCGACCGGACCGCTCAGGCACCGCCCGCACGGTGGCCGTACCAACCGACGAGGAGACGCCGATGGCACCAGCCATCCTGCTTGCGGCGGACGCACCCAAACTGTCGTCCGCGAACACAGGCTTCATGCTCATCTGCTCCGCCCTGGTCATGCTCATGACCCCGGGCCTGGCCTTCTTCTACGGCGGCATGGTCCGCGTCAAGAGCACCCTGAACATGCTGATGATGAGCTTCATCAGCCTCGGGATCGTCACCATCCTGTGGGTGCTCTACGGCTTCTCCCTCGCCTTCGGCCAGCACAACGGTTTCATCGGCTGGAACTCCGACTGGTTCGGCCTCAGCAACATCGGCCTGACGCAGCTCTGGGACGGCTACTCCATCCCGATCTTCGTCTTCATGGTCTTCCAGCTGATGTTCGCGATCATCACGCCGGCCCTGATAAGCGGCGCCCTCGCGGACCGCGTCAAGTTCTCCGCGTGGTCGCTGTTCATCGCCCTGTGGGTCACGATCGTCTACGTCCCGGTCGCGCACTGGGTCTGGGGTGCCGACGGCTGGGCCTACAAGCTCGGCGTGATCGACTTCGCGGGCGGTACGGCGGTCCACATCAACGCGGGTGCGGCGGCGCTCGGTGTCATCCTCGTCATCGGCAAGCGCGTCGGCTTCAAGAAGGACCCGATGCGCCCGCACAGCCTTCCGCTGGTCATGCTCGGCGCGGGCCTGCTGTGGTTCGGCTGGTTCGGCTTCAACGCGGGCTCCTGGCTCGGCAACGACGACGGCGTCGGCGCGCTGATGTTCGTCAACACGCAGGTCGCGACGGCCGCCGCCATGCTGGCCTGGCTCGCCTACGAGAAGATCCGGCACGGCGCCTTCACCACCCTCGGCGCCGCCTCCGGCGCGGTCGCCGGTCTGGTCGCGATCACCCCGTCCGGCGGAGCGGTCTCCCCGCTCGGCGCGATCGCCGTCGGCGCCATCGCCGGTGTCTCCTGCGCCGCCGCCGTGGGCCTGAAGTTCCGGTTCGGTTTCGACGACTCCCTCGACGTCGTCGGCGTCCACATGGTCGGCGGCATCATCGGCTCCCTGCTGATCGGCTTCTTCGCCACCGGCAAGGGCCAGTCCACCGCGACCGGCGTCTTCTACGGCGACCACACCTGGACCCAGCTGTGGAAGCAGTGCGCCGGTGTCGGCGCGGTCCTCGCCTACTCGCTGATCGTCTCCGCCGTCCTCGCCTTCCTCCTGGACAGGACCATCGGCATGCGGGTGACCGAGGACGCGGAGATCTCCGGCATCGACCAGGCCGAGCACGCCGAGAGCGCCTACGACTTCAGTGGCACCGGCGGCGGTGTCCTCGGCTCCGCCGCCCACGCCCCCGCCCCGCCCGCCGCGCAGACCAAGAAGGTGGACGCATGAAGCTCATCACCGCCGTCGTGAAGCCCCACCGGCTGGACGAGATCAAGGAGGCCCTCCAGGCCTTCGGCGTCCACGGGCTGACGGTCACCGAGGCCAGCGGTTACGGGCGGCAGCGGGGACACACCGAGGTCTACCGTGGTGCCGAGTACACCGTCGACCTGGTACCCAAGATCCGTATCGAGGTGCTGGCCGAGGACGACGACGCCGAGCAGCTGATCGACGTCATCACCAAGGCCGCCCGCACCGGCAAGATCGGTGACGGAAAGGTCTGGTCCCTGCCGGTCGAGACGGCCGTACGGGTCCGCACCGGCGAGCGCGGGCCGGACGCGCTCTGACCGCGACACGAAGGACGGGAGTGGCTGGGTGACCGGGACGGATGTGCGCACGGAAGCGGAAGACTCGGGACCCGGCGGGTACGCGGCGGCCCGGCTGCGCCTCCTCACGGAGGGGGCGCGGTCCGGGCCGCCGCGCCGTACCGCCCTCGCCGAGCTGACCGACGACTGGCTCCGCGGACTCTTCGGCGCGGCGGCCGGCGGAATGCCCGGCGTCTGTCTGGTCGCCGTCGGCGGGTACGGCCGCGGCGAGCTGTCCCCGCGCAGCGACCTCGATCTCCTGCTGCTGCACGACGGCTCCGACCCGGGCGCGGTCGCCGCCCTCGCCGACCGCCTCTGGTACCCCGTCTGGGACCTCGGGCTCGCCCTCGACCACTCCGTGCGCACCCCCGCGGAGGCCCGCAAGACCGCGGGGGAGGACCTGAAGGTCCAGCTGGGCCTGCTGGACGCCCGGCACCTGGCCGGCGACCTCGGCCTCACCACCGGACTGCGGACGGCCGTCCTCGCCGACTGGCGCAACCAGGCCCCCAAGCGCCTGCCCGAACTGCAGCAGCTGTGCGCCGAGCGCGCGGAGCGCCAGGGCGAGCTGCGGTACCTGCTGGAACCCGACCTCAAGGAGGCCCGCGGCGGCCTGCGCGACGCCACCGCGCTGCGTGCCGTCGCCGCGTCCTGGCTCGCCGACGCCCCGCGCGAGGGCCTCGCCGAGGCCCGCAGGCAGCTGCTGGACGTCCGGGACGCGCTGCACCTGACGACCGGCCGCGCGACCGACCGCCTGGCCCTGCAGGAGCAGGACCAGGTGGCCGCCGCCCTCGGTCTCCTCGACGCCGACACCCTGCTGCGGCAGGTGTACGAGGCGGCGCGCGTGATCGCGTACGCGAGTGACGTCACCTGGCGTGAAGTGGGGCGCGTGCTGCGTTCGCGCGCCGTCCGGCCGCGGCTGCGCGCCATGTTGGGCGGCGGCAAGCCGGTCGCGGAACGGTCGCCGCTGGCCGAGGGCGTGGTGGAGCAGGACGGCGAGGTGGTGCTCGCCCGCGCCGCGCGCCCCGAGCGCGACCCGGTGCTGCCCCTGCGGGCCGCAGCCGCCGCCGCGCAGGCCGGTCTCCCGCTCTCCCTGCACGCCGTACGGCGCATGGCGGCCACCGCACGCCCCCTGCCCACCCCCTGGCCCGCCGAGGCGCGCGAGCAACTGGTGACCCTGCTCGGCTCCGGCCGCCCGACCGTCGACGTCTGGGAGGCCCTGGAGGCGGAAGGCCTGGTCAGCCGCCTGCTGCCGGACTGGGACCGGGTCCGCTGCCGTCCCCAGCGCAACGCCGTCCACATCTGGACGGTCGACCGGCACCTGATCGAGACGGCGGTCCGCGCCTCGGCACTGACCCGCCGGGTCGGCCGCCCCGACCTGCTGCTCGTCTCCGCCCTCCTGCACGACATCGGAAAGGGCTGGCCCGGCGACCACTCGGTGGCCGGGGAGATCATCGCCAAGGACGTGGCCGCGCGGATCGGCTTCGACCGGGCGGACGTGGCCGTGCTGTCGACGCTCGTCCGCCACCACCTGCTGCTGGTCGAGACCGCCACGCGCCGTGACCTGGAGGACCCGGCCACCGTCCGCTCGGTCGCCGAGGCCGTCGGCACCCAGAGCACCCTGGAGCTGCTGCACGCGCTGACGGAGGCCGACGCCCTCGCCACCGGACCGGCGGCCTGGTCCTCCTGGCGCGGCTCGCTGGTCGCCGACCTGGTCCGGCGGGTGTCCGCCGTGCTCGCCGGGGACGCCCCCGGGGAACCGGAGCCCGCCGCCCCCACGGCCGAGCAGGAGCGGCTGGCGATCGAGGCGTTCCGCACAGGCGCCCCGGTCCTCGCCCTGCGCACGCAGACGGGGGCACGGGCGGAGGCACGGGCGGGAACACCGCCGGCACCGGTCACCGAGGAGGAGCCCTCCGGCGAGCCCCTCGGCGTCGAGCTGCTCATCGCCGTGCCCGACCAGCCCGCCGTGCTCCCCGCGGTCGCCGGCGTCCTCGCCGTGCACCGGCTCACGGTCCGCACGGCAGGGCTGAGCGCCCTGACCCTGCCGGACGACGTCGACGACGGCTCGGTCCTGCTGCTCAACTGGCGGGTCGCCGCCGAGTACGGCTCGCTGCCGCAGGCCACCCGGCTCCGTGCCGACCTGGTCCGCGCCCTGGACGGCACCCTGGACATCGCCGGCCGCCTGGCCGAACGCGACGCGGCCTACCCGCGCCGGCGCGGCCGGGTCGCCCCGCCGCCCCGGGTGACGGTGGCCCCGGCGGCCTCCCGCCACGCCACGGTGATCGAGGTCCGCGCCCAGGACGCCCCGGGCCTGCTGCACCGGATCGGGATGGCCCTGGAGAAGGCGGGGGTACGGGTGCGCAGCATGCACGTGTCGACGCTGGGCTCGAACGCGGTCGATGCGTTCTATGTCACGACCGGGGCCGGGGCGCCGCTGCCGGTGGAGGACGCCACGTCGGTGGCCCGGGTGCTGGAGGACACGCTGCGCGGATGAGCAGGTGAACGACCCGGCCCCGGTGACTTCGGGGCCGGGATACCCTGGAGGGCGATTCCCTACAAGACCGTCACCGACCCCGAGGACCGCGAGCGCCGTGTTCGACACTCTCTCCGATCGCCTGTCAGCGACTTTCAAGAACCTGCGCGGCAAGGGACGGCTCTCCGAGGCGGACATCGACGCCACGGCGCGCGAGATCCGTATCGCGCTCCTCGAGGCGGACGTGGCCCTCCCTGTCGTCCGTTCGTTCATCAAGAACGTCAAGGAGCGGGCCCTCGGCGCCGAGGTCTCCCGCGCCCTGAACCCCGCCCAGCAGGTCCTCAAGATCGTCAACGAGGAACTGGTCACCATCCTCGGCGGCGAGACCCGGCGCCTGCGCTTCGCCAAGCAGCCGCCCACCGTGATCATGCTGGCCGGTCTGCAGGGTGCCGGTAAGACCACCCTCGCGGGCAAGCTCGGCAAGTGGCTCAAAGAGCAGGGCCACTCCCCGCTGCTGGTCGCCTGTGACCTCCAGCGCCCGAACGCCGTGAACCAGCTCAGCGTGGTCGCCGAGCGCGCCGGTGTCGGCGTCTACGCGCCCGAGCCGGGCAACGGCGTCGGTGACCCGGTCAAGGTCGCCAAGGACTCCATCGAGTTCGCCAAGTCCAAGGTCCACGACATCGTGATCGTCGACACCGCCGGCCGCCTGGGCATCGACGCCGAGATGATGCAGCAGGCCGCGGACATCCGGGACGCGGTCGGCCCTGACGAGATCCTGTTCGTCGTCGACGCGATGATCGGCCAGGACGCGGTCAACACCGCCGAGGCCTTCCGCGACGGCGTCGGCTTCGACGGTGTGGTCCTGTCCAAGCTCGACGGTGACGCCCGCGGTGGTGCCGCCCTGTCGATCCGGCAGATCACCGGCAAGCCGATCATGTTCGCGTCGAACGGCGAGAAGCTGGACGACTTCGACGCGTTCCACCCGGACCGGATGGCCTCCCGCATCCTCGACATGGGCGACCTGCTCACCCTGATCGAGCAGGCGGAGAAGACCTTCAGCCAGGAAGAGGCCGCCAAGATGGCCTCGAAGCTGGCGTCCAAGAAGGGCCAGGACTTCACCCTGGACGACTTCCTGGCCCAGATGGAGCAGGTCAGGAAGATGGGCTCCATCTCCAAGCTGCTCGGCATGCTGCCCGGCATGGGCCAGATCAAGGACCAGATCCAGAACATCGACGAGCGGGAGGTCGACCGCGTCGGTGCGATCATCAAGTCGATGACCCCGGGCGAGCGCCAGGACCCGACGATCATCAACGGCTCGCGCCGCGCCCGTATCGCCAAGGGTTCCGGCGTGGAGGTCAGCGCCGTCAAGAACCTGGTCGAGCGGTTCTTCGACGCCCGCAAGATGATGTCCCGCATGGCTCAGGGCGGCGGTATGCCGGGCATGCCGGGGATTCCGGGCATGGGCGGCGGCCCCGGCCGGCAGAAGAAGCAGCAGAAGAAGGCCAAGGGCAAGCAGCGCTCCGGCAACCCGATGAAGCGCAAGCAGCAGGAGCTGGAGGACGCCCAGCGCCGCGACGCCGCCGCGCAGGGCGGCAACGCCTTCGGGCTGCCCCAGCAGGGCGGCCAGGACTTCGAGCTGCCGGACGAGTTCAAGAAGTTCATGGGCTGAGTCCCGCCCCCGTACGCCGCTGAGGGCGCCCCCCCTGACGAGGGAGGGCGCCCTCAGCGCATGCCGACGTCCGCCAAGTACCGTAACGTCCATATATGAGCGATGCGGCGCCTCCACGTAAAACCCCTGATCAGCCGTGGCGCACCGAGGGGACCCCCGACGAATCGCCCCGCCGCTTCGGCGGCGGAAGGATCCGTGGCGGCAAGTGGTGGGGCCTGCTCGTCACCGCGGTGATCGTCTTCCTGCTGGCCTACATCGGACTGAACTATTTCGGCCAGGGCAACGAGCCCACGATCTCCTACACCGAGTTCAGCCGGCAGGTCGGCGCGGGCAACGTCGCCAAGATCTACTCGAAGGGCGACGCGATCCAGGGCGAGCTCAAGAGCCCGCGCGCCGATCCCGAGGGCGGCGGCCGGTACACCAGGTTCAAGACACAGCGCCCGGCGTTCGCGGCCGACAGGCTCTGGCAGAACCTGAGCAGCCACGGTGTCACGGTGACCGCACGGCCCGTCGTGCAGGAACGCAGTCTGCTGTCCAACATCGGGATCTCGCTGATCCCGATCGCGGTCCTGGCCGTGGTGTGGATCGTCGTCTCACGGCGGCTCGGCGCGGGCCTGCCCGGCGCGGGCGGACTGTTCGGACGCAGGGCGCCGCCCAAACCGGTCGGACTGCGCGCGGGCACCGAGCGGACGACCTTCGCGGACGTGGCCGGCATCGACGAGGTCAAGGGGGAGCTGGACGACGTCGTCGACTTCCTGGAACACCCCGACGTCTACCGCAGGATGGGCGCGAAACTGCCCCGCGGTGTGCTGCTCGCGGGCCCGCCCGGCACCGGCAAGACCCTGCTCGCCCGCGCGGTCGCGGGCGAGGCCGGCGTGCCGTTCTTCTCCGCCTCGGCGTCCGAGTTCATCGAGATGATCGTCGGCGTCGGCGCCTCCCGCGTCCGCGAGCTGTTCGCCGAGGCCCGGAAGGTGGCGCCGTCGATCATCTTCATCGACGAGATCGACACCATCGGCCGGGCGCGCAGCGGCTCCAGCTCCATGGGCGGTCACGACGAACGCGAGCAGACGCTGAACCAGATCCTCACCGAGATGGACGGCTTCTCCGGCTCGGAGGGCGTGATCGTCATAGCGGCGACGAACCGCGCGGACATCCTGGATCCCGCCCTGACCCGCCCCGGCCGCTTCGACCGGGTGGTCACCGTGGCCCCGCCGGACCGCGCCGGGCGCGAGTCCATCCTGCGGATCCACACCCGCCCCCTCCCGCTCGCCGACGACGTGGACCTGGCCCAGCTGGCCCGCGTGACCCCCGGAATGACGGGCGCGGATCTGGCCAACCTCGCCAACGAGGCCGCTCTGCTCGCCGTCAAGCGCAAGCAGGAGCGGGTGACCGGCGCGGACCTGTCCGAGGCGCTGGAGAAGGTCCAGCTGGGCGCCGAGCGCACCCTCGTGATGCCCGAGGAGGACCGTCGGCGCACCGCCTTCCACGAGAGCGGTCACGCCCTCCTCGGCATGCTGCAGCCGGGCGCCGACCCGGTCCGCAAGATCACCATCGTGCCGCGCGGCCGGGCGCTCGGGGTGACCATGTCCACGCCCGAGGTGGAGCGGTACGCGCACTCGGAGGAGTACCTGCGCGGCCGCATCATCGGAGCCCTGGGCGGAATGGCGGCGGAGGACGTCGTCTACGGGGTCGTCACCACGGGCGCGGAGAACGACCTCGAACAGGTCACCAGGATCGCGCGCGGGATGGTGGCCCGCTGGGGCATGAGCGAGCGCGTGGGCCGGCTGTCCGCCCTGCCGGACGACGCCCAGCAGGCCTACGGGCTGGCCGCCGCCCCGCAGACCCTCGACGTGATCGACGCCGAGATGCGCCGCATCGTCGACGACTGCTACGAGGAGGCGTGCCGCAAGCTCCGCGACAACCGCGGCCGGCTGGACGCGCTCGCCGAGGCCCTGCTGGAGAACGAGACGCTGGAGGAGGCGGACGCCTACCGGATCGCCGGCATCCCCCGCCTGGCCAAGACCACCGACGCCTGAGACCTACGACGCCTGACACCTACGACGCCTGAGGCCTACGACGCCCGAGACCACCGACGTCTGCCCGAGAAGGCCGGTGCCCGGGGCACGCTCGCCTAGGGCACGCGGGCTATGAGGTAGCGGAAGACGTTCTCCATCCACACGGTCCCGTCCTCGCGCCGGTGCGCGTGCAGGGCCTCCGCCAGCTCCTTGTCCACTTGCTTGGCGTCGGTCGCCGCGATCGCCGCGTCGAACAGCCCGGTCGACAACAGGCCCCGTACCGCGCTGTCCGGGTCGGCGTACCCGAACGGACAGGCGACCCGCCCCGAACCGTCCGGCTTGAGCCCGGCCCGCTGCGCGACGTCCTCCAGGTCGTCCCTGCGGGCCGGCCGCCAGCTGCGCGCGCTGCGCAGCGGATCGGCCAGTTTCCTGGCCACCCGCAGCACCTTGGAGGTGGCACAGCGCTCCGGCGGGCCCCAGCCGGCCAGTACCACCGCGGCCCCGCGCCCGGCCAGCGGCAGCGCGGCGGCCAGCAGCTCGCCGAGCCCCTCGGAGTCGCCCGCGAGGCAGCCGATCGGCTCGAAGACGGTCACCAGCGTGTACGCGGCCGTCTCCGCGCCGGCCGCGTCCCCGGGTGCGCCCTCGACGAGGTGCGCTGCCGCACGCGCGCGCGTGCCGTGCGCCGCGCGAGGGCTGTCCGGCAGCAGGCGCT
This sequence comes from Streptomyces sp. NPDC051133, assembly GCF_040682635.1. Classification (NCBI taxonomy): domain Bacteria; kingdom Bacillati; phylum Actinomycetota; class Actinomycetes; order Kitasatosporales; family Streptomycetaceae; genus Streptomyces; species Streptomyces sp. NPDC051133. The sequence goes on from NZ_JBFBBK010000014.1 coordinate 103,226, forward strand.
CGCGTGCGAGGGCGAGCCGCTCGGCACAGGAGTCGACACCCGTGACCGCCGCGGCGCCTCTGGAGGCCGCCATCAGCAGGGCGAGCCCGGAGCCGCAGCGCAGGCCCAGCAGCCGGGTGGCCGGGCCCACTTCCAGTCGTTCGTAGACGGCTTCGTAGAGCGGGACCAGCATCCGCTCCTGGATCTCGGACCAGTCACGCGCGCGTGCGCACCGGTCCACGCGGGGTGCGGAATCCGCGTGAGCCACGTGCTGCCGCACGAGCGTAGGTGTCATAGGTAAGCGCCCCAATCCGCCGACAGTTCGCCGCTGTGCCCGATTGCGTGGCCCCCGTGCCGTGCGCGCGCACTTCCCACGTATGCCAGGTAACTCCGGGCTCGCGGTGCCGTCCAGGGGTCGTGGCGCCCGGTTTGGGGTCTGCTGGTGTGAGTGGCGAGAATTCACATGCCGGCAATCCAGGTGACCGTACGGTGTCCGCCCGGGCGGGACGGGCCGGTGCCGGGGGGGTTCCACGGCGCGCGGTAACGTCACGACCGTCACGGACGCTGAGCAAGGTGAGGCTGCCCGCCGAGAGCGTCCGAAACGCCTCTTGCGCATCCATCGACGACAGCCGCGCGGGAGTGCGCAGAAGCCCTACGCGCCGGGTCGTACGGCGAACTACGCACCAGCTTGGTATGAGCTGTGCGGCTTCTCCGCAGATCAGCGCACCCGCCCTCGTCCGGACGCATCAGCGGCAACTGACGGGTACGTGCAAATTATTTGGGATGCCCCGGAATAGGAACACAGCGGCACCCCCGCTCGTTGTCATTACGTGAGCACGACACAGACACCACCTGTTCTCGCCGCGGAGCTGGCGCAGGCGTGGGCCGACATTCAGCGGTACCACCCCGAGCTGCCCGACCTCGCCGCGCCAGAGTCCCTGATCGGAGAGTCGTCGTCCGCGTGCGGTCACGAACTCTCCTTCGAGCGACTGCTCCATGAGGCAGTCCACGGCATCGCCGCCGCCCGCGGGGTCCGCGACACCTCCCGCGCCGGCCGCTACCACAACCGTCGTTTCCTCGCCATCGCCGAGGAGCTGGGCCTGGACCACCCCGAGGAGCCGCACCCGAGCAGCGGCTTCTCCCTGGTCACGCTCAACCCCGAGGCGAGGCGGCGCTACCGCCCGACCATGGAGCGGCTGCAGCGCGCTCTGAAGGCCCACACCGCGGCCACCTCCTCCGACACCTCCCGCACCTTCCGCGGCCCGGCCGCCCGGCACGGCTCCTCCGGCGGCGGCGTCCGCGTCAAGGCGGTCTGCGACTGCGGTCGCAACGTCCGGGTGGTCCCGTCCGTCCTGGCTCAGGCTCCGATCGTGTGCGGCGGCTGCGGCAAGCCGTTCCGGATCCCGGAGGTCGTGGGAGCGGCGTAGTCGCGGGCCGCGCGGAGTACCGGCATCTCGTGGCTGCCGGGGCCGCGGACGGCGACGGGCCCACAACTTCACAGCACCCCGGGCAGCGCACCCGACGTGACCTCACCTCCACGCCGGGTGCCGCTGAACGACGTCCGGCTCCGGCCCGCCGCCCTCGGCCCGAAGCGACCCGCGGGGTATGGCACAATGGCTAGCTGTACTCGACAGTCGCACAGGACCCCTCTCTCCTCCGGCTGACGCGTCCATCGGGCACTCGGGTACCGCAACCCCACGCGGCAGTCTCGCCGTGCCCAACCACGTCAAAACCAGGAGAATCCACTCCCGTGGCAGTCAAGATCAAGCTGAAGCGTCTGGGCAAGATCCGTTCGCCTCACTACCGCATCGTCGTCGCCGACTCCCGTACCCGCCGTGACGGCCGGGCCATCGAGGAGATCGGCAAGTACCACCCGACCTACAACCCGTCGGTCATCGAGGTGGACGCCGAGCGCGTGGCGTACTGGCTGGGTGTCGGCGCGCAGCCGACCGAGCCGGTGCTCGCCATCCTGAAGAAGACCGGCGACTGGCAGAAGTTCAAGGGCGAGCCGGCTCCCGCGCCGCTGCTCGTCGCCGAGCCGAAGCCGGCCCGTCCGTCGTTCGAGGCTCTCGGCGGTGACGACGAGGGCAAGGGTGAGGCGATCACCCAGAAGAAGAAGGCTGAGAAGAAGGACGAGGCCGCTGCCGAGTCCGAGTCGACCGAGGCCTGAGCAGCATGCTCGAAGAGGCGCTTGAGCACCTCGTGAAGGGCATCGTCGACAACCCTGACGATGTGCAGGTCGCCTCGCGCGACCTGCGCCGCGGGCGCGTGCTCGAGGTCCGGGTCCACCCGGACGACCTCGGCAAGGTGATCGGCCGCAACGGCCGCACCGCGCGTGCCCTGCGCACCGTCGTGGGCGCCATCGGCGGTCGCGGTGTCCGCGTCGACCTGGTCGACGTGGACCACGTCCGCTGACGCTTCATCGCAACCGGCTCGGGCCGGGGAGGGCCACTGGGCCGTCCCCGGCCCGCAGTCGTATGACAGGAGATCTGTACACGTGCAGCTGGTAGTCGCACGGATCGGCCGTGCCCATGGCATCAAGGGCGAGGTCACCGTCGAGGTACGCACCGACGAGCCGGAACTCAGGCTCGCGCCCGGCGCGGTACTCGCCACGGAACCCGCCTCCACGGGACCGCTGACCATCGAGACGGGGCGCGTCCACAGCGGGCGCCTCCTCCTGCGCTTCGCGGGCGTCACCGACCGCAGCGGCGCCGAGGCCCTCCGCAACACCCTGCTCATCGCCGAGATCGACCCCGAGGAACTGCCCGAGGGCGAGGACGAGTACTACGACCACCAGCTCATCGACCTCGACGTGGTCACCGAGGACGGCACCGAGGTCGGCCGGATCACCGAGATCTCGCACCTGCCCTCCCAGGACCTGTTCATCGTGGAGCGCCCGGACGGGACCGAGGTCATGATCCCCTTCGTCGAGGAGATCGTCACCGAGATCGACCTGGAGGAGCAGCGGGCCGTCATCACGCCCCCGCCGGGCCTGATCGACGACCGCGCCGAGATCGCGTCCGCGCGGGACGCGCAGGGCTCCGACGCCTCCGATGGCTCAGGCGACTCCGAGGGCTCCGGTGACTCCGAAGGCTCCGGCGACTCCGAAGGCTCCGGAGAAGAGTCGTAATGCGCCTCGACGTCGTCACGATCTTCCCCGAGTACCTCGAACCCCTCAACGTCTCCCTGGTCGGCAAGGCACGCGCGCGTGGCCAACTCGACGTCCAGGTGCACGACCTGCGGGAGTGGACGTACGACCGCCACAACACGGTCGACGACACGCCGTACGGCGGCGGTCCCGGCATGGTCATGAAGACCGACCCCTGGGGCGACGCCCTCGACACCGTCCTCGCCGACGGCTACGAGTCCGGCGCCCAGGCCCCCGCGCTGATCGTCCCCACGCCCAGCGGCCGTCCCTTCACCCAGGAACTCGCCGTCGAGCTCTCCGAGCGCCCCTGGCTGATCTTCACACCGGCCCGCTACGAGGGCATCGACCGGCGCGTCATGGACGAGTACGCCACCCGCGTCCCGGTCTACGAGGTCTCCATCGGCGACTACGTCCTCGCCGGCGGCGAGGCGGCCGTCCTCGTCATCACCGAGGCCGTCGCCCGGCTGCTGCCCGGCGTCCTCGGCAACGCCGAGTCCCACCGCGACGACTCCTTCGCGCCCGGCGCGATGGCCAACCTCCTGGAAGGCCCCGTCTACACCAAGCCGCCCCTCTGGCGCGGCCGGGACATCCCCGACGTGCTGCTCAGCGGCCACCACGGCAAGATCGCCCGCTGGCGGCGCGACGAGGCCCTGAAGCGGACGACGGCCAACCGGCCCGACCTGATCGAGCGCTGCGACCCCAAGGCCTTCGACAAGAAGGACCGCGAGATGCTCTCCATCCTGGGCTGGGAACCGGACCCCGCGGGCGAGCCGCACGGCCGATTTTGGCGCCGGGCCCAGGGCGTGGAACAATAGACCGCTGTTGTGCGCCCGTCCGGCGTGCGCCCCTGCCACAGGGGGACACGACGCCCGTTCCGACCCGCACGGCAGACCTCTTGGAACCCTAGTTTCCGTTGATGACCTGTGGCATCAGCGAAGAAAGCAGACGAAATGTCTCACCTGCTCGACTCCGTCGACGCCTCGTCGCTGCGCAGCGACGTCCCGGCCTTCCGTCCGGGCGACACCGTCAACGTCCACGTCCGCGTCATCGAGGGCAACCGCTCCCGTGTGCAGCAGTTCAAGGGCGTTGTGATCCGTCGCCAGGGCTCCGGTGTCCGCGAGACCTTCACGGTCCGCAAGGTCTCGTTCTCCGTCGGCGTCGAGCGCACCTTCCCGGTGCACACCCCGATCGTCGAGAAGATCGAGCTGGTCACCCGTGGTGACGTGCGCCGCGCCAAGCTGTACTACCTCCGTGAGCTGCGCGGCAAGGCCGCGAAGATCAAGGAGAAGCGCGAGAGCTGAGCGCTTTCCCGGCGTCACAGCGGGGCCGGATAGCATCTGGCTCCGATGGACACCGAAGCACAGCCGACGGAACGCGACCGCTCCTCCCCACCCGGTTCTCCGGGTGCGGAGGGACGGTCGCGTTTCGCGTTGGCGGCGCGGATCACCGAGCGGCTGCCGGGCGGCCGGATCACCCTCACCCTCCTCGCCTGCCTGGCGTTTTTGCTCGTCCTCAACGCTTTCGTGGTGCAACCGTTCCAGATCCCGAGCGGATCCATGGAACAAGGGTTGAGGATCGGCGACCGCGTTCTCGTAAATAAGTTGGCGTACCGTTTCGGTGCCCAGCCGCGCCGTGGCGACGTGATTGTGTTCGACGGCACCGGGTATTTCGGGGACGCGGACTACATCAAGCGCGTCGTGGGTGTGGGGGGAGACCGTGTGGTCTGCTGCGACAAGAACGGGAGGATCGGGGTGAACGGCCGGCCGGTCGACGAGACGGCGTTCCTCTATCCGGGGGACAGCGCCTCCAGCGTGCCCTTCGACATCGTCGTCCCCGCGGGCCGCCTGTTCGTCCTGGGCGACCACCGCAGCCGCTCCAGCGACTCCCGCGACCACCTGGGCTCGCCGGGCGGCGGCATGGTCCCCGTCGGCGAGGTCATCGGCCGGGCCGACTGGATCGTCTGGCCGTACGACCGGCTGACCCACCTGTCCCGGCCGTCCGCCTACGCGCGCGTGCCCGCCGCCTCGGCGAAGGGCGGCCATGGGTAACCGCGGCAAACCGCGCGGCGTGCCCGCCACGCCCGCCGACAACCTGCTGCCCACGGGCTCCCGCCGTACGTCCACGCCCGGCGGTGGCGGCCGCACGCGCGCGGAGCGGCGCAAGCTCCAGCGCAAGGTCAAGCGCAAGCGCCGGCGTTCAGCCGTTCGGGAGATCCCGCTTCTGATCGGTGTCGCCGTCCTCATAGCGCTGGTCCTGAAGACCTTCCTCGTCCAGGCGTTCGTGATCCCGTCCGGCTCCATGGAGCAGACGATCCGGATCGGGGACCGCGTCCTGGTCGACAAGTTCACCCCGTGGTTCGGCTCCAAGCCGCAGCGCGGGGACGTCGTCGTCTTCCACGACCCGGGCGGCTGGCTGGCCGACGAGCAGACCGCCAAGAAGGACGACCCGGTCGTCGTCAAGCAGTTCAAGGAAGGCCTCACCTTCATCGGCCTGCTGCCCTCCGACAACGAGAAGGACCTGATCAAGCGGGTCATCGGGGTCGGCGGCGACCATGTGAAGTGCTGCGACGCGCAGGGCCGGGTCACCGTCAACGGCGTACCGCTCACGGAAGGGGACTATCTCTACCCGGGCAACTCCCCCTCCTCGACCCCCTTCGACATCACCGTCCCCAAGGGCCGGCTGTGGGTGATGGGCGACCACCGGGACGACTCCGCGGACTCGCGCGCCCACCAGAACACCCCGTACGGCGGCACGGTCTCCGAGAAGTCGGTGGTCGGCCGTGCCATGGTCATCGGCTGGCCGGTCGGGCACTGGACGCGACTGGAGGAACCTAAAACCTTCGCAAGCGTTGCCGCGCCCGGAGCGGGGACGACCGCCGCTCCTCGCATGTCGCATAGGGTTGCCTCCGAGAATCCGAACGGAACGACCCGACTCCCGACCCCTGCGGAACTCCCGCTCGTTATGGGAGTGGTGGGCCTGCGCCGTATGTGGTGCGGGCGGCGGCACAGAGTAAGGAGTTGGCGTGGGGGATGTGGCGGTTGGCGCACGGTCGGGACACGACGGCGAGGAGCACCGCGGGCACCCCGTGGAGGCGAACGCCCCCGCACCCGACGGCGCCATGACCTCCGGGAATGACATGACGGCGGACGACGACGGCACGCGGGAGGGCGAGCAGCCGCCCCGCTCCGGGGACGCGGGCACGGGCGAGGCGGCACCCCGGCCGAAGGGACCGCGCTCCTTCTGGAAGGAGCTGCCGATCCTGGTCGTCATCGCGCTGGTCCTGGCGCTGCTGATCAAGACCTTCCTGGTGCAGGCGTTCTCGATCCCCTCCGCCTCGATGGAGAACACCCTGCAGGTGGGTGACCGGGTCCTGGTCGACAAGCTCACCCCGTGGTTCGGCTCCGAGCCCGAGCGCGGCGAGGTGGTCGTCTTCCACGACCCGGCGGACTGGCTGGCGGGCGAGCCCCAGCCGAACCCGAACGCGGTGCAGAAGGTCCTCAGCTGGATCGGCCTGATGCCGTCCGCCAACGAGAAGGACCTGATCAAGCGGGTGATCGGGGTCGGCGGCGACACGGTCGAGTGCAAGAAGTCGGGCCCGCTGACGGTCAACGGCAAGGCGCTGAACGAGCCGTACGTCTACCCGGGCAACACGCCGTGCAGCGTGGACGACCAGGGCGGCCAGTTCAAGGTGAAGGTTCCCAAGGGCTACATCTGGGTCATGGGCGACCACCGCCAGAACTCCCGCGACTCGCGCTACAACCAGTCCGACAAGAACCACGGCATGGTCCCGGTCAAGGACGTCGTGGGCCGTGCCATCGTCAAGGCCTGGCCTATCAACCGCTGGGGCACCCTGCCGGTCCCGGACACCTTCGACCAGCCGGGCCTCGACCAGCAGTCCTCGGCCTCCGCGTCGCTGTCGGTGGCCCCGCAGGGCGCGGCCCTCGCGGCGGTGCTGCCGCTGGCGGTGTGGCGGCGCAGGCGCGGGGACCGGCCGGCGGCCGAGACCGGGCGTCAGGTGTCCACGAGCGGCCGCTGACCACGTCCGTGCACCCCGGGGAGGGGCCGGCCCTCCCCGCGGGGCGGAATCTGTGAGTCCGGTGACCGGCGGACCCTCGGTCCCGGTCGGGAAACAGGGGCTGCCCCTGCTCGGTACCGACAGGTAGGGTGCGGGTCCATGGGTGGCGAGAGCACGACACGTACGGCCCCGCACGGCGGTGGCGCGGGCACGGCACAGGCCGGCGGCAGCCGGCTCGGACAACGGCTGTCCGGCATCGCCGTGGCACTGGGACTGGTGCTGTTCCTCGGCGGATTCGGCTGGGCGGCGCTGACCTACCGGCCGTACACCGTGCCCACCAGCTCCATGACCCCCACCATCGACGCCGGTGACCGGGTGCTGGCGCAGAAGGTCGACGGCGGCGAGGTCAAGCGCGGCGACGTCGTCGTCTTCGAGGACAAGACCTGGGTCACGGGCGCCAAGGTGGTCAAGCGCGTGGTCGCGGTCGGCGGCGACACCGTCGCCTGCTGCACCGACGGCAAGCTGACCGTCAACGGCAAGCAGATCGACGAGCCGTACCTGCCCAAGGGCAGCCTCGCCGAGAACCAGAACTTCCCGACGGTGACCGTGCCCGAGGGCCGGCTCTTCCTCCTCGGCGACGAACGCCAGGGCTCCCTGGACTCCACGGCCCATCTCACGGACGCGGCCAAGGGCACCGTCTCCCGCGACGCCGTCAACGCGCGCGTGGACGCCGTCGTGTGGCCCTGGAAGGGCACGCTGAAGCGCCCCACCGGCTTCGAGGCCCTGGGCACCCTGTCCCAGCCCGGCCCGCTGCGCACCATCGAACTGCTGATCGTGGCCGGTGCCGTCCTGGTCCTCGCGGGCGGCGCCTACGGCCCCATCGACAAGCGGCTCAACCGGTCCCGGGCCCGTGCGGCCCGCGCGGAGGCAGCCGGTGTCCGCTGAGACCCTCGGGGAGCCGGCGCCGGGGGAGTCGTACGAGGGCGGGCCGCGCAAGGTGGCACGGGTGGTGCTGCTCGACCCGCAGGACCGCATCCTCCTGCTCCACGGCCATGAACCCGAGGACCCGGCCGACGACTGGTGGTTCACCCCCGGAGGAGGCCTGGAGGGTGCCGAGACGCGCGAGCAGGCCGCCGTCAGGGAACTCGCCGAGGAGACCGGCATCACCGACGTCGAACTGGGCCCCGTGCTCTGGCGGCGCCGGTGCTCCTTCCCGTTCGCGGGCCGCCGCTGGGACCAGGACGAGAGGTACTACCTCGCCCGTACGACGCAGACGGCGACCGAGGCGACGGGGCTGACGGAGCTGGAGCGGCGCAGCGTCGCCGGAGCGCGCTGGTGGACGTGTCAGGAACTGACCCGGGCACATGAGACGGTGTATCCGACCAGACTCGCCGAGCTGCTGCAGAGGCTGCTCGACGAAGGTCCCCCGGCCGGGCCCGTGACCCTCGACACGGAAATCGTCTGAGGACTCCCGGGACTGGCGCACAATGGTGGGATCGCACGGCTGAAGGGGAACATGCCATGAGCGCCGAGGACCTCGAGAAGTACGAGACCGAGATGGAGCTGAAGCTCTACCGGGAGTACCGAGATGTCGTCGGTCTGTTCAAATACGTGATCGAGACCGAGCGTCGCTTCTATCTCACCAACGACTACGAGATGCAGGTGCACTCGGTCCAGGGCGAGGTCTTCTTCGAGGTCTCCATGGCCGACGCCTGGGTCTGGGACATGTACCGGCCGGCTCGCTTCGTGAAGCAGGTGCGGGTGCTGACGTTCAAGGACGTGAACATCGAGGAGCTCAACAAGAGCGACCTGGAGCTTCCGGGCGGGTGACGGAGTTTTCCACAACCGCCGAGTAACCCACCAAGATCAACATCTTGGGGGCCGATGCGTGACGGTTGGCGCCGGAGGTGGTGCCGACATGAGCAAGGCACGCAGTGGACTCGGCAGGTACGGCGAGGATCTGGCCGCCCGGCGGCTCGCCGAGGCCGGTATGACGATCCTGCGGCGCAACTGGCGCTGCGGACGGTCCGGCGAGATCGACATCGTGGCGCGGGACGGGGACGCGCTCGTCGTCTGCGAGGTGAAGACCCGCAGGGGCGGCGGATTCCAGCACCCGATGGCCGCGCTCACCCCGAAGAAGGCGCAGCGCCTGCTGGCCCTGGCCGAACGCTGGATCCAGGCCCACGGAGGCGCCCCGCCGGGCGGCGTCCGCATCGACCTGGTCGGTGTCCTCCTGCCCCACCGGGGCGCCCCCTCGGTCGAGCACGCGCGGGGGGTGGCCTGACATGGGATTCGCCCGTACCTGCGCGGTCGCCCTGGTGGGCGTCGAGGGAGTGGTCGTCGAGGTCCAGGCCGACCTCGAACCCGGCGTCGTGGCCTTCACCCTGGTGGGCCTCCCGGACAAGAGCCTGACGGAGAGCCGGGACCGGGTGAGGGCGGCGGTGGTGAACTCGGGCGGCGAGTGGCCGCAGAAGAAGCTCACCGTCGGACTCAGCCCGGCGTCCGTGCCCAAGGCGGGCTCCGGCTTCGACCTCGCCGTCGCCTGCGCGGTGCTCGGCGCCGCCGAGCGGATCGATCCCCGTGTCCTCGCCGACATCGTCATGATCGGAGAACTGGGCCTGGACGGCCGGGTGCGCCCCGTGCGGGGCATCCTCCCCGCGGTGCTGGCCGCCGCCGACGCGGGCTACGAACAGGTGGTCGTGCCCGAGTGCGCCGCCGCCGAGGCCGCACTGGTCCCGGGTGTCTCGGTGCTCGGCGTCCGCAGCCTGCGGCAGCTCATCGCGGTCCTCACCGAGGAACCCGTCCCGGAGGAGGAGCCCGACGATCAGGGACGCCCCGACCCGCTGCTGGCCGGCCTGCGCGTACCGGGCACCGGCGCCGCCACCGGCATGCACAGCCTGGGTACCGGCCAGCACGACCACGATCACGACCTGGCAGACGTCGTGGGCCAGACCTCGGCCCGTACGGCCGTGGAGGTGGCCGCCGCCGGCGGACACCACCTGTTCCTCGAAGGACCGCCCGGCGCGGGCAAGACCATGCTCGCCGAACGGCTGCCCGCAGTACTGCCCCGGCTCACCAGGGAGGAGTCGCTGGAGGTGACGGCGGTCCACTCGGTGGCCGGGCTGCTGCCGCCCGGCAAGCCGCTCATCGACATCGCCCCCTACTGCGCCCCGCACCACTCGGCCACGATGCAGTCACTCGTCGGCGGCGGCCCCGGCATCGCACGCCCCGGCGCGGTCTCCCTCGCCCACCGCGGCGTGCTCTTCCTGGACGAGGCACCCGAGTTCCACAGCCAGACCCTCGACGCCCTGCGCCAGCCGCTGGAGTCGGGACACGTCGTCATCGCCCGCAGCGCGGGCGTGGTCCGGTTCCCGGCGCGGTTCCTGATGGTGCTGGCGGCCAACCCCTGCCCCTGCGGGCGCTTCTCGCAACGCGACTCCCTCTGCGAATGCCCGCCCGCGACGATCCGCCGCTACCAGTCCCGGCTCTCCGGTCCGCTGCTCGACCGGGTGGACCTGCGTGTCGAGGTCGATCCCGTGACCCGGGCCGAGCTCACCGAGCCGGGCGCGCGGGGCGAGTCCACGGCGACTGTGGCCGCCCGGGTGCGACAGGCCCGCGAGCGCGCGGCGGCCCGTCTCACCGGGACACCGTGGCGCACCAACAGCGACCTGCCCGGCCGGGAGCTGCGCAGCCGGTACCGGCCCGCGCCCGGCGCCATGGACGAGGCCGAACGCAATCTCGAACGGGGCGTGCTCACGGCACGCGGCATCGACCGGGTGCTGAGGGTCGCCTGGACGGTCGCCGACCTCGTCGGACACGACCGCCCGGACGCCGGCGACGTCGCCCTGGCCCTGCAGCTGCGCACCGGGGTGCCCCGAGGGGTGCCGATGGCGATCGGAGCCCTGACATGACCGCAGGCGCGGAGGCCGGCGACGAGCTGCTCGGACGGGTGTTCCTCGCCCGGGTCATCGAGCCGGGGGACGAGGTCGCGGGGCGGTGGGTGCGGGAACGGGGGGTCACCGCGGTGGTGCGGCGGCTGCGCCAGGGCGGGGAGCCCTTGCCGGGGGCGAGCGGGGTGCGCTGGGCGGGGCTCGTCGAGCGGGCCCGGCGGACCGTGCCGGAGCGGGACCTCGCCGCCGCCGCGGAGGCCGGCGCCCGTTTCGTCGGGCCGGGGGACGCCGAGTGGCCGGGACAGCTCGACGACCTCGGGGACGCCCGCCCCCTCGGGCTCTGGGTGCGCGGCCGGGCCGGTCTGCGGATGTGGGCACTCAGATCCGTTGCCGTGGTGGGCGCGCGCGCCTGCACCGCGTACGGCACCCACGTGGCCGCCACCCTCGCCGCCGGCCTCGCCGAGCGCGGCTGGGTGGTGGTGTCGGGCGGCGCCTACGGCATCGACGGCGCCGCCCACCGAGGCGCCCTCGCCGCCCGCGGAGCCACCGTCGCCGTCCTGGCCTGCGGCGTCGACCGGCCCTACCCGCGCGGCCACGCCGCCCTGATCGGAAGGATCGCGGAACAGGGACTGGTCGTCGGCGAGTTGCCGCCGGGCGACCATCCGACCCCGACCCGGTTCATCCTCCGCAACCGGGTGATCGCCGCCCTGACCAGGGGAACCGTCGTCGTGGAGGCCGCCTGCCGCAGCGGCTCGCTGTCCACCGCGCGTGCCGCGCAGCGCCTCGGCCGGATCACGATGGGCGTGCCCGGACCGGTCACCAGCGGCCTCTCCGCCGGTGTGCACGAACTGCTGCGCGGAGAGGCCGCCCTGGTCACCGACGCCGCGGAGGTCGTCGAACTGGTGGGTGACATCGGTGACCTGGCGCCCGCCCGGCGGGGGCCCGTGTTCCCGCGCGACCTGCTGGAACCCGGTGCCCGGGCCGTTCTCGCCGCCCTGCCCGGGGACCGTGCCGCCCCCGCCGAGGAGATCGCGCTCGGCGCACGGACCACCCGGGACGAGGCGATCGCCCGGCTGTACGAACTCCGAGCACTTGGTTACGTCGAACGACACGGCGATGGCTGGAAGTTGACACGCCAGGCGGTGATGTCGGTCCGGGAAGGCCGAGGCCCATGCTGACCGAGCGTGTTCGGCCGTCCGGGGGAACCCCCGACACCCTTGGTGTTTCCCGGAGTTGGTGGCCCCGGCCGGTCACACAGAGCGAGCTGCCCGGCGCGGTCACGGGGCCGGCCGGAGGGCCCCGCGCAGGGGTGAGGCCACTTCGTTCGCACACCGCGACACCTCAGTCACGCTACGCTCACGAAGGCGCCGAGCAGATCGGGTCAACCCGACACCGGACCGACAGCTCACCCAGGCAGCTCACTTCCGCCCACGAACCCCACCCCCGCCCACGTCCCCGCACTTCGCAGCACCTCACTGCACTTCACAGCACTTCACAGCAGAACGGCACAAGGCGACGAATGCCCCAGCACACCTCCGGGTCCGACCGGGCGGCGATCCCCCCAGCCGCCCGCGACGGTGGCAGCGTGCGGCCGCCCGCTCCGTCGACGCTCGACGAGCTGTGGCGGTCGTACAAGGCGACGGGGGACGACCGGCTGCGGGAGCAGCTGATCCTGCACTACTCGCCGCTCGTGAAATACGTCGCGGGCCGGGTGAGCGTCGGACTGCCGCCCAACGTGGAACAGGCCGACTTCGTCTCCTCCGGGGTGTTCGGGCTGATCGACGCCATCGAGAAGTTCGACATCGACCGGGAGATCAAGTTCGAGACGTACGCGATCACCCGGATCCGCGGCGCGATGATCGACGAGCTGCGGGCGCTGGACTGGATCCCCCGCTCGGTACGGCAGAAGGCGCGCAACGTGGAGCGGGCCTACGCCACGCTGGAGGCCAGACTGCGGCGCACGCCGAACGAGGGCGAGGTCGCCGCCGAGCTGGGCATGGAGGTCGACGAACTGCACGCCGTGTTCAGTCAGTTGTCGCTGGCCAACGTGGTCGCGCTGGAGGAGCTGCTGCACGTCGGCGGCGAGGGCGGGGACCGGCTCAGCCTCATGGACACGCTGGAGGACACCGCCGCCGACAATCCGGTGGAGGTGGCCGAGGACCGGGAGCTGCGCAGGTTCCTCGCGCGGGCGATCAACACGCTGCCCGAGCGGGAGAAGACCGTGGTCACGCTGTACTACTACGAGGGCCTGACCCTCGCCGAGATCGGCAACGTGCTCGGCGTCACCGAGAGCCGGGTCAGCCAGATCCACACCAAGTCGGTGCTGCAGCTGAGGGCCAAGCTGGCGAGCTTCGGGCGCTGAGTCGCTCCCGTTCGGCCGGGCTCGTCCGTAAAGTGTTTCACGTGCCAAGGATTCGAGCGGCCTCCGTGGCCGAGCACCGGTCGATGCAGCGAGCCGCCCTGCTGGACGCGGCTCGGTCCCTGCTGTCCGAGGGCGGGACGGAAGCGCTGACCTTCCCCGCGCTGGCCGAGCGGACGGGGTTGGCGCGGTCGTCCGTGTACGAGTACTTCCGGTCGCGGGCCGCCGTGGTCGAGGAGCTGTGCGAGGTCGACTTCCCGCTGTGGGCGGCGGAGGTGGCCGCGGCGATGGAGCACGCGGACTCGGCCGAGGGCAAGGTCGAGGCGTATGTGCGGCAGCAGCTGGCACTGGTCGGTGACCGGCGGCACCGGGCGGTCGTCGCCATCTCCGCGAGCGAGCTGGACGCCGGGGCGCGGGAGAAGATCCGGGCCGCCCACGGGGGCCTGGTCGCGATGATCGTTGAGGCGCTCGGGGAGATGGGGCATGCGCAGCCCCGGCTGGCGGCGATGCTGCTGCAGGGAGTGGTGGACGCGGCGGTCCGGCGCATCGAGCTCGGGGCGGAGGAGCCGGCGTCGGTGACCGAGGCGGCGGTGGGCATGGCGCTGCGGGGCGTGAAGGGCTGACCGGGGCTGTGGTTGCGGCTGCGGCTGACCGGCGCTGTGGTTGCGGTTGCGGCGGCGTGACGGTGGGCCGCGCTCACCGGTGCCGGCAGGACGTCCGGTGCCGGCAGGTCGTCCGGTGCCGGCAGGACGTCCGGTGCCGCGGCCGAGCGGGGCCTCGGTTTCGCTCGCGCGCGTCGGCAAGGTGCCCAAGCCATCGCCCGTCCGCCCCTACGGCATGACCGGCAGCAGCCTCGACGGGCCCCTCCCCAGCAGCCACGGTGGCAGCAGGGACAGCGGGTCCAGGTAGGTCTCCCCTCTCAGCAGCCCCCAGTGGACGCACGTCGCCGCCCCGCAGTGGGACCCCGACGGCTCCACCCCGCCCACCACCTGACCCGGTCCCACCTCGTCCCCCTTCCTCACCGACGGAGTCACCGGCTCGTACGTCGTGCGCAGGTCCGTGCCCGCCAGGGCGATCGACACCACGCCCCGTCCCGCCACCCGGCCCGCGAAGGTCACCCGGCCGGCCGCCACCGCACGGACGGGCGCCGCGGGCGGTGCGGACAGGTCCACACCCCGGTGCCCGGGGCCGTACACCGTCGCCGGTGGCTCCCAGCCCCGTAACACCAGGGGCCGCGTGCCCACCGGCCAGGCGCGGCCGATCGCCGGGACGGGAGCCCCGGCGGGGCGGGGCGGCGCCGGGGGAGGGGCGTCGGCCCAGGCCAGAGGTGTGAGTGCGGCCGGCAGGGCGATCAGGAGGGCGGCCGGCAGCGCTGCCGGCAGCAGCCCCCGCCGGCCCGGCCGTGCCGGGACACTTCGCATGAGTCGTCGCATGCGACACACCGTCCAGCACGCGCGCCGATCGCGGTCGAACCTGTGGATCACTCCCCGGTTGGGGACAGCGGCGTCACCCGGTGCCCCGACGGTCCCGTACACTTCTTCTGGCGATCCGGGTCACCGGGTCGACTTCGCACGCCCCGACACCTGGTGATCAAAAGCCGGTGTCAGCGCCTCTCGGTCCTTTGCGGCACGGCGCACCACGGGCGTCAGGCGCGGGAGCCGTCCGGCATCCGCGGCACAACCGAGAAATTCAAGGAGATACGGCCATGGCCGTCGTCACGATGCGGGAGCTGCTGGAGAGCGGCGTCCACTTCGGTCACCAGACCCGTCGCTGGAACCCGAAGATGAAGCGCTTCATCTTCACCGAGCGCAACGGCATCTACATCATCGACCTGCTCCAGTCGCTGTCGTACATCGACCGCGCCTACGAGTTCGTCAAGGAGACCGTCGCCCACGGCGGCACGGTCATGTTCGTCGGCACCAAGAAGCAGGCGCAGGAGGCCATCGCCGAGCAGGCCACCCGCGTCGGCATGCCCTACGTCAACCAGCGCTGGCTGGGCGGCATGCTCACCAACTTCTCGACCGTCTACAAGCGTCTGCAGCGCCTCAAGGAGCTCGAGCAGATCGACTTCGAGGACGTCGCCGCGTCCGGTCTGACCAAGAAGGAGCTTCTCGTGCTCTCGCGCGAGAAGGCCAAGCTGGAGAAGACCCTCGGCGGTATCCGCGAGATGCAGAAGGTGCCCAGCGCCGTCTGGATCGTGGACACCAAGAAGGAGCACATCGCGGTCGGTGAGGCCCGGAAGCTCAACATCCCGGTCGTCGCGATCCTCGACACCAACTGCGACCCCGACGAGGTCGACTACAAGATCCCGGGCAACGACGACGCGATCCGCTCCGTCACCCTGCTCACCCGCGTGATCGCCGACGCCGTCGCCGAGGGCCTCATCAGCCGCTCGCGCGTCGCCACCGGCGACAAGGGCGAGAAGGCCGCGGGCGAGCCGCTCGCCGAGTGGGAGCGCGACCTGCTCGAGGGCGGCGAGAAGAAGGCCGAGGAGGCCCCGGCCGCCGAGGCCCCCGCCGCCGAGGCTCCGGCCGCGGAGGCCCCCGCTGCGGAGGCCGCTCCGGCCGCCGAGGGCGAGAAGGCCCCCGAGGGCGAGAAGGCCGCCGAGGGCGAGCAGGCCTGACCTCAGCGTCGACAGTGGGGGCGGCACCGACAGCGCCTCCGGCGCGGTGAAGTCCGCCCCCGCTGTTCACCCGTAGGTCGGCGCGCCGTACGCGCTCCGCGATCGGATGTGGAGCGCACACCGTGCTGATCTGAAGATCTTCCAGACTTCGAGAAAGACTCACAGACTCATGGCGAACTACACCGCCGCCGACGTCAAGAAGCTCCGTGAGCTCACCGGCGCCGGCATGATGGACTGCAAGAAGGCGCTGGACGAGGCCGAGGGCAACGTCGAGAAGGCCGTCGAAGAGCTGCGCATCAAGGGCCAGAAGGGCGTCGCCAAGCGCGAGGGCCGCTCCGCCGAGAACGGCGCCGTGGTCTCCATCATCGCCGACGACAACTCCACCGGTGTCCTGGTCGAGCTGAAGTGCGAGACGGACTTCGTCGCCAAGGGCGACAAGTTCCAGGCCGTCGCCAACAAGATCGCCGAGCACGTCGCCGCGACCTCCCCGGCCGACCTCGAGGCCCTGCTCGCCTCCGAGATCGAGGCCGGCAAGACCGTCCAGGCGTTCGTGGACGAGGCCAACGCCAACCTCGGTGAGAAGATCGTCCTGGACCGCTTCGCGCAGTTCTCCGACGGCTACGTCACCGCCTACATGCACCGCACCATGCCCGACCTGCCCCCGCAGATCGGTGTCCTGGTCGAGCTGGACAAGCCGAACGCCGAGGTCGCCAAGGGCGTCGCCCAGCACATCGCCGCCTTCGCGCCGAAGTACCTCTCCAAGGACGAGGTCCCGGCCGACGTCGTCGAGTCCGAGCGCCGCATCGCCGAGGAGACCACCCGCGCCGAGGGCAAGCCCGAGGCCGCGATCGCCAAGATCGTCGAGGGTCGTCTCAACGGCTTCTTCAAGGACGCCACGCTGCTCGGCCAGCCGTACGCGCTGGACAACAAGAAGTCGGTCCAGAAGGTGCTGGACGAGGCCGGTGTCACCCTGAAGCGCTTCTCGCGCATCAAGGTCGGCATCTGAGTCCGTACCGCGATCGACGCGCGACCCGCGGGAAATTCTCGGTAGGGTCGACAGCAGTCGTCCGCGCACACCGCCACACCCTGGCGCGTGGCGGACGGCAGCAGATCTGACGAGGAGGCCATTGCCGCGAACGGGAGCGAAAAGCGACCCCACCGGCAATGGCCTTCTTCGTATGTGCAACACGTGAAAGAGGCGGGATCTCCCATGACCACCAAGGCCCAGAAGAGCGACGACGGCAAAGTACGCGGCCGGTTTCTGCTGAAGCTGTCCGGAGAGGCGTTCTCCGGTGGTGGGGGCCTGGGCGTGGACCCGGACGTGGTGCACAAGATCGCCCGCGAGATCGCGGCCGTCGTCCGGGACGGCGCGCAGGTCGCGGTCGTCATCGGCGGCGGCAACTTCTTCCGCGGCGCCGAGCTCCAGCAGCGCGGCATGGACCGCGCCCGCTCCGACTACATGGGCATGCTCGGCACCGTGATGAACTGCCTCGCCCTCCAGGACTTCCTGGAGAAGGAGGGCATCGACTCGCGGGTGCAGACCGCGATCACCATGGGCCAGGTCGCCGAGCCCTACATCCCGCTGCGCGCCGTGCGCCACCTGGAGAAGGGCCGCGTGGTCATCTTCGGCGCCGGTATGGGCATGCCGTACTTCTCCACCGACACCACCGCCGCCCAGCGCGCCCTGGAGATCGACGCCGAGGCGCTGCTCATGGGCAAGAACGGCGTGGACGGGGTCTACGACTCCGACCCCAAGACCAACCCGGACGCCGTCAAGTTCGACGCGCTCGGCTACGGCGAGGTCATCACCCGGGACCTCAAGGTCGCCGACGCCACCGCGATCACGCTGTGCCGCGACAACAAGCTTCCGATCCTGGTCTTCGAGCTGCTCGCCGAGGGCAATATCGCTCGGGCCGTCAAGGGTGAGAAGATCGGCACGCTGGTGGGTGACCAGGTCGGCCGCGGCTGACCCGGCATCAACCCGGCCGGTGGTCCCGGGCCTGTAACGGGGCCGGACCAGGGCCGGGGGATGGACAATGTCCTGCCGGTCGGGAACCGTGCAGGAAGAAGACGCGACGCAGCCGGCCGCCGCTCCGACTTCAGGAACCGCAGCCGGGCCTCACTCAAGACACGCAGGAGCAAGTGGTGATCGAAGAGACCCTCCTCGAGGCCGAGGAGAAGATGGAGAAGGCCGTCGTGGTCGCCAAGGAGGACTTCGCCGCGATCCGCACCGGCCGTGCGCACCCGGCGATGTTCAACAAGATCGTGGCCGACTATTACGGCGCCCCGACGCCGATCAACCAGCTGGCCTCGTTCTCCGTGCCGGAACCGCGCATGGCGGTCGTGACGCCGTTCGACAAGAGCGCGCTGCGCAACATCGAGCAGGCCATCCGCGACTCCGACCTGGGCGTCAACCCCAGCAACGACGGCAACATCATCCGTGTGGTGTTCCCCGAGCTCACCGAGGAGCGCCGCCGCGAGTACATCAAGGTCGCCAAGGGCAAGGGTGAGGACGCGAAGGTCTCCATCCGCTCCGTGCGCCGCAAGGCCAAGGACGCCATCGACAAGCTGATCAAGGACGGCGAGGTCGGCGAGGACGAGGGCCGCCGTGCGGAGAAGGAGCTGGACGACCTGACGGCGAAGTACGTCGCCCAGGTCGACGAGCTCCTGAAGCACAAGGAAGCCGAGCTGCTCGAAGTCTGATGAGCGACTCTTCCTGGGGCGCGCCGCCACCGGCGGGGCAGGCCGGTCACTGGGCGCCTGGTGAGGGCGGTCCTGTCCAGCCTGCCCAGGGGGCCGTTCCGGCGGGTCCCGCGTACGATGCGCCTCAGGCGCAGCAGACTCGCCCCATGCCCATCGTGCCCGACGGACCCGTGTACGGCGCTGACGCGTACGGCCGGGACGCGTACGGCGGAGACGAGTTCGGCGGAGACGAGTTCGGTGCAGACGCGTACGGCGGAGGCCGGGACGACGACCGGGGGGCCACTCAGCTGAGCGGCCCCTTGTTCCGGGACGAGCCGCGGTACGAGTCACCGCACGAACAGCGGTACGAATCGCGGTACGAGACGGCGTACGAGCCGCAGCACGCGTACGCCACGTACGAGCAGCAGCCCCGGTACGAGCCGCAGCAGCCGACCCCCCAGCCCGCCCCGCAGCCGACGCAGCAGCAGATCCCGCAGCCGACCCAGAATCCGGAGCCCATGTCCGACGCCCCGCAGCCGGCGCCAGCGCCGCAGAAGAAGAGCGCGGGCCGTGACCTGAGCGCGGCCATAGGAGTCGGCGTCGGGCTCGGTGTGGTGATCGTCGCCTCGCTGTTCATCGTCAAGGCCGTCTTCGTCGGTGTGGTCGCGGTCGCCGTGGTCGTCGGCCTCTGGGAGCTGACCAGCAGGCTGCAGGAGCGCAAGGACATCAAGGCGCCGCTCGTGCCGCTCGCGGTCGGCGGTGCGGCGATGGTCGTCGCCGGCTATGTGCGCGGTGCCGAGGGCGCGTGGGTCGCCATGGCGCTGACGGCTCTCGCGGTCCTGGTCTGGCGTATGACGGAACCACCGGAGGGCTACCTCAAGGACGTCACGGCCGGCGTCTTCGCGGCGTTCTACGTGCCCTTCCTGGCCACGTTCGTCGCGATGATGCTGACGGCCGGCGACGGCCCCTGGCGTGTCCTCACCTTCCTGCTCCTGACGGTGGTCAGCGACACCGGTGCCTACGCGGTCGGCTGGCGCTTCGGCAAGACCAAGCTCGCGCCGCGCATCAGCCCCGGCAAGACCCGCGAGGGGCTGCTGGGCGCGGTGCTGTTCGCGATGGTGGCGGGCGCGCTGTGCATGCAGTTCCTCATCGACGGCGGCACCTGGTGGCAGGGCCTGCTGCTGGGTCTCGCGGTCGCGGCGAGCGCCACGCTGGGGGACCTGGGCGAGTCCATGATCAAGCGTGACCTGGGCATCAAGGACATGGGCACCCTGCTCCCCGGTCACGGCGGCATCATGGACCGGCTCGACTCGCTGCTGCCCACGGCGCCGGTGGTGTGGCTGCTGCTGGTGATCTTCGTGGGCTCGGCCTGACCCGCGTGTCGCACGGCTTTCGGGCCCCCGTCCTGTGTGCAGGACGGGGGCCCGTCGCCGTTGCCGGTGGGGGAGGGCGGCCTCAGGTGACGCGGATGGCGGCGATGTCGAACTGCAGGCGCACCTTCTCGCTCACCATGGTCCCGCCCTGGGCCAGCCGGGCGTCGTAGGTGAGCCCCCAGTCGGTCCGGTTGATGGTGGTGGTGCCGTCGAAGCCGACCCGCTCGTCACCGAAGGCGTCGGTCACATGGCCGATGTAGGTGAGTTCCAGGTCGACGGGGCGGGTGGTGTTCTTGATGGTGAGATCGCCGGTCATGCGGTAGACGTCGGTGCCCGCGAGGTCCACGGAGGTGCTCGTGAAGGTCATCCGCGGGTAGGCCGCCGCATCGAGGAACTGCCGGCCGACCACGTGGGCGTCCCGCTGTTCCACTCCGGTGTCGACACTGGCGGTGTACAGGACGATGTCGGCCCGGGAGCGGACCGGGTCGCGGCCGTCGAAGTAGAGGCGGCTCTCGTACTCGGCGAAGGCGCCGCGCACCGTCGTCACCATCGCGTGCCGCACGGAGAACCCGATCCTGCTGTGCGCGGGATCGATCAGCCACTCGCCGGTGAGGCCCGCCAGGCCGGGATCGGGCAGTACGGCGGTACCGGTGCCCGCCGGCGCGGCGGTCGCCACGGGGGCGGCGGACGGCTGGGTGCGTCGGTGGAAGGAGTTGCGGCCGAAAAGGTTCATGGCTCATCTGGTTACGCGAGAGCCGGAGCCCGGGACAAGCCCCGACCAGGAAACCCGACCGTTCGTCAGCAGAACTTCACAGCTCATGGACGCCGGCGCGGCGGCCGTCCCGTGGGCGGTGTCAGTTCCACAGCAGCTGGACCACGGCCCGGAGCCTCCCGCGCCAGGTGAGTCCCCGAACGTCGGCCCACAAAGGGGTGCGCGGCCACAACCAGGCATGACGGCGGCTCAGCCCTGCGATGTCACCGCTGCACGCAGCCGCCACCGCGCCCGTCACCGGCATACCCGCCATCGTCAGCAGCACCGGCAGGATGCCGCCCTCCACGCCGACCACGACGACCTCGCCGAGGAAAAGCGTTCCGGCGACGACTCCCGCCAGAAGTCGGCGGAGCGGCCCGTGAGAGGTCAGCCGGCCGGGCGCGAGCGCCAGCGTCACACCGAGCCCGAGACCCACCACCGCACCCGCGAACAGGCTGCCGCCCACGAGGACCGCTTCGGAAACGAGAGCCGCGGGCACGGCGTGCCGGTGCCCCAGCACCGACGCGACCACCACGCCGGCCGTCCACACGGCGCCCCACCCCAGCGCGCAGACCCCGCCGACGGCCAGGCCGAACCGCAGGCCCCGCACCACTACGCCGCGCTTCATGTCCCCTCCCCGCATCGCACATGACAGCGAGTCGCTACGCCGCCCTCGGATATTCTCTGCCACCACGGCCCCGCCGATCACGGCTACGGATGGTCGGCCCGGGCGAGCCCGGCGTCACCGGCCGCCAGAGGACCAGCGAACGGGGTGGGAAAGTTGAGCGGCCACAGCGCCACGCGGGAACGGTGGTTCCGGCGGAACGCCGATGCGATAGGCCGATGGTCCGAGCGTGTGATGTTCCTCGGCGCCTGCGTCATCGGCGTACACCGCGCCTACCAGCACGCCTTCATCCACGCCGCGCTGTGGTTCGCCGCCGGCGTCGGCGGCACACTGATGCACATCGCCGACGCACGACAAGCGAGACGCGACACCGAGCGAGCACGCCGGCAGCAGCTGCGCACACTCGCCGCGCTGTTCCGCGAGGCCACCGAGCGGAAGACCGACCTCAGGAAGAAGTGATCCGGCCGCGCGGTCCACGTGCCACCGACCGCGGGTCAGCGGTCAGCGGTCTATGCGCTCCATTCTCAGCGGTGAGGTCCTCTCGCACGCCGACAACCACCAGGTCAAGGTCCCACGGACGACCGGCGCATCCCACTGACGACAGCCGTGGCCGGCGACACCCTCAGGTCACCCTTTTGGATCTGCGACACTGGTAACGCCATGCCTAAGGCCCGGAGAACTGGCAGTAGTTGGGCAGCGATAAGCTCCCTACCAGCGCGTTCGGCGCGAATAAAGGGCCTGGTGTGGGTCACTGGGCCGTCTCTGGGCCGCCTGTGGGCCGTCCGAGGCCCCCAGGGACCGACCAACGGCGGCCGACAATGACAGGCGAGCGACAGCCGCCCCAGCGAAACCCCAGGTCGGGGCCCCCGACCATACGGGTTTCCATCCAGGTCTGGCGGTCAGGCACGGTGGGATGTTTCGTACCAGCGTCTCAGCTCGAACGCATCTTCTCGACCGCCTGCCTCCCAAGGATGCACGACCGTAGGCTCAGTCGACCTTCACACTTCCTGCAGGAGTGCTTCCTTGCGTCGATTGGCCACAGTCGCGCTGATCATGGCGACTTGCATCCCAGGCTGTTCGTCCGCACCGTCAGCCGGACATGCGTCTTCCAGAGCTGAACCCGCGTCGGCGGCCCACCCCACTCCTTCTGCCCACCCACTGCGCCGGCGTGCGTTGCCTCGGCCAAAGCCAACGAGGCACTGTCCAAGTCGGGGGACTTGTTGGTGACTGCTGTGTCTCTGAGCGACGCAGCGCTGACCGCTGCCGGAAAGATCGTGAAGCAGGCTCAAGGCCTGAAAATGGTCTCTGACTCTGTGTGTCGGATCGAGACCGTTGACGGGGGCAAGCCGAACCGGGAGACAGTATGCGAGTCGGCTCGTGCCGTGGACGGCCCAGCCTTCTCATCGGGCGGGAGCAGGGGCAGTTAGCGGTCGAGGTCGATGGTGAAGCGCCTGGTGCCCGTACCGATCGTGTCGGCGTGGACCTGACCACGAGCCTGGTCGAACACCCCGGTGCCGCCGGTGATCGCGTTGTCGAACGAAGGGGGAGGGACCGCGACGCCGCCCTGCGCGTTGAGAATGCGGAAGACCATCCCCTGCGCGGTGAGCTGGCCGCCCGGGAGTTTGTAGGTCACGACGCACTCCTCCGCTCCGCGATTTTCGACCGTGGTGGTGGTGCAGAAGCCGTCGGTTTCGCCGACCTGGATTTTGTCGTTCTCGTCGAAGAGGATCGAGCGGACCACGGTCCGATCGCCCTGGGCGGCGGGGCCGCCGGGGTTGACGGGGAAGCGCGACTGCTGCGCGAGATGGCCGATGAGTGTGATGACCTTGTCTCCGCCCTTGGCGTGGGCGGAGTCGGTGTTCGTCGCGGCGGACGCGACAGGGGTGCAGGCGAGAAGGGTGACCAGGGCAGTGGCCGTGCCGAGACAGGCTGCTCTGATGGGGCGCATCGTGTGGCTCCTGAGGTTGATGCTCGTGGATGGTCAGGTGCCGCATTCATAACCTCGGCGGTGCCGCCGCCCGGAACGTCCCGGCGCGACCCACCGTCAGATCCGACCAGTCGGACCAACCCGGGACGAGAGACGGCCCGGACGACCGCGTACTACGAAGATCACGATCTACAGCCGGAGTACTAAGCCCTTGATCGCTCGCGATGTCATGATCCGGCGATGGATGAGTACGCGTGGCCCACGGGCCCCGAAGCGCCGGCTGCGGACACGGTGCTGGAAAGCTGGCCGGCAACCGTCGCGGCACTGCCCGTGGGGACCCACATCACCGGGGAAGTCATCGGTCGGCAGCCCTTCGGCGTCTTCCTGCGTATGGATGGCGTGCCGAACGCCATAGCGCTGGCCGAGATCACGTCCATGCCGCAGGGGATGGACCTCCCGGCCCTCGGGGCCATCGTCAGTGGTGAGGTCTTCTGGCACGCCGACAATCACCAGGTCAGGGTCCGCCTCGACGAGTGGCGGGCAGCCGACGAGTGATCGTCGTCGGGCCGTGCCTGGGCCGTCGCTGGGCCGTCCGAGGCCGCTCAGCAGTGACCGGTGACGCCTACTGACGACAGTCGTAGCATGCGGCAGCCGCAGGTCACCGAATTTGATCTGCGACACTGGTAACGCCATGCCTAAGCCCGGAGAACTCACTTTCGTCGCCCCGCGCGGAGCTCAGAAGCCGCCGCGGCATCTCGCCGATCTCTCGCCCGCCGAGCGCAAGGACGCCGTCGCCGAGGCCGGGGAGAAGCCGTTCCGTGCCAAGCAGCTCTCGCAGCACTACTTCGCGCGGTACGCGCACGACCCGGAGGAGTGGACCGACATCCCCGCCGGGTCGCGCGGCAGGCTGCAGGAAGCGCTGTTCCCGGAGCTGATGACCGTCGTACGGCATCTGTCCACCGACCAGGGCACCACCCGCAAGACGCTGTGGCGGCTGTTCGACGGGACCCTCGTGGAGTCCGTGCTGATGCGGTACCCGGACCGGGTCACCATGTGCATCAGCTCACAGGCCGGATGCGGCATGAACTGCCCGTTCTGTGCCACCGGGCAGGCCGGGCTGGACCGGAACCTGTCCACCGCCGAGATCGTCCACCAGATCGTCGACGGGATGCGGGCGCTCAGGGACGGAGAGGTGCCCGGCGGGCCCGCGCGGCTGTCCAACATCGTCTTCATGGGGATGGGCGAGCCGCTCGCCAACTACAAGCGGGTCGTCGGTGCGATCCGCGCGCTCACCGATCCCACGCCGGACGGGCTGGGCCTGTCGCAGCGCGGGATCACCGTGTCCACCGTCGGGCTCGTGCCGGCCATCCACCGGTTCGCCGACGAGGGCTTCAAGTGCCGGCTCGCGATCTCCCTGCACGCCCCCGACGACGAGCTGCGCGACACCCTCGTCCCCGTGAACACGCGGTGGAAGGTGCGCGAGGTGCTGGACGCCGGGTTCGAGTACGTCGAGAAGAGCGGGCGGCGGCTGTCGATCGAGTACGCGCTGATCCGCGACATCAATGACCAGGCGTGGCGAGGCGACCGGCTCGGGCGGCTGCTCAAGGGCAAGCCCGTGCACGTCAATCTCATCCCGCTGAACCCGACGCCGGGTTCGAAGTGGACCGCCTCGCGGCCCGAGGACGAGAAGGCGTTCGTGGAGGCCATCGCGGCCCATGGAGTGCCGGTCACCGTCCGGGACACCCGTGGTCAGGAGATCGACGGAGCCTGCGGTCAGCTCGCCGCCACCGAGCGGTAATCTGGCCGGGTCCACACATCTTCATATTCCGACAGGGGAGCGCCACAGCGCTGAGAGTGCGGCGGACAGGGCCGCAGACCCTCTGAACCTCGCCCAGGTCATTCTGGGTAGGAAGTTCGGTCATCACTCAAGCTGTTGCGCCCTGCCCGGCCTGCCGTACGGAAAGGCCGGGCAGGGCCGCGTCTCTTCCTGGCCAACCCCCAGGAGGACAACCAGTGCAGAACAAGACCTTCGTGGCCGTGGCGGTCGGGCTCGGCCTGATGGGCCTGTCCGCGTGCGGTTCCGGCGAGGGCACGTCGTCCGCGGACTCCCGGACCGTGACCCTGGTCAGCCACGACTCGTGGGCCGTCTCCAAGAACGTGCTGCGGGACTTCGAGAAGCGGTCCGGGTACAAGGTGCGGGTCCTCAACGACGGCGATGCCGGCCAGGCCGTCAACAAGGCCATCCTGACCAAGGACAACCCGCAGGGCGACGTCTTCTTCGGCGTCGACAACACCCTGCTCTCCCGCGCCCTCGACAACGGGCTGTTCGAGCCGTACACGGCCAAGGGCCTCGACAAGGTCGGCGCCCCCTACCAGCTGGACAAGGACAAGCACCGGGTCACGCCCGTCGACTACGGCGACATCTGCGTCAACTACGACAAGGCCTGGTTCGGCAAGCACCGGCTGACCCCGCCGCAGTCCTTCGCCGACCTGGTGAAGCCGCAGTACAAGAACCTCCTCGTCACCGAGAACGCGGCCACCTCCTCGCCCGGCCTCGGCTTCCTGCTCGGCAGCGCCGCGCAGTTCGGGAACGACGGCTGGCAGGACTACTGGAAGAAGCTCAAGGCCAACGGCGTCAAGGTGGTCGACGGCTGGGAGCAGGCCTATTCCCAGGAGTTCTCCGGCTCCACCGGGGGCAAGAAGGCCGGCGGCGACCGCCCGCTCGTGGTGTCGTACGCCTCCTCGCCGCCCGCCGAGGTGATCTACGCCGAGAAGCGGCCCGCCACCGCCCCGACCGGCATCGCCACCGGCACCTGCTTCCGGCAGATCGAGTTCGCCGGGGTGCTCGCCCACGCGAAGAACCCCAAGGGCGCCGAGGCGTTCGTCGACTTCCTGGTCTCCAAGGAGTTCCAGGAGGACATGCCGCTGAAGATGTACGTCTACCCGGTGGTGCAGGGCGCCGCGGTGCCCGCCGAGTTCACCGAGTTCGGTCCGGCCGCCCGGCACCCCGAGACCATGGCGCCCGGCAGGATCGCCGCCAACCGTGACCAGTGGGTCAAGTCGTGGACCTCGCTCGTACTGAAGTAGCCCCTCGCGCCCCGCGCGAGGGCAGCCGCACGGGGAACGCGGCGCGGCTCGGGCTCATGGCCCTGCCCGTCGCGTTCTTCGCGCTGTTCTTCGCCTGGCCGGTCGCCGCGATCGTCACGCGCGGGCTGAAGGCCGACGGCGTCTGGCGGTTCGGGCGGATCGTGGACGTGGTCACGCAGCCGGACATCCGGCACGTGCTGTGGTTCACCACCTGGCAGGCGCTCGCCTCCACCGCGCTGACCCTGGTGCTCGCGCTGCCCGCCGCCTACGTGTTCGCCCGCCTCGACTTCCCGGGCAAGCAGCTGCTGCGGGCCGTGGTCACCGTGCCGTTCGTGCTGCCGACCGTCGTCGTGGGCAGCGCCTTCCTGGCGCTGGTCGGGCACGGCGGGCTGCTGGACCGGCTGTGGGGCGTACGGCTGGACACCACCGTGTGGGCGATCCTGACGGCCCACGTCTTCTTCAACTACGCGGTCGTCGTGCGGACCGTCGGCGGGCTGTGGGCCCAGCTCGACCCCCGTCAGGAGGAGGCCGCCCGGGTGCTGGGCGCCTCGCCCCTGCGAGCCTGGCGGAAGGTGACCCTGCCCGCGCTCGCGCCCGCCGTGGCCGCCGCCGCGCTGATGGTGTTCCTGTTCACCTTCACCTCCTTCGGCATCGTGCAGATCCTCGGCGGTCCCACCTTCTCCACCCTCGAAGTGGAGATCTACCGGCAGACCTCCGAGGTTCTCGATCTGTCGACGGCCGCCGTCCTCACCCTCGTCCAGTTCGCCGCCGTCGGCGCGATCCTCGTCGTGCACGCCTGGACGGTACGGCGGCGGGAGGGCGCCCTGCGGCTCGTGGCCCCGGAGTCGACCGCGCGCCGGCCGCGCGGCGCCGGGCAGTGGGCGCTGTTCGCCGGGGTGCTCGTCACCATCGCGCTGCTGCTCGTCCTGCCGCTCGCCGTGCTCGTCCGGCGCTCCCTCGACGCGCCCGGCCTCGGCTACTACCGGGCGCTGACGGACGCCGACGGCGGTACGTTCCTGGTGCCGCCCGTGCACGCCGTGTGGACCTCGCTGCAGTACGCCGTCGCCGCCACCGCGATCGCCCTCGTGATCGGAGGTCTCGCGGCCGCCGCGCTGGCCCGCCGGGACGCCGGGCGGCTGGTACGGGGCTTCGACGCGCTGTTGATGCTGCCGCTCGGCGTGTCCGCCGTGACCGTCGGCTTCGGTTTCCTGATCGCGCTCGACAAGCCGCCGCTGGACCTGCGCCAGTCCTGGTTCCTGGTGCCGCTCGCGCAGGCGCTGGTCGGCGCACCCTTCGTCGTACGGACGATGCTGCCGGTGCTGCGTGCGGTCGACGGACGGCTGCGTGAGGCCGCCGCCGTGCTCGGGGCGTCGCCCTGGCGGGTGTGGCGCGAGGTGGACCTGCCACTGGTGCGGCGGGCGCTGCTGGTCGCGGCCGGGTTCGCGTTCGCCGTGTCGCTCGGTGAGTTCGGGGCGACCGTGTTCATCGCCCGGCCCGACAGCCCGACGCTGCCGGTCGCCGTGGCCCGGCTGCTCAGCCGCCCCGGAGACCTCAACTACGGCCAGGCGATGGCCCTTTCGACCATTCTGATGGTGGTGTGCGCCGCCGCGCTGCTGCTGCTGGAGCGGCTGCGCATCGACCGGACGGGGGAGTTCTGATGCTGCTCGGGCTCAAGGCCGCGACCGTGCGCTTCGGCGGGCGGGCCGTGCTTGACGCCGTCGACCTCGATGTCGCCGAGCACCAGGTGGTGTGCGTCCTCGGGCCCAGCGGCAGCGGGAAGTCGACCCTGCTGCGGGCCGTGGCCGGGCTGCAGCCCCTCGACTCCGGGCGGGTGCTGCTGGACGACCGCGACCAGTCCGGCGTGCCCGCGCACCGGCGGGGCGTCGGCCTGATGTTCCAGGACCACCAGCTCTTTCCGCAGCGGGACGTCGGCGCCAACGTGGCCTTCGGGCTGCGGATGCACGGCGTGGCCAAGGGGGAACGGGACGCGGCGGTGGGGAAGTTGCTGGAGCTGGTCGGGCTGCCCGGGGCCGCCCGGCGGGCCGTGGCCGGGCTGTCCGGCGGTGAGCAGCAGCGGGTGGCCCTCGCCCGCGCGCTCGCGCCCCGGCCGCGGCTGCTGATGCTGGACGAGCCGCTCGGCCAGCTCGACCGCTCGCTCCGGGAGCGGCTCGTGGTCGAACTGCGGGAATTGTTCGGCCGGTTGGGGACGACCGTGCTCGCGGTGACGCACGACCAGGGTGAGGCGTTCGCGCTGGCCGACCGGGTGGTGGTGATGCGGGACGGGCGGATCGCGCAGTCCGGTACGCCCCTGGAGGTCTGGCAGCGGCCCGCCGACGCGTTCGTGGCCCGCTTCCTCGGGTTCTCCAACGTGATTCCGGCGACGGTCGTGGGGGCGGCCGCCGACAGTCCCTGGGGCAAGCTGCCGGTGCCCGACGGCTCCGCGCAGGGGGAGCGCACGCTCCTGGTCCGGCCCGCCGGCGTCCGCCTCGTCCCGGCCGGCGAGGGCCTGCCCTGCACGGTGACCGCCCGCACCTTCCAGGGCACCCATGTGGCCGTTCACCTGCAGCCCGAGGACGCTCCGCGGCTGGAGGCGGCCTGCGCGCTCCGGGACGCACCGGAGGCCGGCGCCCGGGTGGGCGTGGAGTTCGACGCGCCGGAAATCGTCGTGCTCGACTGATCACCCTGCTTCTAGGGTGAGCCCATGACACTCCTCGCACACGATCGCTACTGTGACGAAATCGGCCACCAGGTCGGTCAGTTGAGGGCCCTGGTGACCTCCGGCGCCGATCTGTCGGCCACCGTGCCCACCTGCCCGGACTGGTCGCTGGAACAGCTCGTGCGGCACATGGGCGGCGCCCTGCGCTGGGCGGCCGCACTGGTCCGCACCCGGGCTCAGGAGCAGCTGCCGACCGAGCAGGTCCCGCTCGGCGGCGGTTCCGAGGCCAAGGGTGACGCGGCGGCCCTGGACGCCTGGCTGGCGGAGACGGGCGAGCTGGTCGTCGCGGCGCTGCGCGAGGCCGGGCCGGACGCCAAGGTGTGGTCCTGGACCGGCATGGCCACGAGCGGGTTCTGGGCCCGCCGGATGGCCTGCGAGATCACCGTTCACCGCGCGGACGCCGCGCTCACCGTCGGGGCGCCCTACGAGG
The DNA here is from genome assembly GCF_040682635.1 of Streptomyces sp. NPDC051133. Taxonomy (NCBI): domain Bacteria; kingdom Bacillati; phylum Actinomycetota; class Actinomycetes; order Kitasatosporales; family Streptomycetaceae; genus Streptomyces; species Streptomyces sp. NPDC051133. Next base: position 132,831 of record NZ_JBFBBK010000014.1, read on the forward strand.
TCGCGCCCGACATCGCCGCCGACGCGCTGGACGAGTGGCTGCAGCTCGTGGAGTGGGTGCAGCGCTCCGGGGCCCGCGAGTGGGCGCGGGAACTGCGCGGCCCCCGTCGCAGCATCCATCTGCACGCCACCGACACCGCCCCGGAGCTGAACGCCGAGTGGCTCGTCGAGGTGGGCGAGGACGGCGTCGGCTGGCGGCGCGGCCACGAGAAGGCCACGGTCGCCCTGCGCGGACCGCTCACCCCCGTCCTGCTCGCCTTCTACCGCCGGCTTCCGCTGGACACCCCCGGCCTGGAGGTCCTCGGCGAGCGCGAGGTGCTGGAGGCCTGGCTGACGCACACGACCTTCGGCTGAGCCGCATGGCCTCCGGCCGAGGCGCATGACCTCCGGCTGAGACGCATGACCTCCGGCTGAGACGCATGGCCTCCGGCCGAGGCGCATGGCCTCCGGCCGAGGGAAGCGGTCTCCGGCCGGGACACGACCGCGGCCCGTCCCCTGGGGATAGGAGGACGGGCCGCGGTGGTGTGCGGTGGGTGAGTCGTCAGCCGTTGTCGCGCGACCCACGGCGGCGCATGCCGAAGAAGACCGCGCCACCGCCGACGGCGACCAGGGCGGCCGCGACGCCGGCGATCAGGCCGGTGTTGGAGCTGGCACCGGTCTCGGCGAGGTTCGAGTCACCGGCCGCCGGGGACGGCGCGTTGTCCGAGGTGCCCGCCGGGGCGGAGCTGGACTCGGAGGCCGACGGGGTCGGGGTCGCCGACTCGGCCGGGGCGGAGGTGGACGGAGCCGGGGACGGCGAGTCGCTGGCCGACGGCGACGGGGATTCCTTCTTCTTGCAGGCCTCGGCGGGGGTGACCAGGTCCGGGTTGATGAACTGGTCGAACTTGAACTTGCCGCTGTTGACCTTCACGTTGACGCGGTAGGTGGTGCCGGCCTTCCAGGCCACGTCAATGGGGGTCTTCGTGCCCTGGGCGGAACCCTTGACGTTCGCCTCGGCGATCTTCGTGTCGACGGCGTCGTTCGTCTCGAACACGGTGATGTGAGCGGTGGTGCGGGACGAGTCGGTGTCGGTGATGATGATCTGGCCCTGGTCACCGGCACAGCCGGCCTCGGCCGTGAAGTCACCGATCTGGCACGCGAACGCGGAGCCGGACAGGCCCAGCAGGACGGCGGCCGAGGCGGAGGCGACACCGAGGATGCGCACGGAACGGCGTGCGCCACGACGAGTTATGGACAACGTTTGTCCTTTACAGAGTGCATAACTGCGGGGGGCTTAAGGGGGATTCGGGGCGTTTGATGAGGTGAGGCCCCAGCACCCCCAGGAGGCTCACAGGTCTATAAGCGCTCCATAAGGAGTGTCAACGCATATGCCATGCACGGCCGTTGACTTTACCCGCATATTAATCACCGAGACGTTTGATCTCTTCCGTCGCCTGCTCGATCCGGTCAACGAGGGCGATACGGGACTCCATCGCCCGCCCCCGCGCCAACGACTGCAAGAGGGGCCAGGCCGGCAGCTCACGCGTCCAGTGCTCCCGGTCCACGAGGACCATCGGGGCCGGCTCGCCGCGCGACTCGTAGTAGTTCGGCGTCGCGTTGTCGAAGATCTCCTGTACGGTGCCGGCGGCGCCCGGCAGGAAGACCACCCCGGCGGTGGAGCGGGCCAACAGGCCGTCCTCGCGGGTGGCGTTGGCGAAGTACTTCGCGATGTGCGCGGCGAAGGCGTTCGGCGGCTCGTGCCCGTAGAACCAGGTCGGGATGCCCACCGACGCGCCGCCGCCGGGCCAGCGTTCGCGGACCTCGAAGGCGGCCCGCGCCCAGTCCGTCACGGACGGCCGGAACGAGGGCGCCTTGGCGAGGATGCGCAGCGCCTCCTCCAGCATGCCGTCCCCGAACGGGGCCGCGTACGCGCCGAGGTTCGCCGCCTCCATCGCGCCCGGACCGCCACCGGTGGCGACCGTGTACCCGGCGCGGGCCAGTTCGCGGCCGAGCCGGGCGGCACCGGCGTAGGCGGCGGTGCCCCGGGACATCGCGTGACCGCCCATGACCCCCACCACGCGGGCGTCGACGAGGAGTTCGTCCAGTGCGTCGGAGACCGCGTCGTCGTGGATCGCGCGCAGCATCGAGGCGAAGACGTCACCGTCGGCCTTCGTGCGCTGGAACCAGGCGTAGGCCCGCGCGTCCGGCGTCGCCCCGTAGTCCGCCCGCAGCGACTCGAACAGCTCGTCGGGCGTGTAGACGAAACCCCGTTACGGGTCGAAGGGGAGGCCGGGGACCGGTGGGAACACCAGGGCGCCGGCCGAGCGGACATGGGCGGCGGCCTCGGGGGTCATCGGGCAGCCGAGGAAGACGGCGTCGGTGGCGTCGAGGCGGAGCAGCGCACTCGTACGGCCGGTCAGATCGACGGCCTGGACGCGGAATCGGCCGAGCGAGCCGTGCTCGGCGACGACCGCGTCGAACTCGGCGAGTGACTCGATCTCACGGTCGTGGGCGGCACGGTGCGGCTGGGCGGGTATCGGATGCACCCGCCCATGCTGGCACGTCCGTTCGGCCGGGAGGGTCAGCTTTCGATCGCGGCCGGGTCCATCCAGATGACCTCCCAGGTGTGGCCGTCGAGGTCGTCGAAGGAACGGCCGTACATGAAGCCGTGGTCCTGGGTCTCCCCGCTGGCCGAACCGCCCGCCGCGATCGCCTTGTCGACCAGCTCGTCCACCTTCTCGCGGCTCTCGGCGCTCAGTGCGATCAGCACCTCGCTGGTGCTCGTCGCGTCCGCGATCCGCTTCTTGGTGAAGGTCGCGTAGAAGGGCTTGGTGAGCAGCATCGCGACGATGGTGTCGCTGATCACCACGGAGGCGGCCTTCTCGTCGCTGAACTGCGGGTTGATCGTGTAGCCGAGCTCAGTGAAGAACTTCTTCGAGGTGTCGAGGTCGTTCACGGGCAGGTTCACGAAGATCATCTGCTGGTACATGGGGTTTTCGCTCCCGTCGAGCATCGTGCGGCGTTGGCGTGTGCGGTGGGTAGACCGGCGTACCGCGCCGAACTCATCGGTGGCCGGAGATCCTCTTCCCGCGCGGGCCCGCTCAGCGTTCCAGGGGCAGCGCCGCCAGCGTGGCGACGCCGAGTGTGAGCGGGCCGAACAGGGCCAGCAGGGCGGCGGCGCGCAGGGCGGCGGCACCGCGCAGCATCATGGCCGTCGCGCCGAGGCGGAGCAGGGCGGCGGTGGTGTCGGCGCGGGACTGGCGTGCCTCGATCGCGGCCGTGAGGAGCGTCGCGACCGTGCAGCCGAGGACCAGGAGCGCGCCGAGGGTGCTCAGCGGGCCGAAGGACGGGGCGGAGCCGGCGTACAGGGCGGTCATGGCGTACCCGGCGGAGGCGACCGCGCAGACCACGCCGAGGGGGCGGCCGATGCGGGGGGCCTCCGTCATCAGGACCCGCCCGGCGAGCAGGCGGAGCGCACCGGGGCGGACGGACTGCAGGAGCCGGCCGCACAGGTGGGTGAGGCCGGGGGAGGCGAGGACCAGGCCGGTGGCGGTGAGGAGCCAGCCGAGGAGGACGGTGACGGCTTCGGAGGGGAAGGTGAGCGCGGAGGCCGTGGGGCCGGTGGGGGCGGAGCGGCCGGCGTAGGCCTGGACGGCGAGCCCCGCGGCGAGGAGGGCGATGCCCCAGGGGAGGCCGGTGGAGGTGCTCGACGCGGTGCCCGGGCTCGGGAGTGCGGGGGCGGACGCGATGTCCGGGACCGGGAGCTCGGGGTGGGACTCGCCGTCCGGCGCCGCCGGGGTGCCGTTCACCTCCGGGACGGGCGCCGCCACGGCGGTACGACCGCCCGCGGGATGCGGAGGCGATTGCGCCGCGCCCGGGTGTACCCCGCCCGGCTGCGCCCCGCCCGGCCGTGCCGCGCCCGGCCGTGCCGCGCCCGGCCGTGGCCCGCCCGACTGCGTGCCGCCCGGCTGTGCCCCGCCCGGCTGCGCCCCGCCCTCGGGGCTCGCCTCCGCTGCCTCCGGCGCCCGGCGTGGGCCGAAGCGGGCGCCGAACCTCCCGTACGCGCCGAACGTCTCCCGCTGCGCCGCCGTGCCGTACGCGCCGAACCGGCCGAATCCGCGCGGGCCCCTGGTGGCGGGGCGGGGGTCTGACGGGCGGAGGGCCAGTGCCACCGCCGTCGAGGCGACGGCCGGGAGCAGCGCCAGCAGGGTCAGGGTCCCCGCGACGGGGAGGGGGTGGCCCGCCGCCAGGAAGTCCGCCGCCGCGCCGTCGAAGGGCAGGCCCCTGAGATCGCCGCGCAGGTGCAGGAAGAACAGCAGGGCCAGCATCGAGCCCAGCGCGCAGGACAGGGCCGTGGTCAGGGAGGAGATCGCCATCAGGCGGGCCGGGCCGAGGCCGACCGCGGACAGCCCGGTGCGCGGCCGGGTGGCGGGGTCCGTGCGGGCCACGGCGAGCGCGAAGTACACCGTCGCGGCCAGCGGCAGCGCGCACCAGGCCAGCCGCAGCGCGGCGGCGTCCGTGGCCTCGGGGTGGTTCAGGGCGTAGCCGAGGCAGGACAGCAGGAGGAAGCCGGTGCCCGCCGAGGCGGCGGCCACCAGGAGGCGGCGCAGCTGGACGGCGGGCCGGGCGGCGCGGGTCAGGCGGAGAGCGAGCACGCGGCCCGGCCTTCCGTGTCGGGCGCGTCCGGCAGGTGCACGGTGGCCACGCGCCGGCCGTCCAGCAGGGCCACCGTACGGTCGGCGAGGGCGGCGGTGTCGGGGTCGTGCGTGGCGAGGACCACGGTGATGCCGTGCGAGCGGGCGGCCGTGGCCAGGGTGCGCAGGACGTGGGTGCGGTCGGCGCGGTGCAGGGGCGCCGTGGGCTCGTCCGCGAAGAGGACCGAGGGGGTCGTGGCCAGCGCCCGGGCGATCGCCACGCGCTGGCGTTCGGCCTGCTGCAGTTCGTGCGGGCGCCGGCGGGTCCGGTCGCCGACGTCCAGCCGCTCCAGCCACTCCAGCGCGGCCGCCTTGGCCCGGCGGCGGCTGGTGCCGCGCAGCATCAGGGGGAGCGCGGCGTTCTCCCAGACGTTCAGCTCGGGGACCAGCACCGGCTCGGGGTCGATCCAGCCGAAGCGGTCCCGGCGCAGCCGTTCCCGGCGCATCGGGCCGAGGGTGTGCATGGGCGCGCTGTTGAACCACACCTCGCCGTGCCGCACCGGCACCAGGCCGGACAGACAGCGCAGCAGGGTGGTCTTGCCGCTGCCGCGGGGACCGCTGACGGCGAGGATCTCGCCCTCCCGCACACCGAGTGAGACCCCGGCGAGTCCCGGGGAGCCGTCGGGGTGGATGAAGTGCAGGGAGCGTGCCCAGAGCACGTCGTTGTCCGGCGGGGCCTCCATGGCGTACACCTCGGTTCTGATCCGTTGTCCCGGGCCTGTTCCCTCGTCCGGGGGAACGAAGGCTGGGCCGATCGGTCACTGGAACGCTAGGCAGCCGGTACGCGGAGGCCGGACAGCACACGGCCCCGGGCCGCCGTTCCCACTCGAACGGACGGCACCGGGGCCGGTGGTGATCATCCAGTCGGATGATCAGAGCTTCGTCCACGCCTCCGTGAGGGTGGCGCGCAGGATCTGCTCGATCTCGTCGAAGGTCTCCTGGTTGGAGATCAGCGGCGGGGCGAGCTGGATGACCGGGTCGCCGCGGTCGTCGGCACGGCAGTACAGGCCGTTGTCGAACAGGGCCTTGGAGAGGAAGCCGTACAGGACGCGCTCGGTCTCCTCCTCGTTGAAGGACTCCTTGGTGTGCTTGTCCTTCACCAGCTCGATGCCGTAGAAGAAGCCGTTGCCGCGGACGTCGCCGACGATCGGCAGGTCGTGCAGCTTCTGCAGGGTCTTCAGGAAGGCGCCCTCGTTGTCGAGCACGTGCTGGTTGAGGCCCTCGCGCTCGAACAGGTCGAGGTTGGCGAGGCCCACGGCGGCGGAGACCGGGTGGCCACCGAAGGTGTAGCCGTGCAGGAAGGTGTTGTCACCCTTGTAGAACGGCTCGGCCAGGCGGTCGGAGACGATGCAGGCGCCGATCGGGGAGTAGCCCGAGGTCATGCCCTTGGCGCAGGTGATCATGTCCGGGACGTAGCCGAACTTGTCGCAGGCGAACGTCGTGCCCAGGCGGCCGAAGGCGCAGATGACCTCGTCCGACACGAGCAGCACGTCGTACTGGTCGCAGATCTCGCGCACGCGCTGGAAGTAGCCGGGCGGGGGCGGGAAGCAGCCGCCGGCGTTCTGCACGGGCTCCAGGAAGACCGCGGCGACGGTGTCCGGGCCCTCGAAGAGGATCTGCTGCTCGATCTGGTCGGCGGCCCAGCGGCCGAAGGCCTCCGGGTCGTCACCGAAGATCGGGGCGCGGTAGATGTTGGTGTTCGGCACCTTGTGCGCGCCCGGCACCAGCGGCTCGAAGGGGGCCTTCAGACCCGGCAGGCCGGTGATGGACAGGGCGCCCTGCGGGGTGCCGTGGTAGGCGACCGCGCGGGAGATGACCTTGTACTTGGTGGGCTTGCCGACCAGCTTGAAGTACTGCTTGGCGAGCTTCCAGGCGGTCTCGACCGCCTCGCCGCCGCCGGTGGTGAAGAAGACCTTGTTCAGGTCGCCGGGGGCCTCGTGGGCCAGGCGCTCGGCCAGTTCGACAGCCTTGGGGTGGGCGTAGGACCACACCGGGAAGAACGCGAGCTCCTGGGCCTGCTTGGCGGCGGTCTCGGCGAGCTCGGTGCGGCCGTGACCGGCCTGAACCACGAACAGACCGGCGAGACCGTCGAGGTAGCGCTTGCCCTTGTCGTCGTAGATGTAGGTGCCCTCGCCCCGGACGATGGTCGGGACGGGGGAGTTCTCGTACGAGGACATGCGGGTGAAGTGCATCCACAAGTGGTCGTACGCGGTGCGGCTGAGGTCCTTCTGGCTCACGGTTATCGGGTTCCCCACATGTAGGTCTGCTTCTTCAGCTTCATGTAGACGAAGCTTTCGGTGGAGCGCACACCGGGAAGGGCCCGGATGCGTTTGTTGATGACGTCCAGCAGGTGGTCGTCGTCCTCGCAGACGATCTCGGCGAGGATGTCGAACGAGCCCGCGGTCATCACCACGTACTCGACTTCCGACATGGCGGTCAGCGCGTCCGCGATCGACTCGACGTCGCCCTCGACGTGGATCCCGACCATCGCCTGCCTGCGGAAGCCCACGGTGAGCGGGTCCGTGACGGCGACGATCTGCATCACGCCCTGGTCCAGCAGCTTCTGGACGCGCTGGCGCACGGCCGCCTCGGAGAGGCCGACGGCCTTGCCGATCGCGGCGTACGGCCGGCGGCCGTCCTCCTGGAGCTGCTGAATGATGGCGAGGGAGACGGCGTCCAGCTGGGGACTGTTGCCGTTCCTGGACTCGCGGGACGAGTCCCTCTGGTCTGCGCTTCGACTGGCCACGACCTCACTCTGCACGACGTCTCGACAGTTTTGCAACCCTCAAGCGATGAAATTCGTTGTTTGGGTGGCTGAAGCTTGCGGATTTCGCAGAACGGATCGCCGTGGGGGTGTTGAAAACGTGGGTGTGCCGATTAGGGTGGGGTGTCTCAGCGATCGGACAGCCTCAAGCAGGCTGGCCGGGCTGGACAGCTCCAACCCTCGAACCAGATCAGGAGGCCGGCAGTGAGCACCGAGCTGCGTCGTCTGCGCAACTACATCGACGGTGAGTTCCGGGACGCCGCCGACGGACGGACCACCGAGGTGGTCAACCCCGCGACGGGCGAGGCGTACGCGACCGCGCCGCTGTCCGGACAGTCGGACGTGGACGCCGCCATGGAGGCCGCCGCCCGTGCCTTCCCGGCCTGGCGCGACACCACGCCCGCCGAACGGCAGAAGGCCCTGCTCAAGATCGCGGACGCCTTCGAGGAGCGCGCCGAGGAACTGATCGCGGCCGAGGTGGAGAACACGGGCAAGCCGACCGGGCTCACCCGCTCCGAGGAGATCCCGCCGATGGTCGACCAGATCCGCTTCTTCGCGGGTGCGGCGCGGCTGCTCGAGGGCCGTTCGGCCGGCGAGTACATGGACGGGATGACCTCGATCATCCGCCGTGAGCCGGTCGGCGTGTGCGCGCAGGTCGCGCCGTGGAACTACCCGATGATGATGGCCGTGTGGAAGTTCGCCCCGGCGATCGCCGCGGGCAACACGGTCGTCCTGAAGCCGTCGGACACCACCCCGGCCTCCACCGTCCTGATCGCCGACATCATCGGCTCGATCCTGCCCAAGGGCGTCTTCAACGTCATCTGCGGCGACCGCGAGACCGGCCGCGCGATGGTCGAGCACCCGACCCCGGCCATGGCCTCCATCACCGGCTCCGTCCGCGCGGGCATCTCGGTCGCCGAGTCCGCCTCCAAGGACGTCAAGCGGGTCCACCTGGAGCTGGGCGGCAAGGCCCCGGTCGTCGTCTTCGAGGACACCGACATCGCCAAGGCCGTCGAGGACATCTCCGTCGCCGGCTTCTTCAACGCCGGCCAGGACTGCACGGCCGCGACCCGCGTCCTCGTCCAGGAGTCCATCCACGACGAGTTCGTGGCCGCGCTCGCGAAGGCCGCGTCCGAGACGAAGACCGGTCAGCCGGACGACGAGGACGTCCTCTTCGGCCCGCTGAACAACCCGAACCAGCTGAAGCAGGTCTCCGGCTTCATCGACCGCCTCCCGGCCCACGCCAAGGTCGAGGCGGGCGGCCAGCAGGTCGGCGACAAGGGCTACTTCTACGCCCCGACCGTCGTCTCCGGCCTGAAGCAGGACGACGAGATCGTCCAGAACGAGGTCTTCGGCCCGGTCATCACCGTCCAGTCCTTCTCCGACGAGGACCAGGCCGTCGAGTGGGCCAACGGCGTCGAGTACGCCCTCGCCTCCTCGGTGTGGACCAAGGACCACGCCCGCGCGATGCGCATGTCCAAGAAGCTCGACTTCGGCTGCGTGTGGATCAACACGCACATCCCGCTGGTCGCCGAGATGCCGCACGGCGGCTTCAAGAAGTCCGGCTACGGCAAGGACCTGTCGGCGTACGGGTTCGAGGACTACACGCGGATCAAGCACGTGATGACGTCGCTCGACGCGTAGGGCTCCGCTGGTTCGGCGGGCTTTCGGCCGCGGGTGCGTGGGGGCTGGTCGCGCAGTTCCCCGCGCCCCTGGGCCGGTCGTCCGCACCGGCACCGGCACCGGCACAGCGCGGCCCCGGACGGGTTCACCTCCCCGTCCGGGGCCGCGCTGTGCCGTTCCCCCACCGTGAACTCCGGGTGATCTCCGGGTGATCTCCGGGTGATCGACAAGGTGTCGGGGAGGCCGCGACTTGCTCGACGCAGCGTCGATTGTCCGTCCGCCTGGCGGGACGGCATCCTGCGTGGGTGCCCCAGACTTCCTCGCGTACCTCCGTGATGTCCCGCCGCTCCCTCCTGCGCGCACTCGGCGGCACCGCCGCGCTCGGTGCTCTGGCCGGCTGCGGGGTACCCGCCGCCTATGTCGGGCCCGGCGACCGCGCCGTCACCGACGAGTCGGCCACCGACAAGAGGCTGACCTGGGCGAACTGGCCGCTGTACATCGACACCGACGATCACAACCCCAACCGGCGGCCCACACTGGAGGCGTTCGAGAAGCGCACCGGGATCTCCGTGAACTACACCGAGGAGATCAACGACAACGACGAGTTCTTCGGCAAGATCAGCCCCTCGCTGATGAACCACCAGTCCACCGGCCGCGACCTGATCGTCGTCAGCGACTGGATGTGCGCCCGGTTCGTCCGGCTGGGCTGGGTGCAGCAGATGGACCGCGCCCGGCAGCCGAACGTGGCGAAGTACATGGACCCCCTGCTGCGCTCGCCCGCCTTCGACAAGGGCCGCCGGTTCACCGTGCCCTGGCAGTCGGGCATCACCGGCATCGCCTACAACCGCAAGAAGCTCGGCCGCGACATCCGCCACGTGAAGGACCTCTGGGCGAACGACCTCAAGGGCCGCGTGACCCTCCTGTCCGGCCTCGACGAGTCGTTCGCGCTGCTGATGCAGGGCAACGGCGTGGACATCACCCGGTGGACGGCGGACGACTTCCACCACGTCTGCGACGAGGTGGAGCGCCAGATACACCGCGGCCAGGTCCGCCGCTTCACCGGCAACGACTACACCAAGGACCTGGTCAGCGGGGACGTGCTGGCCTGCCAGGCGTACTCCGGCGACGTCATCCAGCTCCAGGCGGACAACCCCGACATCCGCTTCGTCGTCCCCGAGGAGGGCGCCGAGCTGTGGTCGGACTCCCTGATGATCCCCAACCGGGCCGGCCACAAGGCCAACGCCGAGCGCCTGATCGACTACTACTACGACCCCGCGGTCGCCGCGGAACTCGCCGCCTGGGTCACCTACGTCTGCCCCGTCCCGGCGGCCCGCGAGGTCCTGGCGGCCTCGAAGGACAAGGACACCGCGGCCCTCGCCGACAACCCCCTGATCTTCCCGAACGACACCATGCGCCGACGCCTCGCCATCGCCCGGGACATCACGTCCACGGAGAGGGTGGAGTTCGCGAAGCGGTGGAACAAGATCGTGGGGTTGTGAGCATGTCCCGGTGTCCTGTGACGAGGAGTTACAGTCGGCACAAAATACGGGTAGTCGGCGCCGAGTCCGGTGCTTGCTCTGACGGGCGTGGGACTTCTCGGCGTGTATGCCTGACCGTCTTGATCTGGCGCTCCGGCGGTCCGATCACGGCGATGCCATGGTGTGCAACCGCCTCTTATGTGTGACGACGTCGGCGCAGACGGAAGAGGTGGCCCCGTCCCAGATCCGCTTCGTTGAATTTACTGACGACGGGCGTGAGGCCCGCGGCGTCTCCCGCCGCGGGCAGCTTCTGGACCAGAGGGCAACGGGGGGCCTCCGTAACTCGATTTACGGCGCGAGAAAAGGCAGGCCAGACTTCACGGCTGCCATCGGATCAGCGCAGGCATCGCAGCGTGGTCGGTGCCCTCCATTGTCACGATGACTGCCCGGCCCGTCGCCCTTCCCAGCCAGGTCACGAAGGCGCGAACGGGTGCAAAGGTCGCCTCGTCGACCACGTCGGAAGGATCGAAGGTGAACTCGATCTCTTCGATGTCGAAGAAGTAGCAGGTGAACCACACGCCGTCGACGTCGATGGCCAGGCTCGCCGATTCCTCCGGGTCCTGCTCAAGCCGGGACCATACGACTGAGGCGTCCAAGGCGCCGCTCTCCGTGGTGCCGGAGAGCGTCCAGGTAAGGAAATGGTTACCCGGGGCCGCACGCAGCCCGTCGAAGACGCGCCGCCAGTCGTCGAGCGTGGTATCGAGGACGCAAACGTCCCGCAGCGCTCCGTCTGCGACGAAGTCCTCCACCCGGTAGACCGGTTCGGCCTGATGCTGCCCCGCCATCACAGGAATCCTTCGAAAGTGAGTTGGCCCCCACGCCAACTCCATCGGGCGCCCCAGCCGCCGGGAACTTTGAAGTCACGAGTGATGCCGCCGTATTGAGCCGACGCAGAGGTGTTGACCTTCTCGACCACGTTCGGGTCAGTGAGTATGTCTTGGATCATCTCATTGGCGATCTCGGTCCGCTCACTATTGGTGACCTTGCCGAAACAGGGACTGCAAGGAGTGGGAGCGGTCCGGGGTGAGGGCCACCGTCAGCAACACCATGGTGATTGCCCGACGGCGGCTACCGCGGTGCTGGGCTGGTGATCCCGCACGGTCGCGAACGCGGCTTGAAGGAGGAGCACAACCGTTCACACCACAAGGTCCGCGCTGGCGGCGTAGTCCTGACCGCCAGACCAGTTGCTCATTGCCGGACAGTCTTGGCTTTCGTCATTCGGTGCGCTGCCACACCTCTCGTGACCTGCGCTGTACGAAAGTGCCAACCATCTCTCTGATTCTGCGCCTGCATCGACGGAAGTTGCTTGGCATCAGTGCAGGTCACGAATGATGCCCAGTGCCAACTAGCCGCCCTGGTCACATGTCCCCGGGGTCGACTCCCAACGTTCCGTCGTCAGCCCCTGGCGTCCGGTACGAGCAGACGGAAGTCAGCGATGGCGTTCTCCCAGTCGAATCCGACCGTGTCTTCCGGAGGAAGGCTGCGGTCGAGGTCCTCCGCAGCGTGAAGTGCAGCGAGGGCCAGCTCCGGGGCGGTTGTGCGGGCGATGACGCCGTTCTTGCCGGCGACCGACAGGCCCTCCTTGTTTCGTCTCACCACGAGGTTGAACGACGTATCGGCGCCGACGTAGCTGAGCACGCGGTCGTCGCCCAGCAGGAACTCGCGCAGGCCGTCCAGCAGTTGGACGACCGAGAGGTAGATCATCATGTCCTGATCGGGGACGTGGCCGGCCGATTCGACCGTGCCGAAATCCCCGGTGACGACCATGCCGCCCATGTCGAACCCGTGGGGTGCTCCTTGGCCGGGGCGCACGGTGAACTGGAAAGTGATCAAGGGGTGTGCCCCTTTCGTGGTCACAGTCGGCGCTGCTCACTTCAAGCCGCTCATCATGACCCCCCGGATGTAGTGCTTCTGCAGCAGCAGGAACAGGGTCAGGACCGGGAGGATGCTCAGGACCAGGCCGGCCATGACGATGGGGAGGGTGCGGGCCGGGTCGACGTAGTCCTGCAGGAGTTGGATGCCCACGGGCAGGGTCATCACGTCCGGGTCGGCGGTCGAGACGAGCAGGGCCCAGATGTACTCGTTCCAGGCGTCGACGAAGGTCAGCAGTCCGAGCGTCACCAGGACCGGCTTGGTCTGGGGCAGCACGATCCGCCACCACACGGCGAACTCGCCGGCCCCGTCGATGCGCGCGGCCTCCAGGACCTCGTCCGGGATGGAGAGCATGAACTGGCGCGTCAGGAAGATGCCGAAGCTGCTGACGAGGAACGGCATGGCGAGCGCCACGATGCTGACGGTCAGGCCCGCCCCGCCGCGCCCCAGCAGGTCGTTGCCGCCCGCCAGCGGCCAGTGCACCAGGATCAGGAAGTGCGGGATGAAGAAGAGGAACGGCGGGAACATCATGGTCGACAGGACGAGCCGGAAGACGAAGTCCCGGCCGGGGAAACGGAGTTTGGCCAGCGCGTAGCCGGCCAGCGACGACGTCAGCAGCACCGAACCGGTGATCAGGCCCGTGGCGACGACGCTGTTGCGGAAGAGCAGCGGCAGATCGAGCTGGTCGATCGCCGCCCGGTAGTTGGACAGGTCGAACGCCTCGGGCAGGAACCGGTACGGCAGCGTGCCGGCCTCACCGGGCCCCTTGAAGGACGTCATCACCATGTCGAGGAACGGCACCAGCGTGATCACGGCCCCGGTCACGACCAGCAGATACGACAGCCACGGGAAACGGCGGCGGATCATGCGTCCTCCCCCTTGCGCCGGAAGATCCACAACTGCGCCAGGGTGACGACCAGGACCACCAGGAACAGCACGAAGGCGGCGGCGCTCGCGGTGCCCCAGTCGCCGTAGGAGAAGGCCTGCCGGTACATCTCCAGTGCGGCCACGTCGGTCGCGTCACCCGGCCCGCCCTGGGTCATCACGATGATCAGCGCGAAGGACTGCAGCCCGGTGAGGAACTGGGTGACGCACACGAACAGCAGGGACGGCCGCAGCAGCGGCAGCGTGATCCTCCGGAAGACGGTGACGGGCCCGGCGCCGTCGAGCGCGGCGGCCTCGTAGTACGACTCGGGGATCGACTTCAGACCGGCGGTCAGCACGAGGATCGCCGAGCCGACCGAGGCCCAGGCCTGGACGACCACGACCGAGGGCAGCGCGGTGTCCGGGTCCTGCAGGAACGCCACCGAGCCGAGTCCGACGGCGTTGAGGACGCCGTTGACCAGGCCGCCCGGCTCGTACATGTACTTCCACACGTTGCCGACGGCGACCACGGTCGTGACGATCGGCAGGAAGTACAGGGTGCGCCACAGGCCCTGGAAGCGGAGTTTGTCGATGCAGGTCGCGATGAGCACGGAGCCGGCGAGCGCGAGGACCACGGTGCCCAGGGCGAACAGCAGCGTGTTGGTGAGGACCGGAGTCAGGAACGTCGAGCCGTCCGCGAAGAGGCCGGCGAAGTTGTCCCAGCCGACCGGATCGATGCCGCCGAGGTCGAACCCGGCCCAGCGGGACATCGACAGCAGCAGCGCGAAGCCCAGCGGCAGGAACAGGAAGACGGCGAAGAACAGCAGCGTCGGCGCGAGGAAGAGGTAGGCGACGACGGTCTGGCGGCGCCGTTGCCGGGCGCGGTGGCCGACGGCGGCCTCGGCGCCGCGCGGGCCGGCCGCCGCCCGGTCGGCCGCCTCCGGCGCCAGGGTGTTCACCACGAGCGCGCCACCTCCTGGTCGACCTGACGGCGGATGGTGCGCAGGGCCTCGTCGACCGACTGCTGACCGGTCCACAGCGCCTCGATGTTCTTGCGCAGCAGCGACTTGGCCGCTTGCGCGCCCGGCCCGTTCGGCTCCGGCACCGCGTACGCCAGCGCGTCCAGGAACGGGCGCAGGTTCGGATCGGCGCCCGCCTTCAGCAGGGTCGACATGTCGTCGGCGCGGCCGGTCAGGGAGCCGACCGACACCTGCAGGGCGCTCATCCGGGTCGCCGTCGCGCCCTTCCCGCCACTCTTCACGGCCGCCTTGTCCGAGTTGAGCCAGTGCAGGAACTCCCAGGCCTCGCGGGGGTGCCTGCTGGCCGTGTTGACGCCGAGCATGAAGCCGGTGGAGAGCGTGGCGCGCCTGCCGTCCGCCTCGGGTACGGGCACGGGCGCGACGCCGACGTCCCGGTAGTCCGTGCCCATCACCTCCTTCAGGCTTCCGGTCCACCAGCCGGCGCTGATCACCATGGCCACCTGCCCGGACGCGAACGCCTTGTAGACGTTGACGCCGGGGGCGCTGGCCCCCTCGGTGACGAGCCGGTGCTCCAGGTCGAACACGGCCCGGCCGGCCGGTGAGTCGATCGCGGTGCTCCTGCCGTCCGCGGAGACGAACCGCCCGCCGGCGGCGTTGAGCAGGGCCAGCGTCTGGCCGACGGTGGTGGAGTCGTCGTACGACGACAGCCCGAACCCCTGGACGAGCGTGTTGCCGTACCGGTCCCGCCGGGCCGTGCGGTGCGCCGCGTCCTCCAGCTCCCGCCAGGTGCGCGGTGGGCCGTCGAGGCCGGCCTCGCGCAGCAGCCGCCTGTTGTAGTAGAGGGCGTACGTCTGCACCTCGGTGGGGTAGCCGTAGACGGTGCCCCCCACCGACGAGGAGCCGACCGCGGCCGCGCTGTAGCCGCGCCTGATCTCCTCGGCCCGCTCGGCGGGAGCGGGCCGCAGCACGCCGGCCCGCACGAGCTGGCCGTTCCACAGGCAGTACGGGTGGAGGAGGTCGGGGCCCTGGCCGGCGGCCTGGCGGACCATGAACGTGGTCAGCAGGTCCGTGAACTCGACCGCCTTCGTCCGCACCTTGACCCGCTCGTGGGTGGCGTTCCACTCGTCGACCGGGCCCTGCAGGGCCTGCTTCAGTTCCCCGCTCGCGTAGTGGGAGAGCAGGGTGAGGACGATCGGGTCCCCGGGCCGCCCGGTTCCCCGGTGCGGCGCGGCGCATCCGGAGACGAGCAGCGCCGAGGGGAGCGCGAGCGCGAAATGCCGGCGGGTCAGGCCGCCGGTGCGCGGGGACGGTGTCATCGGACGGCTCCCCGGCCTGCTTCCGCCTCGTGGCGCAGCACGCGGAACACCCGGGTCGTGGTGAAGCCGGCCTTGCGGTACAGATGGCCCGCCGGGGACCGCTCACCGGTCCACAGGAACCACGCCGAGTGCGCGCCGCGCGCCCGCATCCGCTCCAGGACCAGATGGAGCAGGACCTTGCCGAGCCCGGTGCCGCGCATCTCCTCCAGCACCCCGAACGGGCCGAACCGCTCGTCCGCCGACTGGTACGCGCCGTGCATCGCCCAGCCGGCCAGGCGGCCCGCCGGGTCCCGGGCGACGACGATCCGGTCGAGCGGTGTGCCCGAGGCCAGGCACTCCCGGATCGCGCGCGCCCAGTCCGGGTTGAAGTGGTTCCCGGCGAGCGCGACCAGGTCCACCAGGTCGTCGTCGGACGGGGTGGCGAACCGGTGGCCGAGGGCCGTCAGTTCGTCCGAACGGCACGCCACCTCGTCCGGGAGGCGGTAGCCGACCAGGCAGCGGTCCATGGCGGCCGCCTCGTACAGCGTGCGAAAGCCCAGGGAGGCGAGGAGCCCCGCCGCTTCCGGGTACGCCTCGGCGTCCAGGCCGGGCAGGACGTAGTTCGGGGTGTACGACGAGAAGTCCACCCGGGTGCGGCCGTGGCCGTGCAGCCAGTCGAGGGCGTCGGTCAGCAGCCGGCGGCCGAGGCCGCGCCCGCGGACGGCCGGGTCGACGAAGAAGAACGGGATCCAGCCCTGCTCCGGTTCCAGGTCGGTGCCCGCCAGGGGCGTCAGACGGCGCACCGCGTAGGCCGCGCCGACGACACGGTCACCGTCGACGGCGACCCGGAGGCCCTCCGGATCGAAGTTGGCGTCGAGCAGCACCAGGGAGCGGAAGCGGTCCGGGGTGATCGGGTCGGCCGGCGCGCTGCGCCGCCACGCCTGCACCAGTCGCGGGCCGTCACCCGTGCGGAAGCCGCGTACCCCGGCCCGGCACGGCGTCGTGCGATCGGTCATCGTCGGGGCCGCCCTTCCCCGCGCGGTGCGCGCGGTGGGACCGGATCTTCAGGCATAGAGCAGCGCGTCGTCACCGGCCCAGCGGGCGGGCGGCGCCGGCGGATCGCACAGCGGCAGCGGGTCGTCGCCCGCGTCCACGGCGCGGCGCAGCCGGTCCGATCCCCACAGCAGGTCGATGAAGTGACGGTGGCCGGTCCCCTCCGCCCCGCCGTCCACGGTGTGCCAGGCGAAGTCGTCCGGGTACAGCCGCCGCAGCGTGGCGAGCATCGCGACGGCGGTGCGCACGGGAGCGAACGCCTCGCGGTCGGTGAGGTGGAGCTGGACCCCGCGCAGCGGCCGTCCGGCGTGTTTGTGGAAGGTCGGTACGTACCGCAGATCACGGAAGTGGACTCCGGGCAGGGCGAGTTCGGTGAGCGAGGGCGCGAACCGCGCGTCGATGTAGGGGGCCCCGACGATCTCGAAGGGCTGCGTGGTGCCGCGGCCCTCGGACAGGTTCGTGCCCTCGAACAGGCAGGTGCCGGGGTAGACGGCGGCGGTGACGGGGGTCGGGATGTTCGGCGAGGGCGCGACCCACGGCAGGCCGGTGTCCTCCGCGTGCAGGGCGCGCCGCCAGCCGGCGGCCTCGATCACCGTCAGGTCGACCGCCTCGCCCGCCACCCGGGACACGAGTGTGGCGTTGAGATGCCGGGCGAGTTCGCCGCAGGTGAGGCCGTGCCGGACGGGGATCGGGGCGCGCCCGACGAAGCCGGCCCACGCTTCCTCCAGCAGCGGGCCCTCGCTGACGAGCCCCCCGAGGGGGTTCGGACGGTCGGCGACCACGAACCGTACGCCCGTACGGGCCGCCGCGACCATCAGGTCGCACATGGTCCACACGTAGGTGTAGAACCGGGCCCCGATGTCCTGCAGGTCGTACACCAGGGCGTCGACGCCGCTGTCGATCAGCAGTTTGTCGAGGCGTTCGCCGCCGCACCGGTAGGTGTCGTGGACCGGCAGCCCGGTGTCGGGGTCCGTCCCGGCGGTCCCGCTCTCGCCGGCCTGGCCGGTCCCGTGCAGCCCGTGTTCGGGACCGAACAGGGCGACCAGCCGCGCGCCCGCCTCCAGCAGGGCGGGCGCGGCCGGGCGCAGGTCGGGCAGGACGCCGGTGTGGTTGGTCACCAGGCCCAGCCGGCCGGGCCCGGCACGTCCGGGCGACGCGTGCAGGCGTGCGATGCCGGTCGTCACCGCGACGCGGTCGTCCGTGCTCATCCTGGGGCCCCGTCCACCGGTGACATCTCGAAGAGGTAGGCGGCAATTTACTGGTATGTGCGGGAATTTCGCGGTGACTCACCGAGAGAGGTGCCGACATCCTCCGTATCGGCCGGATGCGGACGGGCGTGTCGGCACCGTGCGCTTCCGGGTCGGTCGCCGCACCCCACTTTTGAACATGTTCAACTTCGGCGTACGCTGCTGCCATGAGCGACAGAGCCGCCCTGCTCAAGGGCATTCGCGTGTGGCTGGCCCTCTTCGTGGTGTGTCTGGTGCTCAGCGGGGCGACCGCCTTCCCGCTGGTGCACGAACTGCACTGGACCGAGAGCGCGTTGCGCGCACTGTCCGTGCCGGACCACCTGCCCGGCCTGATGGCCTGGATCTCCCGGGTGCGCGACGGGCTCGACACCGTCGACGCCGAGTACCCGTTCGTCCTCTACGGCACGGACTGGCTGGCGTTCGCCCACCTCGTCATCGCGGTCGCCTTCTACGGGCCGTACCGCGACCCCGTCCGCAACATCTGGGTGGTCGAGTTCGGGATGATCGCCTGCGCCGGGATCATCCCGCTCGCCCTCGTCTGCGGACCGATCCGGGGGATTCCCTTCTGGTGGAGCCTGATCGACATGTCCTTCGGGGTCCTCGGCGTCATCCCGCTGTACGTCGTCCGCGGGAAGATCAAGCGGCTGGAGGCGCTCGGCGCGGCGCCCGCGTCCGCAGCGCTCGCCGTCGGCGGCTGAGCCCCCCCTGCCTCAGCGGTTGAACGCGGGGAACCCGAAGCGCGCGACGGCGGCCTCCTGCCCGGAGCCCTTCGCGTCGGTGGAGTCCACCGACATCACCAGGGTGCGGGACAGATCGCGGGTCGCGGCGATCGCCGTGACATACCCCGGCCGCGAGCCGGTCTTGCCCCAGATCACCTTGCCGTTCAGCTCGAACCGCTCCAGTCCCGCGCCGTACCGCGCCCCGGGCACGTCGGGCACGGTGAACATCTCCTTCAGCTGCGGCTCCGGCACCACCCGGCCACGGAACAGCCCCACCAGCAGCCGCTCCAGGTCGGCGGTCGTGGAGATCAGGTCGCCGGCCGCGAACCGGTCGGACATGTTCCAGTCGGTCACGTCGACCAGCTTGCCGTCGATCCAGTCGTAACCCCGGTTGTGCGGACCGTGGATACGGGGATCGGCGCCGGCCGGGAACGAGCTGTCCCGCATGCCGAGCGGCCGGAAGATCCGCACCGCGGCCTGGTGCGCGTAGGAGTCGCCGGTCACCTTCTCGACGAGCATGCCGAGGACGGTGTAGTGGATGTTGCCGTACTCCTGGTGCGTCCCGGGCGCGTACGCCGGGCCCTGCGCGACGGAGCTCGCGACGACCTGCCGGGGTGTCAGCGTCTCGAAGCGGTGCGGGTAGCCCGTCTCGACGGTGTCACCGAGGGACGCGCCCGGCTTCAGGCCGCTGGTGTAGTTCAGCAGTTCCCGGACGGTGACCGGGCCGAAGTCCTTCGTGAGCAGGCCCGGCAGGTACCGCTGCACCGTGCCGTCGAGGTCGATGCGTCCCTCCGCGGCCAGCTGGAGCACGAGCGCCGCGGTGACCACCTTCGTCACCGAACCGGCCCGGAAGCGGGCGTTCGCCAGGGCCGGCGCCCCGCTTCGGACGTCCCGCACCCCGGCCGTGCCACGCCAGGTCCCGTCGCCGCCGACGCGGATCAGCGCGGCCGTGGCGTCATGGTCGGGCAGGCCGGCGAGCGCGGCCGAGAGCGCCTCGGTGTCCGGGCCGGTGACCGTACGTCCCGGTGCCTCGCCCGGCGCGGTCGCCGTCCGGTCGGCCGCGGCGAAGGCGGGTGCGGGCGAGGCGAACGCGGGTGCGGCCGCGGCGAACGCGGGTGCGGCCAACGGGCCGGCGCCCAGCGCGAGGACGAGACCGGCGGCCAGGAGGGTCGAACGGCTGCTTCGGCGCATGCGGGGCTCCTCGAGGAGATCGGGTGAAGCGACGTGATCATCCTCAGGCGCCGGGCCGCCGCCCGGATCGTCGCCGAGGAGGGTGCCCGACCCCGGCGTGTCCCTCAGTAAAGCCCTTCGGGAGTAGGGGAGTTGTACGGGATGGCCCCTACGGGGTCAGGCGCCCGGGGAGCGCAGCGCGTGCAGGACGTCGATGCGGTTCGTGGTGATCGAGTCGACGCCCAGGTCCAGCAGGCGGCGCAGGGAGCGGCGGGTGTCCGGGGTCCAGACGGACACGAGGCAGCCGTCGCGGTGGACGCGGGCGGCGAGGTCGTGGTCGACCAGCGAGAAGCGGTAGTTGAGCCAGCGCGGGCGGACCGCGTCGAGCAGGGCGGGCCGGGGCGGGGCGAGGGTCGTCCGGGTCAGGGCGATCTCGGCGGCCGGGTCGGCGGCGCGGACGGCGAGCATGGCCTCGGCGCCCGCGGTGTAGTAGACGCGGTCCCGGGCCCCGCTCTGCCGGACCACGTCCACGACCGGTTCGACGAGCCGGCGGTCGACCCGCCCGCACACGTCGACCATCACCCGGCACTCCCCGGTCGCGGCCAGCGCCTCCGCCAGGGTCGGCACACCGCCCGCCGTGAGCCCGCGCAACTCCTCGGCGGACAGCGCGCGCAGCGGCCGGTCGATCCCCCACAGCCGGCGCAGCGTCTCGTCGTGCAGCAGCACGGGAACGCCGTCACGGGTGAGCCGTACGTCGATCTCGACGGCGTCCGCGCCCCTTTCGAGCGCGGACCGCAGCGAGTCGAGCGTGTTCTCGCGGATGCGGTAGGGGTCGCCGCGGTGGGCCACGGCGGTCACGGTCTGCATGGCCCCCAGTGTGTCAGGGGGCGAGCCACCCGGCGGTGTAGGTGTCGATCTCCTGCGTGATCCTCGCCTTGCCCGCCGCGTCCAGGAAGGACGCCTCCACCGCGTTCCTGGCGAGATCGGCCAGGCCCCGCTCGTCCAGGTCGAGCAGGCGGGCGGCCACCGCGTACTCGTTGTTCAGGTCGGTGCCGAACATCGGCGGGTCGTCCGAATTGATCGTGACCAGCACACCGGCCCGCACGAACTCCCTGATCGGATGCTCGTCCAGGGTGCGCACCGCGCGGGTGGCGATGTTGGACGTCGGGCAGACCTCCAGCGGGATGCGGTGCTCGGCGAGGTGCGCGAGCAGCTTCGGGTCCTGCGCGGAGCTGGTGCCGTGTCCGATGCGCTCGGCGCGCAGCTCGGTCAGGGCGTCCCACACCGTCTGCGGGCCGGTCGTCTCGCCGGCGTGCGGGACCGAGTGCAGACCGGCGGCGACGGCCCGGTCGAAGTACGGCTTGAACTGCGGCCGGGGCACGCCGATCTCGGGCCCGCCGAGCCCGAACGACACCAGGCCCTCCGGGCGGATCCGGTCGTCGGTCGCGAGGCGGGCGGTCTCCTCGGCGGACTCCAGCCCCGCTTCACCGGGGATGTCGAAACACCACCGCAGCACGGTGCCGAAGTCGGCCTCGGCGGCCTTCCGGGCATCCTCGATCGCGGCCATGAAGCCCAGTTCGTCGATGCCGCGCCGGGTGGACGAGAACGGGGTGATGGTCAGCTCGGCGTACCGCACCTGCTGGCGGGCCAGGTCGCGGGCGACCTCGTAGGTCAGCAGCCGGACGTCCTCCGGGGTGCGGATCAGGTCGACGACCGACAGGTACACGTCGATGAAGTGCGCGAAGTCGGTGAACGTGAAGTAGTCGACCAGGGCCTCGGGATCGGTGGGCACCTTGGAATCGGGGTGCCGGGCGGCCAGCTCCGAGACGATGCGGGGGGAGGCGGAGCCGACGTGGTGGACGTGCAGTTCCGCCTTGGGGAGTCCGGCGATGAAGGCGTGCAGATCGCGGTCGGCCGTGCCGGCGGCGGGTACGGAGCTGCTGTCGGTCAAGGGGTCCTCCCCGGGCAGGGCGCCGGCGGCCCGTTCGGGCGCGGCGCGGGTGATCGGCTGATCGTGGCCACGCACATCGTAGGCACGCGGGTGGCATGGTGCGGGCCGGTGCGGGTGCCGGCGGGAGCGGGGGCGGGAACAGGGGAGAGGACCGGGCGGTGATGCCGTCAGGGGGAGGTCGTAGCATGGCGGCACGAACGACCGAGGGGGATCCGCACGTGACGGACGAAACGCAGTCGAGTGGCGCCGCCGGAGCCGGTGACCACGACCCGTGGGCGCCGCCCGAGCAGCGGACCTCGCTGGAGAAGAAGCCCCGGGTGGAGGACCAGCCGGCGGCGCAGTCCCCGGCCGCGCAGCCGTCCGTGCACGACCAGGCCACGCTGGCCTCCTTCCCGTCCGACGGCTTCGGCGTGCCCGCGCCGCAGCCCGGCTTCGCCCCGCCCGGCGCGGGCACCCCGGGTTACGCCCCGCCCGGTGCCGCGGCCCCCGGGTTCGGCGTGCCCGGCGGTGCCCCGGCCGGCGGTGCCCCGGTGCCGCCCCCGCCGATCGCGCCCACCGGCCCGGCGATGGCCGCCCCGCCGGCACCCGGCGGCTACGGCTACCCCGGGGGCTACGGCTGGCCCGGCATGCCGATGGTCCCGCAGAACGGCATGGGCACCGCGGCGATGGTGCTCGGCATCCTCTCCATATGCCTGTTCTGCCTGTACGGCGTGGTCTCCGTGATCTGCGGCATCCTCGCGGTGGTCTTCGGTGTGAAGGGCCGCCGGCGGGCCGAGCGCGGTGAGGCCACCAACCACGGCCAGGCCCAGGCGGGTCTGATCATGGGGGTCATCGGCATCCTCATCGGTATCGCCGTGATCGTCCTGCTCGCGATCGGCATCACGGCCGCCATCAAGAACCACGACTCGGAGCCCGACCCCTACTACGGCTCCGCGCACACCCTCTCGGCGACCGTCGCGACCGGCCGCTGAGACCGGAGCCGTTCCGCTCCCCTTCCGCACCGGCCTGGGAAAACGTGTCCTGCGCTCCTTATCCGGCCATTACGATGCCTTGAGATCAAACGGAGGGGAGACCACTTCATGTCCAACACCAATCCCGCACCCGGATTCGGCCCGCCGAACCAGCCCCCGCAGCAGTCGGCCCCCGGCTACGGCTACCCCCAGTCGGGTCCGTCCTACCCGGCGGCCCCGCCCGTGGGCTACCCGCAGGCTCCCGGCTACGGCATGCCGATGCAGCCGAGCAACGGCATGGGGACCACGGGTCTGGTGCTGGGCATCATCGGCGTGGTCTGCAGCATCACGGTCTTCCTGTGGTTCTTCGGCGTGATCCTGGGCATCCTCGCGATCATCTTCGGCGCCATCGGCCGGGGCAAGGCCAACCGCGGTGAGGCCACCAACAAGGGTGCGGCCACCTCGGGCCTGGTCTGCGGGATCATCGCCACGGTGATCCTGCCGGTGCTGGGGCTGACGATCTTCGCCAGCATCATGGGCAGCGCCAGCACGTTCTGACGAAGTCCCCGGCGGCCGCCGCACCGGCGACCGCCACAAGGGCCGGCCCCGGGCCGGCCCTTTCGGGCTTCGGCCCGTGCGGGGCTCCGGCCGTTCCGGGCCCCCGCTCCTGTGGGCACCGCGCCTCCGGCCCGGCCCCTCACTCCCGGCCGGCTCGGGCCACCGCCCCCGGCCCGCTCAGGTCCAGGTCCGCTCAGGCCCCCGGCCCGCTCAGGCCCAGGTCCGCTCAGGCCCCCGGCCCGCTCAGGCCCCCGCGCCCGCCAGCCGCTCCCGGGCCGCCATCAGCGCGAAGCCCAGCAGGTTCGGGCCGCGCCAGCGCTCCGGGTCGGACGCCGCCTCGTCGTCCGCCGCGAGGCCGATGCCCCACACGCGGTCCACCGGGCTCGCCTCCACCAGGACCCGGTCACCGGTGTTCAGCAGGAACAGCCGGAGATCGTCGTCCGACGCGAACTTGTGGACGCTGCCCTCGACCACGATCCGGAAGCGCTCCCGCTCCCATATCGCCTCGTCGAAGTCACGGACCAGCCGCCCCGCCTTCTTGGCCTGCGAGGGATGCCCCGCGGCCAGCACCCGGCGCTCCGCCTCCGCGTCCGCGAACAGCCGCGCCTTCTGCGCCATCATCCAGTGCTCCGCCGTGGCGTACTCCACGCCGTCCACCGCGAAGGGCGACGGCCACCACTGGCTCAGACAGCTCGCGCCGATCCTGCCGTCCGGCCTCGGCCGGTGCCCCCAGAAGTGCAGGTACTTCACCCGGGATCCCGCCCGGACCTCGCTGATCAGGGCTTCCACCCCGTCGATCTTCCCCATGCACGCCAGTCTGGCAGGCACCACTGACAGTCCGTCCGTCCTTTTCCTTTCCGACTCGACACCTGGTCGACAGATTCCGTCGCGTAACCAAAAGGCAACAACGGAATCACTTGTTGGAGTCCTATTGCTCTGCCAGGATCGGCACTCAAATCGAGCTGGAGCTACGCCACCCACCCCCGCGACGGGGCGCACGGCGGAGGAGAGCGACATGCACAACCCGGGCATTGCCACCCCGGAACGATTCCCCGCGCAGGACCGTTTCGCCGACGGTGCGCAGTTCATCGCGGGCCGCCTCACCAAGGGCACCTCGGGCCGCACCCACGCCGTGGTCGACCCGGCGAGCGGCGAGGAGGTGTACACGTACGAACTGGCCGGCACCGACGATGTCGACGCGGCCGTCGCCGCCGCGCGGGAGGCCTTCCCGGGCTGGTCCTCGGCCACCCCCGGCGAGCGTTCCGACGCGCTGCACCGGTTCGCCGCCGTGCTCGCCGAGCGCGCCGAGGACTTCGCCCGCGCGGAGTCGCTGCAGTGCGGCAAGCCGCTGAAGCTCACCCGCGAGTTCGACGTACCGGGGACCATCGACAACACCGCCTTCTTCGCGGGCGCCGCCCGGCATCTGCAGGGGCAGTCCGCCGGTGAGTACTCCGGGGACCACACCTCGTACGTGCGGCGCGAGCCGATCGGTGTCGTCGGGTCCATCGCCCCCTGGAACTACCCCCTCCAGATGGCCGCCTGGAAGATCCTCCCGGCGATCGCCGCGGGCAACACCATCGTGCTGAAGCCGGCCGAGCTGACCCCGCTGACCTCCCTGCTCTTCGCCCAGGCCGCCACCGACGCCGGGCTCCCCGACGGTGTGATCAACATCGTCACCGGCACCGGCAAGGAGGCCGGTGAGCACCTGATCGGGCACCCCGACGTCGCCATGACCTCCTTCACCGGGTCCACCGCCGTGGGCAAGCGCGTCGCCGAGATCGCCACCGCCACCGTCAAGCGGCTCCATCTGGAGCTGGGCGGCAAGGCGCCCTTCGTGGTCTTCGACGACGCCGATCTCGAGGCCGCCGTCCACGGCGCCGTCGCCGGTGCGCTCATCAACACCGGGCAGGACTGCACGGCCGCCACGCGCGCGTACGTGCAGCGCCCGCTGTACGACGCCTTCGTGGAGCGGACCGCCGCCCTGATGGAGACCGTGCGGCTCGGCGACCCCTTCGCCCCCGGCACCGACCTCGGACCGCTCATCTCGCACGTCCAGCGGGACCGCGTGGCCGCCATCGTGGACCGGGCGCGTGACCACGCGCGCGTGGTGACCGGCGGCGAGGCGCCGAAGGGCGACCTGGAGAGCGGCGCCTACTACCGCCCCACCCTGGTCGCCGACGCGGCGCAGGACAGCGAGATCGTCCAGTCCGAGATCTTCGGCCCGGTACTGGTCGTGCTGCCGTTCGACAGTGATGATGAGGGCATCCGGCTGGCCAACGACACCCCGTACGGCCTGGCCGCCTCCGCGTGGAGCCGTGACGTCTTTCGCGCGAACCGCGCCACCCGCGAGATCAAGGCCGGCTGCGTGTGGATCAACGACCACATCCCGATCATCAGCGAGATGCCGCACGGCGGCTACAAGGCCTCCGGCTTCGGCAAGGACATGTCGGCGTATTCCTTCGAGGAGTACACGCAGGTCAAGCACGTAATGTTCGACAACACGGCGGTGGCCCGCAAGGACTGGCACCGCACCATCTTCGGGGACCGATAGACGACCCGGCCACGACAGGCCCATCCCTCCCGAAAGGGCACCACGCGCATGGAGCAGTACGAGCCCCACCGCCTGACCCCGGCCGAAGCGGCCGCCATGCGGCGCAGTCTCCGCGACGGCCGGGCCGCCATGACCCGCCGGTCCGTCCTGCGCGCCTCAGCAGGCGGCGCGCTGGCGGTCGGCGGGCTGGGAGCGCTGAGCGCCTGCGGCATCCCCGCCGCGAGCAAGACGCAGGGCGGCGTGTCCGCCGACGACCACTCGGCCAAGGAGAAGGTGGTCAACTTCTCCAACTGGCCCGAGTACATCGACGTCGACGACAAGACCAAGCGGCACCCCACGCTCGACTCGTTCGGGAAGCGGACCGGCATCCAGGTCAAGTACACCGAGGACATCAACGACAACGACGAGTTCTTCGGCAAGATCCAGCCGGAGCTGGCCGCCGGCCAGGACACCGGCCGTGACCTCGTCGTCCTCACCGACTGGCTGGCCGCCCGGATGATCCGCCTCGGGTACGTCCAGAAACTGGACCCGGCCAACCTGCCGCACGCCTTCGCCAACCTGTCGGACCAGTTCCGCGCCCCCGACTGGGACCCGGGTCGGGCGTACTCGTACCCCTGGCAGGGCATCTCGACCGTCATCGCGTTCAACAAGAAGGCGCTCGACGGCGTCGAGGTGAAGTCGGTCTCCGACCTGCTGGACAACCCCAAGCTCAAGGGCCGTGTGGGCTTCCTGACCGAGATGCGCGACAGCATCGGCATGACCATGCTCGACATGGGCAAGGACCCGGCGAAGTTCACCGACGACGACTTCGACGCGGTGATCGCCCGGCTGCAGAAGGCCGTCGACAAGGGGCAGATACGCCGCTTCACGGGCAACGACTACACGTCCGACCTCACCAAGGGCGACTTCGCCGCCTGCGTCGCCTGGGGCGGCGACATCGTCCAGCTCCAGGCGGACAACCCTGACGTCGGCTACATCATCCCCGACAGCGGCTACATGACCTCGACCGACAACATGCTGATCCCCAACAGGGCGCGTCACAAGACGAACGCCGAGCGGCTCATCGACTTCTTCTACGAACCGGAGCCGGCCGCCGAACTCGCCGCGTACGTCAACTACGTGAGTCCGGTCGCGGGAGTGCAGCCCTACCTTGCCAAGATCGACAAGTCGGCCGCGACGAACCCGCTGATCGTGCCCGACAAGGCCATGCAGGCCAAGTCCCACGCCTTCCGTGCGCTGACGCAGAAGGAAGAGACGGCCTACCAGACCAAGTTCTCGAAGCTCACAGGGGCGTGACGACGATGACGACACCAGACAACAGCGGCGACGTCCGCCTCTCCGGTATCAGCAAGACCTACGACAACGGCTTCACCGCCGTGCAGCCGCTCGACCTGACCGTGCCGCAGGGTTCCTTCTTCGCCCTGCTCGGCGCCTCCGGCTGCGGCAAGACCACCACCCTGCGCATGATCGCCGGTCTGGAGGAACCTTCCTCCGGGACCGTGCGCCTCGGCGACCAGGACGTCACCCACCTGCCGCCGTACAAGCGGCCGGTGAACACGGTCTTCCAGTCGTACGCCCTCTTCCCGCACCTCGACATCTTCGAGAACGTCGCCTTCGGTCTGCGCCGGCGGGGCATCAAGAGCGTGAAGAAGCAGGTCGAGGACATGCTGGAGCTGGTCCAGCTCGGCGAGCAGGCGCGCAAGAAGCCGCACCAGCTCTCCGGTGGCCAGCAGCAGCGCGTCGCCGTCGCCCGCGCCCTCATCAACCACCCGAAGGTGCTCCTCCTCGACGAGCCGCTCGGCGCCCTCGACCTCAAGCTGCGCCGCCAGATGCAGCTGGAGCTCAAGCGCATCCAGACCGAGG
Organism: Streptomyces sp. NPDC051133; assembly: GCF_040682635.1. NCBI lineage: Bacteria > Bacillati > Actinomycetota > Actinomycetes > Kitasatosporales > Streptomycetaceae > Streptomyces > Streptomyces sp. NPDC051133. The sequence continues at coordinate 160,501 of NZ_JBFBBK010000014.1, forward strand.
TCGGCATCACCTTCGTGCACGTCACGCACGACCAGGAGGAGGCCATGACCATGGCCGACACGGTCGCCGTGATGAACGCGGGCCGCGTGGAGCAGCTGGGCTCGCCGAGCGACCTGTACGAGAACCCGCAGACGACGTTCGTCGCGAACTTCCTCGGCACCTCCAACCTGATCGAGGCCGAGGTCGACACGAAGAACGGCGAGGACATCGTGCTCAAGGCGGGCGGCGGCAAGCTGGTGCTGCCCGAGGCGCGATGTTCCGCCCCGGCGACGGCGGGCGGCAAGGTGCTGGTCGGCATCCGCCCCGAGAAGATCTCCCTCACGCACGCCGACGACGCGGGCGAGATCCCGGCGGGCCGCAACCGCCTCACCGGCAGGATCGCCGACGCGAGCTTCATCGGTGTCTCCACGCAGTACGTGATCGACAGCCCCGTCTGCGACGAACTGTCGGTGTACGTCCAGAACGTCGAGCGCGACGGCCGGCTCGTCCCCGGCGCCGACGTCGTCCTGCACTGGAGCCCGGCACACACGTTCGGTCTGGACGCCGCTCAGGACATCGACGCAGGCACCGAGGAAGAGGCGGCCGCCTGATGTCGACGCTCACCGAGGCGCCCCCGCCTCTCGCCCCCGCCGCCGAGGAGAACAAGCCGCCACGCAAGCGCGGCCGGTTCACCCCGTACTGGCTGTTGCTGCCGGGCCTGCTCTGGCTGGTCGTCTTCTTCGCGCTGCCGATGATCTACCAGGCCTCCACGTCCGTGCAGACGGGCTCCCTGGAGAGCGGTTACAAGGTCACCTGGCACTTCGTGACCTACTGGGACGCGATCAGCGAGTACTGGCCGCAGTTCCTGCGCTCGGTGTTCTACGCCGCCGCCGCGACGGTCCTGTGCCTGCTGCTCGGCTACCCGCTGGCCTACCTCATCGCCTTCCGCGCGGGCCGCTGGAAGAACCTGCTCATGATCCTGGTGATCGCGCCGTTCTTCACCAGCTTCCTGATCCGCACCCTGGCCTGGAAGACGATCCTCGCGGACAACGGCCCGGTCGTGCACACCCTGAACTCGCTGCACGTCCTGGACCTCACCGACTTCCTCGGCTGGACGGCCGGCGACCGCGTCCTCGCCACACCCCTGGCGGTCGTCTGCGGTCTGACGTACAACTTCCTGCCGTTCATGATCCTGCCGCTCTACACCTCGCTGGAGCGGATCGACGGGCGGCTGCACGAGGCGGCCGGCGACCTCTACGCCAAGCCCTGGACCACCTTCCGCAAGGTCACCTTCCCGCTGTCGATGCCGGGCGTCGTCTCCGGCACGCTGCTGACCTTCATCCCCGCGGCCGGTGACTACGTCAACGCCGAACTGCTCGGCTCCACCGACACGCGCATGATCGGCAACGTCATCCAGACGCAGTTCCTGCGGATCCTGGACTATCCGACCGCCGCGGCGCTCTCCTTCATCCTCATGGCCGCGATCCTGGCCATGGTCACGATCTACATTCGCCGCTCCGGGACGGAGGATCTGGTCTGATGCCCGCCGTCACCTGGCTCAAGCGCCGTCTCGTCGTCATCGCCGGTCTGCTGACGCTCGCGTACCTGCTGCTGCCCAACGTCATCGTCACGGTGTTCTCCTTCAACAAGCCGAAGGGGCGCTTCAACTACGAGTGGCAGCACTTCTCCCTGGACGCCTGGAAGCAGCCGTGCGGCGTCGCCGACATGTGCGGCTCGCTCTCCATCAGCCTGCAGATCGCCGTCTGGGCGACGATCGGCGCGACCGTCCTCGGCACGATGATCGCCTTCGCGCTGGTCCGCTACCGCTTCCGGGCCCGCGGCGCCGTGAACTCGCTGATCTTCCTGCCGATGGCGATGCCCGAGGTCGTCATGGCCGCCTCGCTGCTCACCCTGTTCCTCAACATGGGCGCGCAGCTCGGCTTCATGACGATCCTCATCGCCCACATCATGTTCTGCCTCAGCTTCGTCGTCACCGCGGTCAAGGCACGCGTGATGTCGATGGACCCGCGCCTGGAGGAGGCCGCCCGGGACCTGTACGCCGGCCCCGTGCAGACCTTCCTGCGGGTCACCCTGCCGATCGCGGCGCCCGGAATCGCCGCGGGCGCGCTGCTGTCCTTCGCGCTCTCCTTCGACGATTTCATCATCACCAATTTCAACGCGGGCTCGACCGTCACCTTCCCCATGTTCGTCTGGGGTTCGGCCCAGCGCGGCACGCCCGTCCAGATCAACGTGATCGGTACGGCCATGTTCCTCGTCGCCGTGCTGTTCGTCCTGACCTCGATGGTCATCAGCAATCGCCGGAACAAGCAAAAGGCATAGGCCTTTTCGGGACATCCCCTGTAGGGAGTTGAAATCATGGCCCCAAGCGCCATGAGCCGTGGCAAAGACAGCTGGATCGCCTCTCTTTCCGAAGCCCAGCCGGTCCCGTACTGGCTGGAAGACCCCGGCAAGCCGGCCGCCGAGCCCGCTCTCACCGGTACCGAGACCTGTGACCTGCTGGTCGTCGGCGGCGGCTACAGCGGCCTGTGGACCGCGCTGGGCGCCAAGGAGCGCGACCCGCAGCGCGATGTGGTCCTGCTGGAAGGCCGCGAGGTGGGCTGGGCCGCCTCCGGCCGCAACGGTGGCTTCTGCGCCTCCTCCCTCACCCACGGCCTGCCCAACGGCCTGGCCCGCTGGCCCGACGAGATCCAGAAGCTGGAGGAGCTGGGCCGGCGCAACCTCGACGAGATCGAGGCCGCGGTCGCCCGGCACGGCATCGACTGCGAGTTCGAGCGCACCGGTGAGATCGACGTGGCCACGGAGACCTACCAGGCCTGGGAGCTGCGCGACTGGCACCGGGAGCTGGAGGAGAGGGGCCTCGCCGACGGCGTCGAGTTCCTGGACGCCGACGCCGTGCGCGAGCAGGTGAACTCGCCCACCTTCGAGGCGGGGCTGTGGGACCGCCGGGGCGTGGCCATGCTGCACCCCGCGAAGCTGGCCTGGGGCCTGAAGAAGGCCTGCCTGGAGCTGGGCGTGCGGGTGTACGAGCACACGCCCGCGCTGACGCTGAGGAGTTACGGCGCCGGGATGGCCGTACGCACCCCCTACGGCGCGGTCCGCGCCCGCAAGGTCGCGCTCGGCACCAACATCTTCCCGAGCCTGCTGCGCCGCGTGCGCTCCTACACCGTCCCGGTCTACGACTACGCGCTGATGACCGAGCCGCTGAGCACCGACCGGCTGGCGGAGATCGGCTGGAAGAACCGGCAGGGGCTGGGGGACAGCGCCAACCAGTTCCACTACTTCCGGCTGTCCGCCGACAACCGCATCCTGTGGGGCGGCTACGACGCGATCCACCACTACGGCGGCCGGGTCCGCGCCGAGTACGACGACCGGCCGGAGACGTACGCCAAGCTCGCGGGCCACTTCTTCACCTGCTTCCCGCAGCTGGAGGGCGTCCGCTTCACCCACGCCTGGGGCGGCGCGATCGACACCTGCTCACGCTTCTCGGCGTTCTTCGGCACCGCGCACCAGGGGAACGTCGCGTACGCGGCCGGCTACACCGGCCTCGGCGTGGGCGCCACCCGCTTCGGCGCGGACGTGATGCTGGACCTGCTGGACGGCGAGCGCACCGAGCGGACCGAACTGGAGATGGTCCGCAAGAAGCCGCTGCCCTTCCCGCCGGAGCCCTTCGCCTGGACGGGCATCGCCCTGACCAAGTGGTCCCTGGCCCGCGCGGACGCGCACGGCGGCCGCCGCAACCTGTGGCTGCGGACGATGGACCGGCTGGGACTGGGCTTCGACAGCTGAGGGTGACCCGGGTCACTCCGAAAGAGGACCCGGAACCCGCGTAATGCTCCCGGAAGACCTCCCTCTCTCCTCCTGACGCGACCGCGTCGCACGGGGACGAGAGGGAGGTCTTGTCGATGACCGGGGTGAAGACGGCGGTCGAATGGCTCGCATCCGTCGCACCGGACCCCGACGCCTGCCGCTGGGAGTGGGAGCGCAGCCCCCTCGGGGTCGCCCTGCTGCCCGCCGGCAAGGCGTGGGACGTCCTGATGCTGCCGGGCAGGCTCGGCTACCCGACCCTGGACGTGCTCACCCGCGTCCTCGGCCGGCCCGGCCCGGTGCTCGTCGACTTCGGCGACGACCGGGTCGGGTTCTTCGTGCCGCCGGGCACCGCGGCCCGCTGGCTCGGCACCGGCATCCGCACCGCCGGGGCCGGCACCTGGATCGTCGTGCCGTATCCGGGCCGCGCCACCCGGGGTGTGCGCTGGCTGGTGCCGCCGGACGGCGCGGGCACGTTGACCGATCCGGCGCTGCTGGAGCTGGCGATGCACGAGGCCGCCGCCGGCCTGGCGAGGGGCCGGGGTGAGGACGGATAGCGCCGGGACACCTTGACAACGCAATTGGTCTGGACCAAGTTGTGTGCGCTCCGCTCCTCCAACCCCCCTGACTCCGGAGGCCCTTGTGGACCGCGCCAGACGTGCCCCACGCGCCCCGCGCGTACGACGCCCCAGATCCGTCCTCGCCGTGCTCACGGCGGCCGTGCTCGCCGTGCCCGGCATCACCGCGCTCTCGTCGGCCGCCCGTGCGGCCGACGCGGACCTCGCGGTCAACGGCGGTTTCGAGTCGGGCCTGACCGGCTGGACCTGCACGGCAGGCACGACGGCCGGCTCACCCGTGCACAGCGGGAGCGCCGCGCTGCAGGCGACACCGGCCGGCAGCGACAACGCCCAGTGCGGCCAGACGGTGACCGTCCGGCCCGACGCCCAGTACACCCTGTCCGGCTACGTCCGCGGCTCCTACGTCTACCTCGGCGCGAACGGCACCGGCACCACCGACGTCTCCACCTGGACCCAGTCCGCCTCCGACTGGCAGCGGCTGAGCACCACCTTCCGCACCGGACCGGCCACCACCAAGGTCACGATCTACACCCACGGCTGGTACGGCACCGGCACCTACTACGCCGACGACATCTCCCTCGTCGGTCCGGGCGGCGGCACCACCGCACAGCCGCCCGCCCCGCCCACCGGCCTCAGGGCCACCGGCGTCACCTCGTCCTCCGTCGCCCTGTCCTGGTCGGCGGTCACCGGCGCCACCGGCTACGCGGTCTACCGCGACGGGGCGAAGGTCCAGACGGTGACCGGCACCTCGGCCACCGTCACCGGACTGTCCGCCTCGACGGCGTACGGCTTCCAGGTCACCGCGGCCAACGACGCCGGCGAGTCCGCGAAGTCCGCGGTCGTGACGGCGACGACCGGCGCGGGCACCGGCACCGGAGGCGGCTCGGCCGACCTGCCGGCCCACGCCCTCGTCGGCTACCTGCACGCGAGCTTCGCCAACGGCTCCGGCTACACCCGCCTCGCCGACGTCCCCGACAGCTGGGACGTCATCGACCTGGCCTTCGGTGAACCCACCTCGGCCACCTCGGGGGACATCCGCTTCACCCGCTGCCCCGTCACCGAATGCCCGAACGTGGAGAGCGACGCCGACTTCAAGGCCGCGGTCAAGGCCAAGCAGGCGGCCGGCAAGAAGGTGCTGATCTCGATCGGCGGCCAGAACGGCCAGGTCCAGCTGACCACCACGGCGGCCCGCGACGCCTTCGTCTCCTCCGTCTCGAAGATCATCGACACCTGGGGGCTGGACGGCCTCGACATCGACTTCGAGGGCCACTCCCTGTCCCTGGACACGAACGACACGGACTTCAAGAACCCGACGACGCCCGTGATCGTCAATCTCATCTCGGCCCTGAAGACCCTGAAGGCCGAGTACGGCCCGAAGTTCGTGCTGACCATGGCCCCGGAGACGTTCTTCGTGCAGAACGGCTACCAGTACTACGGCACCGGCAAGTGGGGCGGCCAGGACCCGCGCTGCGGCGCCTACCTCCCGGTGATCCACGCCCTGCGCGACGACCTCACGCTGCTGCACGTCCAGGACTACAACTCGGGCCCGATCATGGGCCTGGACAACCAGTACCACTCCATGGGCGGCGCCGACTTCCACATCGCCATGACCGACATGCTGCTCACCGGCTTCCCGGTCGCGGGCGACGCGAACAACGTCTTCCCGCCCCTGCGCCCGGACCAGGTCGCCATCGGCATGCCGGCGTCGACCAATGCGGGCAACGGCTACGTCTCCCCGTCCGAGGTCACCAAGGCCCTGGACTGTCTGACCAAGAGGACGAACTGCGGCTCGTACGCGACCCACGGGACCTGGCCCGCGCTGCGGGGTCTGATGACGTGGTCGGTGAACTGGGACCGCTACGCGAACTGGGAGTTCCAGAAGAACTTCGACGCGTACTTCGGCTGAGGCCGTGCCCCGGCCGGAAGCCGGGGCCGAGGCGGAGGACGAGCGCGAGGGCGGTCAGCAGCACCGTGCACAGGCACCAGCTGGCCACCACGTCCAGCGGCCAGTGGTAGCCGTGCCGGACCAGCCCGAAGCCGACGCCGGCGTTGAGGACGCCGCAGCCGATGACCAACTCGCGCCGGGCATAGGCCGTCCTGAGCCAGGGGAGCAGCAGCAGGGTCGCGGAGCCGTAGGCGACGGCGGCCGTCGCCGTGTGGCCGGACGGGAAGTAGCCGACGGCCGGGGGCACCACGGGGGTCCCCGGCCGGGCGGTCCAGTCCTTCAGCGGGACGACGATCGCCGGGAGCGCCGCCATCAGCAGGGCCGCGGCGAGCGGCGGCAGCCACCACCGGTCCACACCGGCCGCGCGGCCCCGCCAGGCCGCGTAGCACACGGCCGCGGCGAGTACGGGGACGGCGACCTGGATGTCGCCGAGGTCGGAGAGCAGCCCGGAGAAGCGGTCCGGGCGGACGAGGGCCGCGCTGACGCGGGTGTCCAGACGCAGCAGTGGGCCGTGGGACACCACCTGCGAGGTGATCAGCACGAAGAGGACGGCCGGGACCCCGAGGAGGGGCAGCGCGCGGCGGGCTGAGGTCGACACGGCACTCAGCTTGGCAGGTCCGGTGCGGGAAACGGAGAAGGAGGTCGGCCGCCCCGGAACAGGGGGGGGTGGTTCCGAGGCGGCCGTCCGGATCGGAACGTCGCTCGCCCCGGGGGGTTTGGGGCGGCGACCGTCCGATCGGTGAGGAGATCCCGGAGCCGTCAGGCGCCGGTTGTGTGCGCGAGGGCACGGCCAGGCCGAAGCTGGGGAGGCCCCGTCCTGAGATCGCCCACAGTCCCCTGTGGGCGGGGTGTATCTCTCATCTGGGTAGAACCTACGGCAGGCCGAGGCGGTTGGGCAGACGGAATCGCGTCCCGTCATCCACCTCGCACACGTTCTTCACACGGCCTGCCGCAGGCGCCCTTCAGAGGTGCAGACCTGCTGCTCAGATGCGCGCGAACGCCTGCTCGATGATGTCGAGGCCCTCGTTCAGCAGGTCCTCGCCGATGACCAGCGGAGGCAGGAAGCGCAGCACGTTGCCGTAGGTGCCGCAGGTCAGGACCAGCAGGCCCTCGGCGTGGCAGGCCTTGGCGAGCGCGGCGGTGGCCTCGGGGTTCGGCTCCTTGGTGGCGCGGTCCTTGACCAGCTCGATGGCGATCATCGCGCCGCGGCCACGGACGTCACCGATGATGTCGAACTTCTCGGCCATGGCGCCGAGGCGGGCCTTCATGACCGCCTCGATGTTCTTCGCCTTGGCGTTGAGGTCCAGCTCCTTCATCGTCTCGATGGCGCCGAGCGCACCGGCGCAGGCCACCGGGTTGCCGCCGTAGGTGCCGCCCAGGCCACCGGCGTGCGCGGCGTCCATGATCTCGGCGCGGCCGGTGACGGCGGCCAGCGGCAGACCGCCGGCGATGCCCTTGGCGGTGGTGATCAGGTCCGGGACGATGCCCTCGTCCTCGCACGCGAACCACTGGCCGGTACGGCAGAAGCCGGACTGGATCTCGTCGGCGACGAAGACGATGCCGTTGTCCTTGGCGAACTGGCTGATCGCCGGCAGGAAGCCCTTGGCCGGCTCGATGAAGCCGCCCTCACCCAGCACCGGCTCGATGATGATCGCGGCCACGTTGTCCGGGCCGACCTGCTTGGTGATCTGGTCGATGGCCTGCTTGGCGGCCTCGGGGCCCGCGTTCTCCGCACCGGTCGGCCAGCGGTAGCCGTAGGCGACCGGGACGCGGTAGACCTCGGGGGCGAACGGGCCGAAGCCGTGCTTGTACGGCATGTTCTTGGCCGTCAGCGCCATGGTCAGGTTGGTCCGGCCGTGGTAGCCGTGGTCGAACACGACGACCGCCTGGCGCTTGGTGTACGCACGGGCGATCTTCACGGCGTTCTCGACGGCCTCGGCGCCCGAGTTGAACAGCGCGGACTTCTTGGCGTGGTCACCCGGGGTGAGCTCCGCGAGGGCCTCGGCGACCTCCACGTAGCCCTCGTAGGGGGTGACCATGAAACAGGTGTGGGTGAAGTCGGCCAGCTGCGCGGAGGCGCGGCGCACGACGGCCTCGGCGGAGGCGCCGACGGAGGTCACGGCGATACCGGAACCGAAGTCGATCAGGCGGTTGCCGTCGACGTCCTCGATGATGCCGCCGCCCGCGCGCGTGGTGAAGACCGGCAGCACCGAGCCCACGCCCTGGGCGACCACGGCGGTACGACGGGCCTGCAGCTCCTGCGACTTCGGGCCGGGGATGGCGGTGACGACGCGGCGCTCCTGCGGAAGTGCGGTCATGGGGGCTCCCTGATGATCTTGCGTACCGGGCGGTCCCGGGTGGTCCGGGTAGGTCCCGGGCGGTTCCGGTGAGGCGTTTTTCGGACGCTTGCCTATCTTTCTTCGCAGGCTAGGGCCGTGTGCGGAGCGTGGGCATGCTCCATGTGGGCGTTGTCCGCGCCCCGGGTTGTCCTCGATGGACATAGCCGTCCGGGTCGGGTGCGCACGGCCGGAGCGTGTTCTCGGCCGCGTAAGCGGTGAACTCGCCCTGCCGGGGCGTTAGATTGGCTCGCTGACGGTGGACGGAACGGCTGGTCAGGGGGCAGGAGCGATGGACAGCGACGGGACGCGGGACGCGCGCGGCACGCATGCGAATCCGGTGCCACGCCCAGCGGCCCCCATCGAGGGTTCCGCGGTGCCGCCCATGCCCCCGGTGCCCCCCGGCGCACCGCCGAAACCGGACGGCTCCGCCTTCCTGACCTGGCTGCGCACCCCCCGCCCCGAGGCGGCCCCAGGCGTGTGGCGCCTCGGGCACCGGCCGCGGGCCGCGCAGGAGCCCGCACGGACCCCGGCCCGGCAGCTGATCAGCGGTGCGCTGATCGCGTTCCTCGTCGGCTGGCTGGTGTGGTCGCTGCTGTGGAACGGCTACCTCGGCAGCTGGTGGGTGCTCCCCCTCGACCTGCTCGTCCCGGACTCCTGGCGCAACAGCGACAGCAGCGTCTCCCAGGCCTTCCTCTGGTACGGCTACTACAGCCTCATCGGCCTCGCCATCCTGCTCGTCGTCGGCCGCCTCGGCCGCTGGGGCGAGGTCTGGCGCCGCTTCGGCCCGCCCGCCTGGCGTCCCGCCCTGCCGGTCGCCGAGCGTCCGCCCGCGCCCGAGCAGGACCCCGCCGAATGGCCGCAGCTGCGCCACGCCGGCGCCCACGACGCCGCCGAGCGGCTGGCCGCCGAGGCCAGGGCCGGGCTGATGCGGGACGTCGACCACGCCCGGATCCACCGGGCCTGGCAGGGCGTGCGGTCCGGCCGGCACAGCCTCGCCACCTTCGCCGGCGCCGTGCTGAAGGACGGCTCCGCCGCCTGCCTGCACCCCTCCGGCGAACGCGACCTGCCCGCCCGGCACGCCCGGCACGACCTGCTCACCGGCCAGGTCCGGCTCGGCACCACCGCCGACGACCCCCGCAACCCGTACCACTACCGCGGCGCCGGCCTCGGCCTCGGACCCGACCTGCTGGGCACCTCGCTGCTCGCCGTCGGCCCGGCCGGCTCGGGCAAGACCGCCTCGGTGGTACGGCCGCTCGCCGAGTCCCTGTGCCTGCACGCCCTCGCCGGCCGCGCGTCCGTCGTGGTGGTCGGCGCGGCGGGCGCCGGGCTCGGCCCGGCCGAGGACTACGACGTCGTCGTACGCATCGGCCACCCGGAGTCCGTCCACGACCTCGACCTGTACGGCGGCACCACCGACCCCGACGAGGCCGCCGCCATACTGGCCGAGGCACTCGTCGGCGACCTCGCCGATCCGCACCCGGGCAGCGACAGCCGCCGCTGCACCACCGTCCTCGCCCAGCTGCTCGGCCCCTACAAGGCCGTCCACGGCCGCTTCCCCTCCGTCCCCGAGCTCCGTCAGCTCCTCGACGGCACGCCCGGCCCGCTGGCCGCGCTGCGCAAGGCGCTGGGGGACACCGGGCAGGAGTCCCTGCTGCGCGAACTCGACGCCCGCGAGCGGCAGATGGCGCACCCCGGCGACGTCGGCGGCGTGCTCGCCGACCGGATCGCCCTCCTCGACCGGCCCGCCTTCGCGTCCTTCTTCGACACCTCCGGGCAGACCCGGCCGTTCTCCCTCAAGGCACTCGACCACCCGGTCCGGGTCCGCATCGACCTGCCCCAGCGCGGCCACGCCGACGCCTCCCGGATCCTCGCGCGGCTGGTGCTCGCCCAGTTCACGGCGAGCGTGGCGGTGCGGGAGGACCGCTCGCTGTTCGCCTGCCTGCTGCTGGACGACGCCACCGGAGTCGTCACCCCTGAGGCGGTGCGCGCCGTCCAGCGGCTGCGCTCGGCCAACGCCGGGGTGGTGCTCACCCTGCGCACCCTGGACGACGCGCCCCGGCCGCTGCGCGGTCCGCTGCTCGGCGCCACCGGCTGCCGGATGGCGCTGTCCGGGCTCACCCCCTGGGACGGTCAGGACTTCGCCGAGGTGTGGGGCAAGGAGTGGACCGAGACCCGGGACGTCACCGACCGGCAGATCATCGCCGAGACCCCGGCCGGCAAGGCCGTGCACATGCTGCGCCGGGTCATCACCGGCCAGGCGCCGACGGCACGGGCCGTCACCGTCCGCCAGGTGGAGCGGGAGCGCTGGTCGGCGTCCGAGCTGGCCCACGGGGTGCCGCCGGGCCACGCGGTGCTGTCGCTGACGACCGTGCAGGGGGAGCACGCGCCGCCGCTGCTGGTGGATCTGCGGGGCTGACGGCGGGCGGAGCAGCGGCGGGGGAGCGGAGCGGACGCGGCCCGAGGAGCGGGAGCGGACGCGGCCCGAGGAGCGGGAGCGGACGCGGCCCGAGGAGCGGGAGCGGGAGCGGTCCGAGGAGCGGGAGCGGGAGCGGGCGGAGGGCCAGCGGCTGACCGTACGGTGAGGCAGAATCGGCGTAGGCCGTTCATACGCGGCGGCCAAAAGATCACCCGCGATCCCCGGATCCCCCGGACCCGGGAGCCCCGGCACCCCCGCTCCGTGTCCCCCTCACCGTGAAGGCCCCATGCCCCCGACGCTTGCCTCGCTCGTCCACCACTCCGCGCTCAAGCTGACCGTGCGCGCGGGCGAGGACCGCCTCGACGTGCCCGTGCGCTGGGCCCACGTCAGCGAGCTGGCCGACCCCGTGCCCTACATGGAGGGCGGCGAGCTGCTGCTCATCACCGCCCTCAAGCTGGACGCCGAGGATCCCGAGGCGATGCGCCGCTACGTACGGCGGCTGGCCGGCGCGGGCGTCGTGGGGCTCGGCTTCGCCGTCGGCGTCAACTACGAGGAGACGCCGGGACCCCTCGTCGACGCCTGCGCCGAGGAGGGCCTGCCGCTGCTGGAGGTGCCCCGGCGCACCCCCTTCCTCGCGATCAGCAAGGCCGTGTCCGCGGCGATCGCCGCCGACCAGTACCGGGCGGTCACGGCGGGCTTCGCCGCCCAGCGCGAACTGACCAAGCAGGCCCTGAACTCCGGCCCCGAGGGGGTGCTCACCGTGCTCGCCGGGCAGGTCGACGGCTGGGCCGCGCTGTACGACGCCTCCGGTGCCGTCGTCGCCGCCGCGCCGGAGTGGGCGGGCCGGCGGGCGGGGCGGATCACCGCGGAGGTCGAGCGGCTGCGGGAGCGGCCCGCACCGGCGTCCTCGGTGGTCGGCGGACCGGAGCACGAGGACCGGGTCGAGCTGCACTCGCTGGGCACCGGCCGGCGCCCGCGAGCGGCTCTCGCCGTCGGTACGGCCGCCGCCCTCGGCACCGCCGAGCGGTACGCCGTCCACTCCGCCATCGCCCTGCTCACCCTGACCACGGAACGCTCCCGCTCGCTGCACGCGGCCGAGCAGCGCGTCGGTACGGCGGTGCTGCGCATGCTGCTCGCCGGGGAACCGGACCACGCCCGGGCCGTCGCCGGGGACCTGTACGGCGGGCTGCTCGACGCGCCGTTCCGGATGATCGTCGCCGAGTCGGCGTCCGGCACGGCCGCGCGGGCGCACGCGGAGGCCCGGGGGCGGGTGCCCGCGCCCGCCGCGGCCGGCGCCAGGCCGAGTGCCGCCGCCGCGCTCGCCGCCGACGCGGGCGGCGATCTGCTGGGCGGGCTCGCGGAGGGGGTGGAGTCCGCCGCGGCGCGCTCCGGCGAGGCCGTGCTGGTCGTGCCCGAGGGGGAGCGGATGGTGGTGCTGGCCGCGGACGGCGGGGCGGCGGTGGCCGCCTGCACGGAGTACGCGGCGGCGCTGGAGGCGGCGCGGGCGGTGCCAGAGCCGGCGGGCGCCGACGAGGAGGAGCTGGTCGTCGGCCTGTCCGCACCGGCGGGCCCGATCGCCGCGGCGGCGGCCTACAAGCAGGCCGAGCAGGCGCTGTCCGTGGCACGCCGGCGGGGACGGGTGCTGGTGGAGCACGAGCAGCTGGCCGCGGGCTCGGTGCTGCCGCTGCTGGCCGACGACGCGGTGAAGGCGTTCGCCGACGGGCTGCTGCGGGCGCTGCACGAGCACGACGCGACGGGGCGGGGGGATCTGGTGGCCTCGCTGCGGGCGTGGCTGTCCCGGCACGGGCAGTGGGACGCGGCCGCGGCGGACCTCGGGGTGCACCGGCACACCCTGCGGTACCGGATGCGCAGGGTCGAGGAGATCCTCGGGCGGTCGCTGGACGACCCCGACGTCCGCATGGAGCTGTGGCTGGCCCTGAAGGCCACCTCGCCGGAGTGACCGGCGGCCTCGGTCATCCCGCCATTCCGTAGTGCCCCTCGCCCCGACTGCTACGACTCGGACAAACGACCTCGGGCCGCCCCGCCCCTACCGTGGAGCACGAAAGCCAAGCACACCCCTCAAACGCGGAAAGGCCGGGACGCGCACATGACTTCCACCGCCTTCTGGCTCGCCGGCCGCCAGGTCACCGGCGAGGACACCTTCGACGTCACCTCCCCGTGGGACGGCCGGCTCGTCGGCACGGTCGGCGTGCCGAACGACGCCCAGGTCGAGGAGGCCGTGGCCGCCGCGTACGCCGTGCGGGACGAGTTCGCCGCCACCCCGGCGCACGTGCGCGCCGCCGCCCTCGACCACGTCAGCAAGCGGCTGGCCGAGCGCACCGAGGAGATCGCCCAGCTGATCTCCGCCGAGAACGGCAAGCCCATCAAGTGGGCCCGTGGCGAGGTCGGCCGTGCCGTCTCCGTGTTCCGTTTCGCCGCCGAGGAGGCCCGCCGGTTCAACGGCGGCGAGGCCCAGCGCCTCGACACCGACGCCGGTGGCCAGGGCCGCCTGGCGCTCACCCGCCACTTCCCCAAGGGTGTCGTGCTCGGCATCGCGCCGTTCAACTTCCCGCTGAACCTGTGCGCCCACAAGGTCGCCCCGGCCATCGCCGTCGGCGCCCCGATCATCCTGAAGCCGGCCCCGGCCACCCCGCTCTCCGGTCTGATCCTCGGTGAGCTGCTCGCCGAGACCGACCTGCCGGCCGGTTCCTGGTCGATCCTCCCGGTGCCCAACGACCGCATGCCCGCCCTCGTCCAGGACGAGCGCCTGCCGGTCATCTCCTTCACCGGCTCCGACAAGGTCGGCTACGCGATCATGGACTCGGCGCCGCGCAAGCACTGCACCCTGGAGCTGGGCGGCAACGGCGCGGCCGTCGTCCTCGGCGACTGGGCGAGCGACGCCGACCTGGACTGGGCCGCGACCCGCATCGCGACCTTCTCCAACTACCAGGGCGGCCAGTCCTGCATCTCCGTGCAGCGCGTGATCGCCGACGCCTCCGTCTACGACCGGCTGCTGCCGCGCGTCGTCGCCGCCGTCGAGGCCCAGGTCACCGGTGACCCGGGCGACGACGCGACGGACGTCGGCCCGCTGGTGAGCGAGGACGCCGCCAAGCGCGTCGAGTCCTGGGTGGACGAGGCGGTCGCCGCGGGCGCCTCCCTGCTCGCCGGTGGCAAGCGCGACGGCGCCTCCTACGCGCCGACCGTCCTCACCGACGTACCGGCCGGTGTGACGCTGGCCTGCGAGGAGGTCTTCGGACCGGTCCTCACCGTGCAGAAGGTCGACGGCGAGGCCGAGGCGTTCGCCGCGGTCAACGACTCCAAGTACGGCCTCCAGACGGGCGTGTTCACCCACGACCTGCAGGTCGCCTTCCGCGCCCACCGTGCCCTGGAGGTCGGTGGCGTGGTGATCGGCGACGTCCCGTCCTACCGCGCCGACCAGATGCCGTACGGCGGCGCCAAGCAGTCCGGTGTGGGCCGCGAGGGCGTGCGGTTCGCGATGGAGGACTACACCTACGAGCGCGTGCTGGTTCTCACCGGTCTCGCGCTCTGACCTGCCACGGACAGGTCAGACCGGAACGGCCGGAGCCTACTGTGCGGGGGCTCCGGCCGTTTCCTTTTTCGCCCGCCGCTTCCCCGGTCTTCGGCCGGGGGTTCCTCTTGCCGGGTAAAGGATTCGGCATCGACCGGTCAATAGTCTTGTTCTGTGCATGACTCACTCGATGGGATGCGAGTCGACCATCACGTCCGACTCCGGACCACTCAGGGGATTTCATGCACATAGCCCGTACCGGGCGCGGCGTCGCGGCCTCCGCTGTCGCGACCGCCGCACTCGTGGCCGCCGCACTGGCGACCACCTCCTCGGCAGGCGCCACCAGCGCCGCGCCCGCCGGCGTACCGCACACCTTCGCGGCACCGGCCGTCGCGGGGCACACCCTGGTCCACGGTGTGGCCAGCCCGCTGCCCATCGCGCAGTGCCAGAGCAAGTGGCACATCAACTGCTACAACCCGCTGCAGTACCGCACCGCGTACAACCTGAACCCGCTGTACAAGAAGGGCATCACGGGCAAGGGGCGCACGATCGTCATCGTCGACTCCTACGGTTCCCCGACCGTCCAGCACGACCTCGACGTGTACAGCAAGCAGTTCGGCCTGCCCAGCACCAAGGTGAAGGTCGTCAAGTGGGGCCACGTCCCCACCTGGGACCCCAAGAACGCCGACATGACCGGCTGGGCCGGCGAGACCACGCTGGACGTCGAGATGGCCCACGCCGTGGCGCCGGGCGCGAAGATCGTGCTGGTGGAGACGGCGGTCTCGGAGACCGAGGGCACCACCGGCCTGCCGGAGATGATGAGCGCCGAGAAGCACCTCATCGACCAGGGCGTCGGTGACGTCATCAGCCAGAGCTTCGGCGCCACGGAGAACACCTTCCCGGGCTTCGGCAAGGGCGACTTCTCCAGCCTCAAGAACCTGCGCTACGCCTTCCAGGACGCGAACCGCAAGCACGTCACGGTCCTCGCCTCCTCCGGCGACGGCGGCGCCACCGACCTGCAGACGGACGGCAAGACCTACTACAAGAAGCGGGTCAACTCCTGGCCCTCCTCCGACCCGCTGGTCACCTCCATCGGCGGCACCCAGCTCCACCTGAACGACAAGGGTGAGCGGGTCGAGCCGGACAGCGTGTACAACGACTACGGCGCGGGCGGCGGCGGCCAGTCCCACGTGTTCACGCGGCCGTCCTTCCAGAACGGCGTGAAGAACGTCGTCGGCACCCGCCGCGGCACCCCGGACATCTCGATGGCCGCCGCGGTCAACGGCGGCGCCTGGGTGTACTCCAGCTTCGACCCGACCGCCACCGGCTGGGACGTCAGCGGCGGCACCAGCGAGGCCAGCCCGCTCTTCTCGGGCATCGTCGCCCTCGCCGACCAGGCCGCCGGCCACCGCCTGGGCAACATCAACCAGGCGCTCTACACCCTCGCCCAGCACAAGAACCCGGGCGTCGTCGACGTCAACGACGGCACCGACAACACCTACGAGGGCGTCAAGGGCTACAAGGCCGTCAAGGGCTACGACATGGCCACCGGCGTGGGCACGCTGGACGCCCTCCGCTTCGTACCGGCCCTGGCGAAGGCCGCCCGGCACGGCTGACGCCGTAGGGCTCCGCAACGCCGGCCGACCCGGGGGCCCGGCACCGCTGCTCGCGGTGCCGGGCCCCTTCGGTCTCCCGGCGGCCCCGAAAGGCGACCCGGCCCGCCGGACGCACCGGATCGGCCGATCGGACGCGCGAGGGGTGGTGAGGTCGGCCCGTTTCGGGTACCAACGATCCAGTAGCACTGGTCGGTACTGAACCATCCCAGTCGTCCCTCTCGCGGTGAGGTGAGCCCCCTTTGTCCGCCACCACCACCCCACGTAACAGCGTCAGTGAGCGCGAAGCCCGCCAGGTGGCGGAGGCCGCCCGGGAACAGGACTGGCGCAAGCCCAGCTTCGCCAAGGAACTGTTCCTCGGCCGCTTCCGGCTCGACCTCATCCACCCCCATCCCCTCCCGGACCCCGAATCCGCCCGGCGCGGCGAGGACTTCCTCGCCAAGCTGCGCGCCTTCTGCGAGTCCACCATCGACGGCGCCCGCATCGAGCGCGAGGCCCGCATCCCCGACGAGGTCGTCACCGGGCTCAAGGAGCTCGGCGCCCTCGGCATGAAGATCGACCCCAAGTACGGCGGCCTCGGCCTCACCCAGCTGTACTACAACAAGGCCCTCGCCCTGGTCGGCTCCGCCAGCCCCGCCGTCGGCGCCCTCCTCTCCGCCCATCAGTCGATCGGCGTACCGCAGCCGCTGAAGATGTTCGGCACCCAGGAGCAGAAGGACGCCTTCCTGCCCCGCTGCGCCCGCACCGACATCTCCGCCTTCCTGCTCACCGAACCGGACGTCGGCTCCGACCCGGCCCGCCTCGCCACCACGGCCGTGCCCGACGGCGACGACTACGTCCTCGACGGAGTGAAGCTGTGGACCACCAACGGGGTGGTCGCCGACCTGCTCGTCGTCATGGCGCGCGTACCGAAGTCCGACGGCCACAAGGGCGGCATCACGGCGTTCGTGGTGGAAGCCACGTCGGAAGGCATCACGGTCGAGAACCGCAACGCCTTCATGGGCCTGCGCGGCATCGAGAACGGCGTCACCCGCTTCCACCAGGTCCGCGTGCCGGCCGCCCACCGCATCGGCCCCGAGGGCGCCGGCCTGAAGATCGCCCTCACCACCCTCAACACCGGCCGGCTCTCCCTGCCCGCCATGTGCGCCGGGTCCGGCAAGTGGTGCCTGAAGATCGCCCGCGAATGGTCGGCGGAGCGCGAGCAGTGGGGCAAACCGGTCGCACTGCACGAGGCCGTCGGCGCCAAGATCAGCTTCATCGCGGCCACCAGCTTCGCCCTGGAAGCCGTCGTCGACCTCTCCTCGCAGATGGCCGACGAGGACCGCAACGACATCCGCATCGAAGCCGCCCTCGCCAAGCTCTACGGCTCCGAGATGGCCTGGCAGATGGCCGACGAACTGGTCCAGATCCGCGGCGGACGCGGCTACGAGACGGCGGAATCCCTGAAGGCGCGCGGCGAGCGGGCCGTCCCCGCCGAGCAGATGCTGCGCGACCTGCGCATCAACCGCATCTTCGAGGGCTCGACGGAGATCATGCACCTGCTGATCGCCCGCGAGGCCGTCGACGCCCACCTCTCCGTCGCCGGCGACCTCATCGACCCCGACAAGTCCCTGACGGACAAGGCGAAGGCCGGCGCGAACGCGGGCGTCTTCTACGCCAAATGGCTGCCGAAGCTCGTCGCGGGCCCCGGACAACTACCCACCTCGTACAGCGAGTTCAAACACGAGGTCGACCTCTCCGGACACCTGCGCCACGTCGAGCGCACCGCCCGCAAGCTCGCCCGCTCCACCTTCTACGCCATGTCACGCTGGCAGGGCCGGATGGAGACCAAGCAGGGCTTCCTCGGCCGGATCGTGGACATCGGCGCCGAACTGTTCGCGATGAGCGCCGCCTGCGTCCGTGCCGAGCGGCTGCGCCGCCAGGGCGACCACGGCCGCGAGGCCTACCAGCTCGCCGACGCCTTCTGCCGCCAGGCCCGCATCCGGATCGACGAACTCTTCGGCCGCCTGTGGACCAACACCGACGACCTCGACCGCAAGGTGGTCAAGGGAGTCCTCGGCGGGGCCTACACCTGGCTGGAGGACGGCATCGTCGACCCGTCCGAGGACGGCCCGTGGATCGCCGACGCGACCCCCGGACCGGCCACCCGCGACAACGCCCGCCGCCCCTACGGCACGTGACCCCGCCTCTGTCGGAACCGGGCACCCGGGGGCTCAGGCCCCCCAGGTGCCCTGGTTCACGGCGCAGGTCCAGCCCGACCCGTGCAGGGTGAACTTCACCCGGTAGCTGCGGAAGTCGAGCAGGTGCGTGCGCACCTTCACCCCGAGGCCCGCCTTCCTCCCGAGCGCCGAGGCGTACACGGACACGGTCTTCGACGTCTTGTGGGTGACCTTGCCGCCCGCGGGCGTGGCCGCGCCGAAGCGGATGTTCCGGACGTCCGTGACCGTGAACGTGACCTTCGAGAAGCTCTTGGCCGTGCTCTTGTTCCTGATGCCGAAGTACAGGCCGCCGTTCGTCACCCAGCCGTGCGAGTCCACGGAGAACCGGCTCGGATAGACCAGGTCGAGCGGGCAGCCGGCGCTCGCCGGCGCGGTGGCTTCGGCCGCGGCCGAAGCCGCTCCCGCGAGACCGAGCTGGGCGGCGGTGACGAGACCGGCCGTGGTGAGAGCGGCCGCGGCCGTGCGCATGCGGTGCATCGTGAAGATCCCTCCCCGTTCCGGCCCTGATCGAAGGGCCACCGCGCAGGATGCCACCTCCGCCGCCCACGGGTACGGGATTCCGCAACAGCCTCCCCCGAATTCAGTACAGCCGTTTCATCACCGGATGGGATGGTTCTTCCGATGTGATTCCGATGTGAAATCGCCCCCGGGATTCACGCTCCCGTGCGGCCCGCGACCCGGGTCGCACGGGCGGTCACCGCTTGCGGCAAGAATGGGGGGATGACCGACAGCCCCGCCCGTCCGGCACCCCTCGCCGATCCGCACCTCGTCTACGACCCCGCCGCCGGGGACGGCCCCAAGGACGTGGTGATCCTCGGCTCCACCGGATCCATCGGCACCCAGGCCATCGACCTCGTGCTGCGCCACCCCGACCGCTTCCGGGTCACCGCCCTCTCCGCGAACGGCGGCCGCGTCGCCCTCCTCGCCGAGCAGGCCTACCGGCTGCGGGTGCGCACCGTCGCGGTCGCCCGCGAGGACGTCGTACCCGCCCTGCGCGAGGCGCTCACCGCGCAGTACGGCGCCGGGGAGCCGCTTCCCGAGATCCTCGCCGGACCGGACGCGGCCACCCAGGTCGCCGGCTCCGACGCCCACACCGTGCTGAACGGCATCACGGGCTCCATCGGCCTCGCGCCCACCCTCGCCGCCCTGGAGGCGGGTCGCACCCTCGCGCTCGCCAACAAGGAGTCGCTGATCGTCGGCGGCCCGCTGGTCAAGGCCCTCGCCAAGCCCGGCCAGATCATCCCGGTCGACTCCGAGCACGCCGCCCTCTTCCAGGCCCTCGCCTCCGGCACCCGCGCCGACGTCCGCAAGCTGGTCGTCACCGCCTCCGGCGGCCCCTTCCGCGGCCGGACCAAGGCCGAGCTGGCGAACGTCACCGTCGAGGACGCCCTCGCCCACCCCACCTGGGCGATGGGCCCGGTGATCACGATCAACTCCGCGACCCTCGTCAACAAGGGCCTGGAGGTCATCGAGGCGCACCTCCTCTACGACATTCCCTTCGACCGCATTGAGGTGGTCGTGCATCCCCAGTCGTATGTCCACTCGATGGTCGAGTTCACCGACGGATCCACGATCGCCCAGGCGACGCCCCCCGACATGCGCGGGCCCATCGCCATCGGTCTGGGCTGGCCCGAACGCGTCCCCGACGCGGCTCCCGCCTTCGACTGGAGCAAGGCCTCCACATGGGAATTCTTCCCGCTGGACAACGAGGCCTTCCCCTCGGTGAACCTCGCCCGGCACGTGGGGCAGCTCGCGGGCACGGCCCCGGCGGTGTTCAATGCGGCCAACGAGGAGTGCGTCGAGGCCTTCCGCAGCGGCGCGCTGCCCTTCAACGGGATCATGGAGACCGTGACCCGGGTGGTCGAGGAACACGGCACCCCGGCCCGGGGAACTTCACTGACCGTGTCGGACGTCCTCGAAGCGGAGACCTGGGCGCGGGCCCGGGCCCGTGAACTCACTGCCACGACGGCGACCGCGGAGGCGCGTGCATGACGACCTTGATGTTCATCCTCGGCATAGTAGTCTTCGCGGTCGGCCTGCTCGTCTCGATCGCCTGGCACGAACTGGGGCACCTGTCCACGGCCAAACTCTTCGGCATCCGTGTGCCGCAGTACATGGTCGGCTTCGGCCCGACCGTCTGGTCGCGGAAGAAGGGCGACACCGAGTACGGCATCAAGGCCATCCCCCTCGGCGGCTACATCCGCATGATCGGCATGTTCCCGCCCGACGAGGAGGGCCGGGTCTCCGCCCGCTCGACCTCGCCGTGGCGCGGGATGATCGAGGACGCCCGCTCGGCGGCCTTCGAGGAGCTGCAGCCGGGCGACGAGACGCGCATGTTCTACACGCGCAAGCCGTGGAAGCGCGTCATCGTCATGTTCGCCGGCCCCTTCATGAACCTGATCCTCGCGATCGCCCTGTTCTTCACCGTGCTGATGGGCTTCGGCATCCAGCAGCAGACCACCACGGTCGCTTCGGTCTCGCCGTGCTCCATCGCCCAGACCGAGCACCGCGACTCCTGCAAGAAGTCCGACCCGGCGTCCCCGGCGGCCCGGGCCGGCATGAAGGCGGGCGACAAGATCGTCTCCTTCGACGGCGTGCCCACGAAGGACTGGAACACGCTCTCCGACCTCATCCGCGACAGCGCCGGCAAGAACGTGGCGATCGTCGTCGACCGCAAGGGCCACCAGGAGACCCTGCACGCGAAGATCACCACCAACCTGGTCACCGAGAAGGACTCCAGCGGCAGCTACGTCGAGGGCAAGTACGTCAAGGCCGGCTTCCTCGGCTTCAGCGCGGCCACCGGCGTCGTCCACCAGAGCTTCGGCGAGTCCGTGACCTGGATGACCGACCGGGTCGGCGACGCCGTCGACTCCCTCGCCGCCATCCCCGGCAAGATCCCGGCCCTGTGGAACGCCGCCTTCGGCGACGGCCCGCGCGAGCCGGACTCCCCGGTGGGCATCGTCGGCGCGGCCCGCATCACCGGCGACATCGCCACCCTCGACATCCCCGCCTCCCAGCAGGTGGCGATGTTCGTGATGCTCCTCGCCGGCTTCAACCTCTCCCTGTTCCTGTTCAACATGCTCCCGCTCCTCCCGCTCGACGGCGGTCACATCGCGGGCGCCCTGTGGGAGGCCCTCAGGCGGAACCTGGCCCGCGTGCTGCGCCGCCCCGACCCCGGCCCGTTCGACGTGGCCAAGCTCATGCCGGTGGCCTACGTGGTGGCCGGGATCTTCGTCTGCTTCACGATCTTGGTCTTGATCGCGGACGTCGTTAACCCGGTCAAGATCAGTTAGCAACCGGTCATTCCCTGTCGACCGACGGCAGGGCGCGCCCTTCGCTCGTGTACCTCACGCGAGTGAAGGGCGCGACTTTTTCCTACGGGGCGGGGTCGACCTTCGTACGTTCTTGCTGTTCATGGGTGACCCCAGCGGTGCGCCAACACCCTGGGGTCCGGCCAGTCTGGAAGGGACTGACATGCAGCAAGGTACTGCGCTGCGCGCAGAGGACAAGGTCAAGGACACGGAGACCGTTGCTGTCGCCGTGTATATGCGGGTCTCCACTGCGGAGCAGAAAGGGAAGTACGGAATTCCGGCGCAGGCGCAGGCCGCGCGTGCGTTCGTGGGAGAGCGGTCGTCATGGCGTCTGGTGGGGGCTCGTGAGGACATGGGCGAGTCAGGCTCGACGGTCTCGCGTCCTGGCCTGAAGGCACTCCTCGACGACATCTCCGCGGGGCACGTGGATCTCGTCCTCGTGCATCGCCTCGACCGTCTGGGACGAACCGAGGCGGCCATCTGGCGTTGCATCTGGCAGATCGAGGATGCCGGAGCGCGGGTGGAGTGCTGCGCCGAGACCCTGGGTGACTCCGGTCTCGACTGGTGGCTCACGGTGGACCGGCTCGCACGCGAGGTGGAGGCCGAGTACCGGCGAATCGTCAGCCGCACCCAGTCCGGTCGGCAAATGAAGGCGGTCGACGGCGGATGGCCGGGTGGCCCACCTCCCTACGGCTACCGGATCAGCGGGAAGGGCGCCTTCGGCTCGACTCTCGAAGTGGATCCAGGGGAGGCGGAGGTGGTGAGGCTTCTGGCCGACCTCGTGATCGAGGGCGGACGCACTCTTTCGGAACTCGCGGACGAACTGAACAGCCGCGGAATTTCCACCCGGAACGGTAAGCGTTGGTCCTCTGTGAACCTCCACAGACGCCTGCAGGGCGCCGCGTTCGTCGGCGAAGCGGTCTTTCGGCGCCCTGATCAACAATGGGGCGACCACTGCACCAGGCTCGACGGTGACGGACGTCCGCTGCACGGTGACACCGTCGTGATCCCGCTCCCGTCGCTTCTCCCGGAAGACCGGGTCCGCGCCTTCCACGAGGCGTTGACCGCGCTGAGCAGGCAGCGGAGGAACCCCATCCGGGCGTACCCCCTCACCGGACGAATCCGCGGGCAGTGCGGGCGTCCCTACGTCGGGTGTTTCCGCAGCAAGGACGAGGTCAGGACGTATCGCTGTTCAGGATGGAACGCAGCTGTTCTCTGCGGGTGCCTCTCTCTTTCCGCTGATCAGGTGGAGGACCAGGTCGCGCGGCACATCAATCGCTTGCTCGCTTCGATGCCGGTGCACCGCAGGCCGACCCTGTCCTCCTCCGCAGCGCAGACACAGCTGGTGCGGCATCTTGAACGGGTGGCCTCGCTGGGGCGAATCGTTGCCCAGTGCGCCGAGGAACTCGATCACCTGCGAGACCAGGACCGGCACGACCGTGTCATCGCCGCTGCGATGCGCCAGCTCGAAGCGGAGCAGAGGGTCTTCGAGCGGATCCTGGCCCACGCTCGGGACTGGCTGAGCGAACTGGAGAACCTGTGCGACAGGGATGCCCGGTGCACAGCTGTTCTGGGAGCAGCCGCTCCGGACATTCACTCGCTCCTGCCCGCCGAGCAACGTCGTCTGATCGAGTTGGCCGGTGTACGCGTGGACATCGCCGACCCCGAGTTCCGGTACCGGGAAGGAACGAAGTGCTTGACGGTGCGGTGGCATGAGCGCACAGGGACACTTGTTCCTCCCGACCCCACCGACGGTCAGTGGCGACGTGTCGAGGCCTTGCTCCGTTCCAGGTACCGCGCGCACCACTTTCGCTCGCCTCTGGATCTTCGAGCGGCCCTCACGGGAATGCTGCACCGCCTGCGCACCGGCATCCTCTGGCGTGACCTTCCTTACCGGTTCGGTGCCCCCGGGAAGGTTCGCTTCAGGCAGCGCACGTGGTTGGCGGACGGTGTGTGGCCGGAGATCGTGAGGCTTCTCAACGAGGAGGGGACGGGTACACCGGTGTTGAGCTGTGCGGCACGGCCGAAGCTGGCCATCCGTACGGCGCTCGACGTCGAAGCCCCTCCAGCCCCAGACGGTCCGGACGTCGTTAACCCGGTCAAAATCTCGTAGTCGTCCGGCGTTCGAGGCGGTCCGGAACCCCGTGGTTCCGGGCCGCCCTCCATCGAGTGTGTTTACCGGGTGGGATGTGCCCGCGCGGATGCCGGTGCCGTAATCTCGAAGCCTGGAGCCCGCTGTTCACGGGACCGGACCTTGATCCACGACTTGGGGTTGCACAGCAGATGACTGCGATTTCTCTCGGCATGCCGTCCGTTCCGACCAAGCTCGCCGAGCGCCGTAAGAGCCGGCAGATCCAGGTCGGAAGCGTGGCGGTCGGCGGGGACGCGCCGGTCTCGGTGCAGTCGATGACCACGACCCGTACGTCCGACATCGGTGCGACTCTGCAGCAGATCGCGGAACTCACCGCGTCCGGTTGCCAGATCGTCCG
>NZ_JBFBBK010000015.1:0-126228 GCF_040682635.1 Streptomyces sp. NPDC051133
GTAGTCGCGGTAGGCCATCTCCGGGTCGATGTCGAGCGGGTCCGTGCCCGCGAGGCCCGCGGTCTCCTCGCGGACCAGGTCGAGCAGGGCCGCCGACCGGCGGTCGGCCGGCATCCCGGCCAGGTGCCTCGCCCAGCCCTCGGCCGACCCGGCCCCCTCGGCCCGCACCTCCTCGGCCGCCCCCGGTCGCGGGGTCCGCCCGTCCATCGGCTCAGTCATACCGTCCTCCACGTCGTTTCCCTGCGCCCCCGCGCACCGCCGCCGCTCCCGCGCACGGGATGCGGCCACAGAGTTCCGTCGTCCGCCCTGGAGGGAGGCCGTCCTCCTGCCGGGACGCGCTCCTCCGAGGAGCCTCTTACGAGGAGGTGGCCTTACCGGTCAGCAGGAAGGACCGGATGTGCGCGCTGAGCCGGTCCGGCTGGTCCTCGGGAATGAGGGTGTAGCTGTCTTCGATCTCGACGAGCTGTCCCTGAGGCAGCAGCTCGGCGAGCCTGCGCCCGTGCTCGGGCGGCATGACCTTGTCCTCGGCGGCCCAGACCACGAGCGCGGGCCGGTCGAAGTCGCGCAACTTCTCCGCCCATCCGAGCAGTTCACTTTTCGGCGGCACCCCGAGCACGTACTTGCGCAGGTCGCGCCGGATCTCCTTGGAACTCCAGAGACCTTCGAACCAGGCGTTCATCACCTCGTGCGGAACCGGCCGCTTGCTCATCCAGCCCCAGGTCATGGGCAGTCGCCGCATCGGCTTCCACTTCAGCGACCTGAAGGCGAAGTTGATGCCGCCCGGTAGTTTCGCCGAGGTGAACAGGTTGCTTCCGGGCACGCCCGGCGGGAAGTTGTCGAACGCCTCGCACGAGGTGATGACGAGGCGTCCGATCCGCTCGTCCCTGCCTTCGGAGACCAGGGCCTGCGCACCGCCCCAGTCGTTCATCACCAGCGTGACGTCGCGCAGGTCGAGCCGGTCGAGGAACTCCGCGACCAGCCGGGCGACACCCGCGATCGACAGGTCCGCGTCCGGCTTCATCGGCCGGCGGTGACCACCCAGCGGCAACGTGGGGACCACGCACCGGAATTCGGAACGCAGAGGCGCCACCACGTTCCGCCACAGGGTGCCGTCCATCGCGACCCCGTGCAGCAGGACCACGACCGGACCCTCACCTCCGGTGTCCTGATACTCCACCGTGCCGGCCGAAAGATCTACCTCAGCCATTTCACATCTCCTCAGAGCGGTACGGGGCGGGGAGGTCACGATGGGGTGGTCGCACCCGCAGTAACCTCCTATGCCTGGGTGTGCGGCGTGACAGCCACCGGACGGACGGACTGGGGTAAGCAAAACACCTCGGACTCATTTTCGCCAGCAACAACCGGACCAAGAACGATCATTGCCCTTAAGGGCAATAGTCGGCCGACTGTCACCTGGGTACCGTGGCAACTCCCGTGCCGGAGCCGTCCGCCGCAAGGTGAAGGACGAGTGCGCGGACGAGGTACACCGTGCGGCTTCAGTCCGCGCCCCGGACGCCATTGCTCCGGAATCACACCCTCGATTTCCTGGCGCATAGCGGGCTCACAGAACCTCGCGTCATCCCATTACCGTGCATCGGAAAGGCTGCCCCGTGATCACTGCTGAAGAAGTATGTGTCCGTATTGCCAAGAAGCTCGGCAGCAAGGCGAATTCATACACCCTGAACGAGGACACCGCTTTCGACTCCGTGGGCCTGTCGAGCCTGCAGATCGCCGACATCGTCTACAGCATCGAGGACGACCTGGAGATCGAGTTCGACGAGAGCAGGGCCGCGAGCGTGAAGACGGTGGGGGACCTGGTGAAGCTCGCCGCGGAGACCGAGCAGGGCAGCGCCGCCGCGTGACGGCCATCGGCTACCAGGGCGCCACCGCGGAGTCCATCAAGCATCATTACGACGTCTCCAACGACTTCTTCGCGCTGTGGCTGGACACGGACCTCACGTACACGTGTGCGCTG
The DNA here is from genome assembly GCF_040682635.1 of Streptomyces sp. NPDC051133. Classification (NCBI taxonomy): domain Bacteria; kingdom Bacillati; phylum Actinomycetota; class Actinomycetes; order Kitasatosporales; family Streptomycetaceae; genus Streptomyces; species Streptomyces sp. NPDC051133. The sequence goes on from NZ_JBFBBK010000015.1 coordinate 1,976, forward strand.
TGGGACGAGGGCGACACGCTCGAGAGCGCCCAGAAGCGCAAGCTCGACTACCTCATCGAGGGCGCGCGGGCAGCCGGCGCGCGCCGCGTCCTCGACGTCGGCTGCGGCTGGGGAAGCCTGCTCCGGCGGCTGGTCCGCACGCACGGCGTGCAGCAGGCCGTCGGCCTCACGCTCAGCGACAGCCAGGCGGAACACCTGCGTGAGCTGGCGCTCGAGCGCACCGAGGTGCGGGTGGAGAACTGGCTCGACCACGAGCCCGCCGAGCCGTACGACGCGATCATCTCCATCGGCGCCTTCGAGCATTTCGCGCGCACCGGCCTGTCACGTGCCGAGCGGGTCGCCGCGTACCGCGAGTTCTTCGATCGCTGCCGTGCGTGGCTGCCCAAGGGCGGCAGGATCGCGCTCCAGACGAACATCAAGGGAAACAACGTCCGGATGGACAAGCAGACCGTGCGGGACCTGCTTTTCATCATCGACATCATCTTCCCGGAGTCCGAGATTCCGGCCCTCTCCGAGGTTCTCGAATCGAGCGAGAAGTCCTTCGACGTCGTCCATCTGCGAAACGATCCCGATCACTACAGCCGCACCTGCCAGGAGTGGTACGACCGGTTGCTGGCCAACCGTGATCAGGCCGTGAAGGTGGCCGGCGAGGAGAACGTCGCCAACTACGAGCGCTATCTGAGTTCCACGGTCGGCCACTTCAGGAACCGTCATCTGGGCCTGTCGAGGATCGTCCTCGAAGCCGTGTGACCGGCAGCTTCACCGGCGGATCCTCTTGAGGAGCACTCATTTGAACGCGTACAAGCACGTCGTCTATTGGCACGACACCGAGAAGGTCGCCGTCGGGGCCCCTCTCCGGGAACGCGTCGACTGCGACGTCTGTATCGTCGGCGGCGGTTTCACGGGACTCTGGACAGCCTACTTCCTCAAAGAGGCCGAGCCCGCACTCGATATCCGTATCGTCGAGGCGAACCACTCCGGATACGGTGCCTCGGGCCGCGCCGACGGATTCGTCACGCCCACCATCGGCAAGGACATCCAGGCTCTGGTGCAGGAGTTCGGGCTCCAGCGCGCGCTGGCGGCGTCTCAGGCGGTCGGCCGGTCGATCCTGGAGATCGGCAGGTTCGCCCGCAGGAACCGCGTCGACGCGGAGTACGAGGCGAACGACTACCTGATGGTGGCCACCGACGCCGCCCAGCTCAAGCGGCTGGAGCAGGATCGCGATCTCGCCGAGCGGATGGGCGCCGCGCGGGTGGAGATCCTCCCGCGCGAGGAGTCCCGGGCCGTCATCGGCTCGCCCGCGGTACTCGGCAGCATGCGCACCGGCGGCGCCCTCGTGAACCCCTTCAAACTCTCCCGCGGCATCGCCCGCGTGGTGCGCGAGAAGGGCGTGACGATCTACGACGAGTCGCCCTGCCTGCGCGTGGAACCGGGGGTGCGGCCGACTGTCGTGACCACGGGCGGGCAGGTCAAGGCCGACAAGGTCGTCCTGGCCACCAACGTCCACATGGACGCCTTCCCGCCGTTCCGCAGGAAGGTCATCCCGATCTGGACGTACGCGATGGTGAGCGAGCCGCTCACCGACGCGCAGCTGGGGCGCGTGAACTGGGAGGGGCGGGAGGGCCTGGTCGAGGCCAAGTCACTGCTGACCTGTGCCCGTTTCACGCACGACAACCGCATCATGTTCGCCGGCGGGCCGGCCCCGTACTACTACGGCAGGGACAAGCGGCAGCGGAACATGAACCGGCCCGAGGTCTACCGGGAGATCCACCGGGAGTTCCTGCGGTTCTTCCCGATGTGGAGCGACGTGGAGTTCAGCTACGCGTACGGCGGGACCGCCGACGTCGTCCGTGACTTCGCCCCGCACTTCGGCCGACTCGGCGGCGGCAACATCCTGTACGGGTACGGCTATTGCGGCAACGGCATCGCGGCCACCCACACCGGTGGCAAGGTCCTGCGCGACCTCACGCTAGGCAAGGACACGGACTACTCCCGGCTGCTCTTCGTGGACGACGAACGGCGCAAGCCGCCCGCCTCCTTCCCGCCCGACCCGGTCCTGTTCGCCGGCGCCCGTGCGGTGGCACGGCTGATGGACTGGAAGGACTCCCGCGCATGAGCCGCACCGTGAGCGGTGGGAGCGGCGCGGGCGCTCGTCCCACCGTCCTCCTCACCGGGGCGTCCGGCGTCGTCGGACGATCCCTCCTGCGGGAGCCGGACGGCCCGCGGTTCGTCGTCGCCACCCACAGCACACCGGTGCCCGAGGCCGGGGCCGCGCGGTCGGTGCGCCTGGACATGACCGCGGAACGCCTCGGTCTCGACCAGGACAGCTACGCCGCCCTCGCCGCCGAGGTCGACGTCGTCATCCACTCCGCGGGCCTGACCGAGTGGGGTCTGCCCGCCGAGGACTACCGTCCGATCAACATCGAGGGCACCCGGCGGATCGCGGAGTTCGCCGAACGGGCGGATGCCACCGTCCACTTCATGAGCACGGCGTTCGTCGCCGCGCTCGCGGACACCGCGCCCGTGCCGCTCGGCGCGGACAACGTCTGCCGCAACTACATCAGTTCCAAGTGGGAGGCGGAGCACGTCCTGCGCGACAGCGGGGTACGGCACACCGTCTTCCGTCCCACCAACCTCATCGGTGACTCCACCACGGGCTGGACCTCCCAGGGCCAGATCGTGCAATTGATGTCGGACTGGCTGGGTCGCGGCAGGGCCCCCTTCGTCCCGGCGCACCCGGGTATCCGGATGGACTTCGTCCCGCAGGACCTGCTGTCCAAGGCGGTCCTTCGTGCCATCGAACTGGGGGACGACGAGGGCGAGTTCTGGGTGACGTACGGTCCGGAGGCCATGGATGTCGAGGCCTGCCTGCGGGTGCTGGTCAAACACGCCGCGGGGCGGGGGCGTGCGCTGAATCCGCCACCGGTGGTGAACGCCGACGAACTCGCCCCGGACGCGATCGAGAACACCGCCGCGCGGACCCGCTCCTACCTGTCCGTCCTGCGTGACGTCAGCGAGGTCACCCGGTGCAGCGGCGGCGTGCTGCCCACCTCCATGCCCGAGCTGCGCGAGCGTTACGGCATTCCGCACATCGACGACACGACGGCGTATCTGACGAGCTTGGAGTACGCGGCGGCGCACCTCGGCTAGACGGAACGGCTGGCCCGCACGGCCGCAGTGAACGGCCCGAGCGGCCGGACGAACGGAAGGACATGCTGTGAACGAGGACTGGAAATCGCCGGACCTGGGCGGCAAGGTGGCCGTGGTCACCGGCGCCAGCCGTGGTGTGGGCCGCGGCGTCGCGCTTGCGCTCGGCGCCGCGGGCGCCACCGTGTACGTCACGGGCCGCAGCACTCGGGACGGCGCGCGCACCGAGGGCCTGCCCGGCACGGTGGAGGACACCGCCGAAGAGGTCACCGAGCGCGGCGGCAAGGGCATCGCCGTGCGCCTGGACCACGGAGCGGCCGCGGACAACGAGGCGCTGGCCGCCCGCGTCCAGGCCGACCACGGCAAGCTGGACCTGCTCGTCAACAACGCCTGGGGAGGCTACGAACGCTCCGCCGAGGTCCGTTTCGACGCGCCCTTCTGGGACCAGCCGATGTGGCGCTACGAGCTGTTCGAGACGTCGCTGCGCGCACAGTACGACGTCACCCGCAGGCTCGTCCCGCTGATGCTGCCGCAGCGGAGCGGCCTGGTCGTCGGCATCAGCTTCTCCGACGGCGACATCTACCTCGGCCAGGTCGGCTACGACGTCTTCAAGTCGGCCTCCGACCGCATGTGCCGGGGCTTCGCCTCCGACCTGCGCAAGAAGGGCGTCGCGGCGCTCTCCCTGCACCCCGGTTTCGTCCGTACGGAGCGGGTGGAGGCGGCCTGGGAGGCGATGGGCGACGGTCCCGCGTCGGTGGTGCACTCCCCGGAGTACGTGGGGCGGGCGATCGCGGCCCTGCTCGCGGACCCCGAGGTGATGGGCCGCACGGGCACGGTGCTCAGCACCGGCGACCTGGCGGTCGAGTACGGGTTCGCCGACGTGGACGGGCGGCAGCCGCCGCCGTTCCGCCTCGAGGGCCGGATGAGCCTGGCGACCCGGATGCACCGGCTGAACAAGGTGGTCGAGTCGGCGGCGGAGCAGTAGGGTGACCGGCTCGACGGCGCCCCGCCCAGGCATGCCGTTCCCCCCGGCCGTCCCGGCCGGGCACCTCGGCCAGGTCTCCCACCTCGGCCAGGTCTCCCACGTCGGCCGGCCGTCCGGGCGTGACCCGCGTGTCGCCTCCTCCCGGTCGTTCCGGTCACCCCAGCAGCAGCCGGGTGGTGCGCAGGGCGGGGAGCCGTCCCCGTCCCGAGGCCCGCAGGCGCAGGGCGACGGCCGCCTGATAGCCGTCGGGCGCGGGCACGTCGAGGAGGGCCCAGCCGTCGGGCACGGGTGGCGCCCAGGGTGGGGCCAGTGCCGTGGCGAGGCCGACGTGGTGGGCGCCGACTCCGCCGGGCAAGCCGGTACCGATCCCTTTGAGGAACGCTTCCTTGCGCACCCAGCAGCCGAGCAGTGCTTCCTGGCGCAGCGTCGCGGGCAGGGCGTCGAGGGCGCGCCGCTCGGCGGGGTGCAGGCGCCGGGCCATCCGTTCGAGACCGTCGCGGGCCAGTTCCAGGGACTCGATGTCGGCCCCGACCGGCGAGGCCGCCAGCGCGTAGAGCGCGACGTCCCCGGCGTGCGAGAGCGAGAAGTGCACCGAGGGGTGCCCGGCGACGGCGGGACGGCCGTGCTGCTTCTCGCAGCCGGGCATCCCGCACCGCTCGCGGACGACAGTGACGTCCTGGGGTGGGGCGCCGAGACGGGCGCCGAGCAGCACGCGCAGCCCCACGTGGGACGTGACGAAGCGGGTGCGCGCCGCCGGATCCTGGAACCCGGCGGCACGCTCGGTCTCTTCGGCGTCGAGGACCCCGGCGCGCGCGGCCGCCGCCGCGGCGTGGTCGGGAATCCACAGCGTCCACAGCTCGACCGCGTCGAGGGGGTCGCCCGTGTCGAGCGGATCGTCCGTGTCGGTGGGACGGGCTCCGGGCGGTCCGCCCGCCGCCCCCATCGGAAGGGACTCGGTCACGAGGGTGTCACTACGCCCTGTCGAGGTCCGTCGGACCGGGCCGGAGGTCGTCCGACCACTCCGCCGACAGGAGGGCGGCCTCCACCCGGGACCGCAGCCCCAGCTTCCTCGTGATGCTGGTCAGATGGGCCTTGACCGTCCGCTCCGCGATGCCGAGCCGGCGGGCGAGCTCGCGGTTCCCCTCACCGTCCGGCAGCACGCTGAACACTTCGAGTTCCCTTGGCGTCAGAACCCGCAGGGCGGATCGGTCCACCGAAGCCAGGCGGCCGCCGCCGACCCGTATTCGCCCATCGACGTCTCCGCCGCCCGGAAGCTTGTCCCCGTACATGCTTCTCCAACTCGTCGAGCAAATCGTCACCGCGGGAGGAATCGGATCGAGCTATTGCACACAATCGCCATTCCCCCTTCGCCCCGACAGTAAGTAAGACAGCGTCAGAGCTGGCCGATCACCGTTATGACTTGCGTCACTCGGGCTGATTGAGCTGTCAACTGCCGTTGCTGTCAAGGCGAGTTCACCCTATCAGCCGGTCCGGTCCGGACTCGCGGCGTTGGCCGCGGAGGGTACGGGTGTGTCTTTCGGCCCTCCGGTGGAATTCGACGCCGGCGTGGTGGAAGGCAATCCGCACCGCAATCCTGACTTTCTTTCAACCGTCATTCGTCTCTGGTTCACGGTCGTGTACGGAGTCGGTGCGGGTAAGGGAATATTTTCGTCAAGTGGAATTGACGACTCCGTACAAAATGCCGCCCGCATTCAAGGTCCCCGTAGGGCCGAATATTTCGGTGCCCGACGGATCATTCGCCGCCGCAGACAGCTCGAGGTGACCGCATGTCGTCCAATTCATCCGCTCTGGCCGGTATCGACGCGATGGCCGGTTCCCGGATCGCGGCCGTGGCCGGCGTCCGCCCGGAACGGGTCGTCGGCAACGAGGAGCTGGGCAGGGGTCTCGGTGTCACGGCCGAGTGGATCGAGCGGCGGGTGGGCGTGCGCGAGCGGCGGTTCGCCGGAGTGGAGGAGACCGTCGTGGGGATGGCGGCCGGCGCGGCGGCCAAAGCGCTCTCGACGGCCGGTCTCGCCGCCGCCGACGTCGATCTGCTGGTCCTGGCCACCTGCTCGATGCCGTCGCCCATGCCGAGCGGCGCGGCGTCCGTCGCGGCGCTCCTCGGTGTCCCGCACATCGCGGCCTTCGATGTCAACGCGGCCTGCGCGGGCTTCTGTTACGCCCTCGGCGTCGCCGACGGCCTCATCCGCTCCCGCACCAGCCGCCGCGCCCTGGTCATCGGGGCCGAGCGGATGACCGATTGGGTGGACCAGAAAGACGTGGACACGGCCACCGTCTTCGCCGACGGAGCCGGTGCGGCGGTCGTCGTCGCCGCGGAGCGGCCGGGGATCCACCCGGTGGAGTGGGGCGGCGACGGCGACAAGGCCGGGCTGGTCGCCATCCCCGACCGGTACGGCAGGGTGACCATGCAAGGCCAGGCCGTCTACCGCTGGGTGACCTCGGAATTGTCCGCGGTGGCGGCGGCGGCCTGTGCGCGGGCCGGGGTCGCTCCGGCGGACCTCAAGGGCTTCGTGACGCACCAGGCGAACCTACGGATGATCGAGCGCCTGGCGACGAGCCTCGGCGCCACGAACGCCGCCGTGGCCCGGGACATCGTGGAGACCGGCAACACTTCGGCGGCGTCCGTGCCGTTGGCCCTGTCGCGGCTCATCGACCTCGGCCAGGTTCGCCCCGGGGACCCGATTCTGCTGATGGGCTTCGGTGCGGGCCTCAGCTACGCGGCACAGGTGATCGCCTGCCCCTGACCGGGGGCGTTCCACGTGTTCCGTGCCGGTGCGCCGCCCCGACGCGCTGCGGCACACCACCTTCCGGCAGCGAGGGCGACCTCGTAGCCGAACGGGGGGAGCCGGCGCCCTCAGGCGCCCTTCTGCTCCTTCTCCTTCTTGAGGTTCTTGATCCGCGCGGTCTCCTTGCGGACCTCGGCCTGGGTGGCGCGCTCCTTCTCCAGCCACTCGGGCCGCTCCTCCTTGAGCGCCTCGATCTGCTCGCTGGTCAGCGGCTCGGTGACACCGCCGCGCGCGAGGCCCGCGATGGACACACCCAGCTTCGCGGCGACCACCGGACGCGGGTGGGGGCCGGTGCGACGCAGCTCGCTCAGCCACTCCGGCGGATTCGCCTGCAGCTCGTTCAGCTCGGCGCGGGAGATCACGCCCTCCTGGAACGAGGCGGGGGTGGCGGGGAGGTACACACCCAGCTTCTTCGCCGCGGTCGCGGGCTTCATCGTCTGGGTGCTCTGCTGCGAACTCATGAGGTCAAGGGTATCGGCCGTGTGGGGGAGCACCGACCACGGCCGGTAACCTGGCCTGGTGACAGGCTCGGAGGAATCACCGTCGTTCCGGCTCGCGTACGTCCCCGGGGTGACGCCCGCCAAATGGGTGCGGATCTGGAACGAGCGGCTGCCCGACATCCCGCTGACCCTCGTCCAGGTACCCGCCGGCGAAGCGCCGGACGTGCTGCGCGCGGGGGAGGCGGACGCGGGTCTCGTACGGCTGCCCGTGGATCGTACGTTCTTCAGCGCGATCCCCCTCTACACCGAGACCTCGGTGGTCGTCGTTCCCAAGGACCACCTGATCACGGCGGTGGAGGAGGTGACCGTGGCCGACCTGGCCGACGAGGTGTTGTTCCACCCCCTCGACGACGTCTTCGACTGGGACAGGCCGCCCGGCGAGCCGGCCTTCGAGCGCCCCGCGACGACCACGGACGCCATCGAGCTGGTGGCGGCGAACGTCGGCCTGCTGATCGTCCCCCAGTCCCTCGCCCGTCTCCACCACCGCAAGGACCTCACCTACCGCCCGGTGGTGGACGCCCCGCAGTCGAGCATCGCCCTGTCCTGGCCGGAGGATGCCACCACCGACCTGGTGGAGGACTTCATCGGCATCGTCCGGGGCCGCACGGTCAACAGCACCCGGGGCCGTACGGCGGCCCCGGCCCCGGCGGAACAGAAGCGCAAGCGCCCCGAGCAGTCCGGCACCCGCCAGAAGCCGACCCAGGGCAAATCGGCGGCACGCACGCCGCGAGGCCGCACGGGAGCCGCCAAGCGCGGCAAGCCGCGCCGCCGGTCGTAGGGACGGCAGGGCCGCCAAGGACGGCAGGGACGGTAACGACGACAGGGACGGCAGGGGCGTCGGCCTCGGCCCGGGGGCGGCGGGACGACGCCGGGGGCGCCTGCTTCAGTGGGTCGGATCCGGCTCCTCGGGGCGCGAGTGGCCGCCCGCCGCCCGTGTCACTTCCGGCTCCGGGTCCCTGCCGCGTCCCCGCAGGGCCGCCACGGCCAGGCCCAAGGCGACGACGATGATCCCCACGACCGTGAGCAGTCCGAGCTGCAGGGCCCTGGCCGGGCTGCCGTGGTTGGCCAGGTGGGCGAAGTAGACCGCGCCCACCGCGGCGATCCCGGCCGCCGAGCCGATGCGCTGGGCCGTCACCAGCACCCCGCCGGCGGCCCCGGCCCGCCGTACGGGGACGCCGGACAGGGTGAGGGTGGTGTTGGGGGAGACGGTCACACCCGAGCCGAACCCCGCGACGAGCAGGGGCAGCGCGGCCGCCCACCCCACACCCCGCCCCGGCACCAGCTGCACCGCCGCGATCACCCCGAGCAGGCCCAGTGCCACCCCGCCCAGGCCGGCGATCACCAGCCTGCGGCCGTGCCGGACGACCAGCCGGCCCCCGGCGGTGGCGCCGACGGCCGAACCGATGGCGAAGGGCAGCGAGGACAGACCCGCCGCGAGCGCGTGGTAGCCGACGCCGTTCTGCAGGAACAGCGTGTACACGAAGAACACCGTGGTGAAGCCCGCGAAGTACACGAGGTTCAGCAGCACGCCCAGCGTGAAGGACCGCTGCGAGAACAGCCCCAGGTCGAGCAGGGGCGCCTGACCGTGCCGGCCCTGCCGCCGCTCCCACGCCCAGAACACCGCCAGCAGCACCACGGCCACCGGCAGCAGCGCCCACTTCTCCCGGCCGGTCCACTGCTGCTCCTGCACCAGGGGCAGCATCAGCGCCAGCACTCCCGCGCCCAGGAGCGCGACGCCCGGCAGGTCGAGAGTCTCGCGCTTGCCGGTCCGCACCGGGGCTCGGGGCAGCAGCCGCAGCGCCGCGACGAACGCGGCCAGACCGATCGGCAGGTTGACGTAGAACACCCAGCGCCAGCCGTCGTCGGCGCCGGCCAACTGGATCAGCAGACCGCCCGCCGGCGGGCCGAACGCCGTGGAGAGCCCGGCGACGCCGCCCAGCATGCCGAACGCCTTGGCCCGCTCGGCCCCCTGGAACATCTGCTGGATGAGGCCGGTCGTCTGCGGCGCCACGATGCCCGACGCCGCGCCCTGGAGCAGCCGGAACAGCACCAGCCAGCCGGCACTGGGCGCCAGCCCGCACGCCACCGAGGTCGCCGTGAACAGGGCGAGCCCGAGCAGGAAGGCCTCGCGCCGGCCGCGCAGGTCTCCGAGCCGGCCCGCGGGGACCAGGACGAGCCCGAAGGTCAGGGCGTACCCCGAGACCACCCACGACACGTCGGCCGCGTCGGCTCCCAGCCCGCGCTCCATCGAGGGCAGCGCCACGTTCACGATCGAGCTGTCGAGCAGCGTCATGAAGCCCGCCGTCAGACAGACACCGAGCGCCGTCCACCGCCGCCGGTCTCCGGTGGCCGATCGGGCCTGAGACATGGTCATGGGGCCACGCTAGGCAGCTACCAGGCACAACGCACGGAAGGAGCATGTCGCGCGCGTCGGGAGCGAGCGGCGGCTGCGGCCCGCCCCGGGCAGGCGGGCGGCTCCGAGCCCCCACCGCGTCGGCGCCCGGAGGCACGTACGGCGCCACCCGGTCGGTCGAGCCCGCCGGTCATCGCCTCCAGCCCGGTGAACCGCGTCTCGGGTGCTGACGGGCGGGGGCGTGGCGGATCAGTCGCGGGCGGCCCGGCCGACCGCCTCCACCAGCGGCAGCAGCCGGTGGGGCACGCGTTCCCGCAGCGCCACCTCGGTGCGGGTGCGCACCACGCCCGGCAGGCTGATCAGCTTCTGGATCACGTCCTCGAGATGGGCGTTGTCCCGGCCCACCACCCGGGCGAGCAGATCTCCGCCGCCGGTGATCGAGAAGGCCTCCACGATCTCCGGTACGGCGGCCAGCGCGTCCCCGACGTCGTCCAGATGTCCCTGGGTCACCTCGATGTGCACGAACGCCAGCACCGGATGGCCCAGCGCGGCGGGGGACAGGGACGGGCCCGTCCCGGTGATCACACCGTCCCGCTCCATGCGGTCCAGCCGGGCCTGGAGCGTGCCACGGGCGACGCCGAGGACGCGGGCGTACTCGCGCACGCTGGTACGCGGCTGCTCCAGGAGCAGCCGCAGGATGCGGGTGTCGAGTGCGTCCACGGCCATGACCTACGACTGTACCAATGGCTCAGGGGTCGAAGGTGCCGGTGAGCCGCCCGACCTGGTCCGATGGCATGCCGATGGCCGTGTGCATGGCGCTTGTTCTGGGCCATTGGCGCAGCGATCCAGGTGACACTTGAGCCACTGACGCCCAGGGTGCTCTCATGGAGGTGTCGATGGCGCTGCGGATCCCGCGGCGCCTTTTGTGTGCCGGTGGTTCCACCGGTGATTCCGGGGAGGGCAGCAGTGCTGAAGAGGATGTTCGTGGCTCCGGACCCGGGGCGGACGCGGATGCGTTTCGCCGCCCGGGCCGTCCTCGGCATCGCGCTGGCGGTCGTCGTCTGCTTCGTCGCCGGACACTCCCTCGTCGGTGCGGTCACCGGCGGCCTCGCCGCGCTGCTCGCCCTGTTCACCGTCACCGACGCGACCGTGCGCGGGCAGGCGGTCACCACGGCGCTGCTGCCCGCGGTGGGGGTGCCGGTGCTGGCCGCCGCGGCCGAACTGCACGACTTCCCGGTGGCACGGGACCTCGCCTTCCTCGCCGTCGTCGGCGCCGGTGTGTACGCGCGCCGCTGGGGGCCGCGCGGCCACAGCCTCGGGGTCTTCGCGTTCATGACCTTCTTCGTGGCCCAGTTCCTGCACGCCACCCCGGACCGGCTGCCCGAGCTGTACGTCGCCGTCCTGCTGTCCGTGCTGAGCGCGGCCGCCGTGCGCTTCGGCGTGTGGTGCTACGAGCGCCGGCTGCCCGCGCCGGCCGTCCCCGCCCCGCCCGCCGGGTCCGGGCTCGCCCGGGTCACCACACGGCAGGCCGTCCAGGCGACCGCGGGGGCCGGCTTCGCGCTCGTCGCGGGCCAACTGGTGTCCGGACAGCGGTGGTACTGGGCCGTCGGTGCCACCTGGTGGGTCTTCGTCAACACCAGCTCGCGCGGCGAGACGCTGGTACGCGGCTTCCGCCGGGTCCTCGGCACGCTGATCGGCATCGGCCTGGGCTTCCTGGTCGCCGTCCCCGTGCACGGCGCGCCCGTCCCGACGGCCGTCCTCCTCGCCGTCGCCGTGTTCGGCATCTTCTACACGGCCGCCGTCTCCTACACCTGGATGATGCTCTGGGTGACCGTCCTCGCGGAACTCCTCTACGGTCTCCTCGGCGTCCTGCACCCCGCCCTGCTCGCGCTCCGCCTCGCCGAGACCGGGGTGGGCGCGCTCGGCGCCGCGCTCGCCGTGCTGTTCGTGCTGCCGGTCACCACCCACGCCGTGACGGACGCCTGGATCCAGCGCGCCCTGCGCTGCGTGCACGCCTGCACGGCCGAGGCCGCGGCCCGGCTCGCGGGCTCCGCCACTGCAGACCCGGCGCCCCGCGTGGCCGAGCTGGAGCAGCTGCTCGGGCGGGTCCGGCTCTCCGTGGCCCCGCTGGTGCACCCGCTCAACCCGATGCCGGCCCGCAAACGGCGCGCCCGCCGGGTGCTCGCGCTGCTCGACGACTGCGCCCGGGAGGTCCGGGGCCTGGTCGCGGTCGCCGCGGACCCGGAGGCCTCCCACGACGCCCGCCTGGCCGCCGCCTGCTGGCGGGTGGAGGCCGCCGTCGAGGCCCTGACCGCCGGCGGCCACGACCCCGTCCGCACCCCCGCCGAGCAGCCGGCCGAGCCCGCCCTGGCCCACCTCCACGGCCTGGAACGCGCCCTCGCCGACCTGGCGGAACCCCTGCGCACGCCGTCGGGCTCGAGGCTGGTGGGCGCCTGAGGGGCTGACGGGGGCGGACGGGGCCCTGGACGGCCCCCTGGACGGCCCTCTGGTACGCCACCCGGCGCAAACCCCCGGCGAAACGCCCCCCATGTCACCCACTTGGTCTAGACCGCAGGGGTCCGGCTGCTACCGTCGGCCCCGGACTGGCTCGACCGAGAGGGGACAGCGGTGGCAGTGGACGGCAGGCCGGGCAGGCCACGGGCGTTCATCGGCTCGTTCACGGCGGCGGGCGGGCCCGGACTGGTGACCGCCGACGTCGCCCCCCTCGGCGGCGCCCTCACCCTCCGCGCCGCCGCGAACGACGTACCCGACCCGTCCTACCTGGCCCTCTCCGAGGACCGCGGCACCCTCTACGCGGTCAGCGAGACCGCCGAGGGCGCCGTCGCCGCCTACCGCGTCGACGGCGACCGTCCGGAACTCACCGGGCCGCCCGTCCCGGTGGACGGCAGCGGCCCCACCCACCTCAGCCTGCACGCGGGGCACGTGCTGACCGCCAACTACGGCTGCGGCAGCGTCACCGCCGTACCGGTCCATCCGGACGGCAGCTTCGCCGGCACCCACTCCGGACGGCTCCAGCACACCGGTTCCGGTCCGCACGACCGGCGCCAGCGCGGCCCGCACGCCCATCAGGTGCAGCCCGACCCGGGCGGCCGCTGGGCGGTCAGCGTGGACCTCGGCACGGACTCGGTCCGCGTGTGCACCCTCGCGGACGGCGCGCCCCTCCTGCACCGCGAGATCGCCCTGCGCCCCGGCTCCGGCCCCCGCCACCTGGCCTTCCACCCGGACGGCGTGCACGCCTACGTCGTCAACGAACTCACTCCGACCGTGACGGTGTGCCGCTGGGACGCCGAGGGCGGCTCCCTGAAGCCGCTGGCCGAGGTGCCGGTGCTGAAGGGCGCCCCGGCCGGTGACGCCTACCCGTCCGGAATCGTCGTCTCGCCCGACGGCCGCTTCGTGTGGACCGCGACCCGCGGCGAGGACGTCCTGTCGGCCTTCGCCGTCGAGGCGGACGGCCTCCGGCTCGTCGGCACCGTGCCCTGTGGCGGCCACTGGCCGCGCGCGCTCGCCCACCACGACGGTCACCTCTACGCCGCCAACGAACGCTCCGGCGATGTGACCTGGTTCACCGTGGACGAGGCGACGGGAATGCCCTGCTACGACGGTTTCGTCCAGGTCCCCGCGGCCTCCTGCGTCGTCTTCGGCTGAACACATCGTCTTCGGCTGAACGCGTCCGGTGCGGCTGAACATGTCCGGCCGGGGAAGGCGAAGGGCCCGCTCCGGGGGTGTGGAGCGGGCCCTGTGTCGTACGGATACCGGGGTGTCAGCGGACGGGTGCGCCCTGCGGCTGCTGCGGGGAGATGCCCAGCGCCGTCGTGTACTTGGCGAGGGCGAGCTTGCCGATCGCCGGGTAGGCGCCGAGCGCCTCTGCGGTGGAGCAGCCCACCTCTTCGGCGGCCGCGGCCAGCAGTGCCGGGTCGATCTCGGGGCCGACCAGGTACGGCGCCAGGGCCAGCTGCTGCGAGCCGGAGGAGCGCAGCTGCTCGGCCACGGAGGAGATGGAACCCTCCTGGTCCAGGGCCGCCGCCATCACCGGCACGGCGAGACGCGCGGCGAGCAGCATGCCGGTGATCCCGGCCGCCTGCACGGCCTCCTCGCCGCCGACGGAGGCCAGGATGATGCCGTCCGCCGCGGTGGCCACGGTGAACAGGCGGGCGCGGTCGGCGCGGGCCAGGCCCGCCTCGGACAGCCGCACGTGCAGGGCCTCGGCGAGCAGCGGGTGCGGACCGAGCGCATCGGTCAGGTCGGCGGCCACCCGGCTGTCCATCACCGACTGGCGGACCTGCCGCAGCAGGGCACTGTCCGGACCGGCCAGCAGCGGAACGACGACGGCGACCGGCCCGTCGGGCTCCTTGATCCCCTCGACTCCGGCGGCCACGGCCTGCTCGTAACGGGCGGTGCGCTCCTCGGCGGCGCGCGCCAGCACGGACCGCAGCGCGGGAAACTCGGAGTCGTCCCCGTCCAGGTACCCGATCCGGGCGTCCAGGCCGGGCAGCTCGGAGCGGGCGATGCTCACGACCTCCTCGGCGAGGCCGCGCGTGGCAGCGCTGGGCACACCGGGCACCGCGAGGACGAGCGCGGGCGCGCCCTCGGGAGCCACCAGCGGTTCCGGGCGGCGGTGCCGTCCGGGCTGGCGGGGTCGCGGCATTCGTACGGGCAGGCCGGACGCGGGTCCAGTGGGGGAGCTCATGGCGCCGCATGTTATCGGCTTACCGGCCTGCTCTGTTCGGGGAGGGTGCAGGTGAGCGGTATCCGTCCGTTTTTGTCTGATGAGTTACGTACGTCTGACACATGCTCCCGGCACGTGCCGAGCCGATGAGTCGACATGGGGACAAGTCCCCTTGGGTGGGGGCATTACCGGACCTTCGCGGTGAACCATGCCCCCTCAGTCCCCCTCCGTGGTGACCACGTGCAGCATCGTCGCGTCACCCGGCAGGGTGAGCCGCCCGGCAGCCAGGGCGGCCGCGATCCGGACCGAGCCGTGCAGCGGATCGCCCTCGGCCGGGACCCGCCGGGCGTGCGGCAGCCTGCGCGCCAACTCCTCCTCCAGTGGCACGAGGAGCGGGTCGCCCATCTTGAACAGGCCCCCGGTGACCGCCACTTCGGGAGCCCCGCCCGCCGGGCACACGGCGGCGGCGGACTCGGCCATGTGCCGGGCCGCCGCACGCAGAATGGCCCGGGCGACCGGGTCGTGCCCGGCGCATCCCGCCACCTCGGGTGCGAAGGACGCCAGCACGGCGGGCCGGTCGGAGCGCGGGTAGAGCATGCCGGGCAGCCCGCGCATCGGGCCGAACCGCTCCTCGGCGCGGGCCAGCAGCGGCGCCGAGCCGCCGTCCCGGCCGTCGTACGCGCGCAGGGCCGCCTCCAGGCCGGCCCGCCCGATCCAGGCGCCGCTGCCGCAGTCGCCCAGCAGATGGCCCCAGCCGTCGGCCCGCCGCCAGCCGAGCAGGTCGGTGCCGACCGCGATCAGCCCGGTGCCCGCGGCGAGCACCGCGCCCGGTCGCGGCCCGAGGGCGCCGACGTAGGCGGTGACGGCGTCGGCGGCGAGCGCCACCCTGCGCACGCCCAGCTCCCGGGCGAGGGCGTCCGGCAGCTCGGCCCGCAGGGCGTCGCCCAGCGTGGCGAACCCGGCGGCACCGACGACCGCCGTGTCCAGCTCACCCACCCCGGCCTCGGCGGCCGACGCGCGGGCCAGCGGGACGAGTTGCCGCATGAGGTCGGCGGGGTCGATGCCCCCGGCACCGGTGCGGACCGGTTCCCGGGTCTCCCGCGGGGCCGAGGGCGCCCGGTCCGGGCCGCCGACGGCCACCCGGAGACCGGAGCCTCCGGAGTCGACGGCGAGATACCCGGCAGCGGTCACGGCAGGCGCCAGTCCACCGGCTGTCCGCCCTGCTGGACCAACAGGTCGTTGGCCCGGCTGAACGGGCGAGAGCCGAAGAACCCGCGGTCGGCCGACATCGGTGAGGGATGCGGGGACTCCACCGCGGGCAGCTTGCCCAGCAGCGGACGCAGGTTGCGGGCGTCCCGGCCCCACAGGATGGACACCAGCGGCTTGCCGCGCGCCGCGAGGGCCCGGATCGCCTGCTCCGTGACCGCCTCCCAGCCCTTGTCGCGGTGGGCGCCCGGACGGCGCGGCGCCGTCGTGAGCGCCCTGTTGAGCAGCAGCACGCCCTGCTGCGTCCACGGTGTGAGGTCGCCGCTGGACGGCTGGGGCAGCCCCAGGTCGCTGTTCAGCTCACGGAAGATGTTGATCAGGCTGGGCGGCAGCGGGCGCACCTCGGGCGCGACGGAGAACGACAGGCCCACCGCGTGCCCCGGAGTCGGGTACGGGTCCTGACCGACGATCAGGACCCGGACCTCGTCGAAGGGCTGCTGGAAGGCCCGCAGGACATGCGGGCCGGACGGGAGGTAGGTGCGTCCCGCGGCGATCTCGGTGCGCAGGAAGTCGCCCATGGCGGCGATCTGTCCGGCGACGGGTTCCAGGGCCTGCGCCCAGCCCGGTTCGACGATTTCATGCAAGGGTCGTGGTGCCACGGGCGTCACCCTACTGCCGTAGGCCGGTCGCCGATCAACCGACGGCCGGAGCACGGCCGCAGGGCCCGCCCGCCCGGCGGCCCCGGCGGCTCAGCCGATCACCGCCGCCCGCACGCACAGCACGTCCGGCAGGTGTCGGGCCAGCTGTTGCCAGCTGTCGCCGTCGTCGGCCGAGGCGAACACCTCGCCGTTGCGGTTGCCGAAGTACACGCCCGCCGGGTCGGTGTCGTCGGTGCACAGCGCGTCCCGCAGCACCGTGCCGTAGTGGTCCTCGTCCGGCAGCCCCTTGGCCAGCGACTCCCAGGTCCGGCCCGCGTCCGCGGTGCGGAAGACCCGGCAGCGGTGCTCGGCGGGCACCCGGTCCGCGTCCGCGTTGATCGGGAAGACGTATGCCGTCCCGCCCCGGTGCGGATGGGCGGCCACCGCGAAGCCGAACGTCGACGGCAGGCCCTCGCCGATGTCGGTCCAGTGCGCGCCCCCGTCGTCGCTGCGGTACACCCCCCAGTGGTTCTGCAGATACAGCCGGTCCGGATCATCGGCGTCTCTGGCGACCTTGTGCACGCACTGGCCGAACTCGGGGTCCGGATCCGGCAGGAACACCGCGGACACACCGGAGTTGGACGGCGTCCAGCTCGCGCCGCCGTCGGTGGTGCGGAACACCCCGGCCGTCGAGACCGCCACGGTCACCGACTTGGGGTCGCGCGCGTCGGTGAGCACGGTGTGCAGGCCCTCACCGCCGCCGCCCGGCACCCACCGTGACCGGGTGGGGTGCTCCCACAGCGGCCGGACCAGCTCGAAGCTCTCGCCGCGGTCCTCCGAGCGGTACAGCGCGGCCGGCTCCGTGCCCGCGTACACCACGTCCGGCTCGGCGGCGGCCGGGTGCAGCTGCCAGACCCGCTCCAGCGAAGCACCGGTGTCCTTGGGGAACTTGACGGCGGGCCTGGCCGGCTCGGTCCGTGACCGGCCCAGGTCGTCGGAGTGGAACACCGAGGGCCCCCAGTGCGCGCTGTCGCCGCCCGCCAGCAGCCGCGGCCGGTCGCTCCGGGTGTCGATCGCGACCGAGTACACCGCCTGCGCGTTGAAGTACGGGCTCGCGTCGAACTCCCAGTCGCCTCCGCCTCGCCGCCGCCCGATGAACAGGCCTTTGCGGGTGCCCACCGCGAGCAGTACGTCGGCCATGCCGATCACCTCCGGGACGCCTTTGTCCACGTAGTCGTCAGATATCGGCCAGTCTGCACCCCACCACTGACAATCCGCCCTGGAGCGGACTTTCCCGCAGGTCACCGCTGTGTCGTCGGTGTGTGACGAAGACCGGCCGGTTCCGTTCCCGCATGTGCCTGCGCGAACCGGGTGACTCGTGCGACCGTCGGGGAGACGGCTCGTCGTGAGCAACGGAGCGGTCTCCCGCGTATGGGAGGGCGGTCCGGCCGGTCGGTGCGCTCGTGAGGAGGATGCCTTTGAAGGCGTTCCGTGGTCCGAAGGTGTGGCTGTGGCGCTGGCGGCGCAATCCGCTCAGACGCAGGGCCGACGTGGTGGAGGCCTGGGTGGTGCTCGGCGCCTGGCTGTTGACCGTCCTCGTCGGAGTGGCGGCCGGCCTGGTGGCGGACCGGACGGTGGAGGACGGACTGGCCCGGGAGCGCGCCACCTGGCGCCCCGCCGTGGCGCATGTCGTCCAGCGGGCACCGGGCAGGTCGTCCGCGAGTCACGCCTCCGGTGGCGAGCGGGTCTGGACGAAGGTGCGCTGGACGGTGGCCGGCGGCTCGGCCCACACCGGGCGGGTCCGGGTGGAGCCCGGCAGCAAGGCGGGCACTCCGGTGACCGTATGGACCGACCCGCGGGGCCGTCTCGTCGGTCGTCCCACCTCCGCCGCCGAGGCCCGCTTCCGGGGCGGCCTGATCGGGGCCCTGGTCGGCGTGAGCGCCGCGGTCGTCCCCCTCGTCGGCGGGCTGGCCCTGCGCGGCCGGCTGGAGCGTCGCCGGATGGCCGCCTGGGACACGGAGTGGGCCCGGCTCGGACCGCAGTGGGGACGGATGGTCTGACCCGCGCTGTGCCGGATGGGCCGGGCGAGTCGTCGCCGGGCGGGCAAGGCCATGGCCCTCCCGCCCGTGTGACGTTCCGGCCCCCCTCCGCCCGAGTACGTGACCTTCGGCGGAGACCTGTCCGGGCGGGCGGAGCGGGCCGGAACACGTCGGCACACGCGGCCCGGGCCGTGGCCGACCGCGGGCCCACCGGTCCCGGCCGGCAGGGCCCGCCCGGGCGAACCGGGTGGCGAAACGGCGCTCCCTACGCCCCCGCCAGCAGCTCACCGCACACCGTCACCAGCGCTTCGTCCTGCGGGATGTCGCGGCTGCCGTACCCGTCCGCGCGGGCCGTGTGCCGGCGGACGGCGGCCCGCTCCGCCGCGACCAGGTCCCGCAGCGGAGCGGCGGCCGGGCCCATCGTGGTGAGACAGCGGGCGATGGGACCCCGGGTGCGCGGGTCCTCGGACCAGGCGGCGCGGAACACGGGAAGGACCGGTTCCGGGTCGGCGCCGACGCGCCACAGCGCGCACGCGGCCGCAACCCGCTCCCGTGCCGGCCCCGACCGGGCGGCCCCGCCCAGTTCCGGCAGGGCGGGAAGGGCGGCCGGGCCCACTCTGCCCAGCTGCCGGATCGCCAGGCGCCGGCCCGCCGGGTCACCGTGTCTCAACTCCCGCAGCAGAACGGGGAGTACGGAGGCGGCGTCCCCGTCCACCGACCACAGGGCGCCCGCGGCGGCGGCCGCGTGCCGGGTCCGCAGCAGCGCGCGCAACGGCCCCACCGCGTGCGGGGCCGCCCCCCACACCTCCAGCGTGTCGATCGCCTGGTCCACGACCGCGTCCCGTGCTCCGACGCCGTCGGCGGCGCCGGACAGCAGCCGCAGCACCTCCGGTACGGCGTCCCGGTCCCCGACGGCTCTCAGTGCCGCCAGCAGCGGGGCGGCCTCGGGGGAGTCCGGCGGGATCCGGCCGAGCCGGTGTCGCAACGCGGGGGCGAGCGGGGCCGCGGCCGGGCCCAGGTGCGCGATGTCGAACCCCAGGCCGTCGGGCGCCGCCGGGCCGGCCAGGAGCCTGGCCAGGGCCGGAACCGCGCGCGGGTCACCGGCCCTGGCCAGGGCCCTGAGCGGGCCGCCGAGGGTGGGGGAGCCACGCTCCCAGCGGTGCGTCCACAGGTCGGGCCGGGCGGTCACCAGGGCGTGCAGGTCGTCGACGGCGGGCGCGGCCAGGGTGAACAGCTCCGACAGGACCGAGAGCGCCGCCTCCCGTAACCAGTCCTGCCGCGCGTGCAGTTGGAGACCGAGCAGTCCGACCGGGCCGGTGAAGTCGCCGCGCCAGCCGCGGAACAGGCCGGCCGACATCCACACCGCGTTGCACCGGTCCACCGGGTCGGGGCTGGTCAACTGCCCGGTGAGCAGGGCGGTCCGGTCGTGCACGCGGTCGCCGAGCGCGGTGTGCAGGGTGCGCAGCAGCAGGGAGCCCTCCTCGTCGGAGGGGCGCAGGCGGCGTATCCGCCGCACCAGGGTGTCCGCGCCGGACGGCTCCGGGACGCGCGCGCGGTGCGCGGAGCGCTCCCGGAGCAGCCGGACCGCCGTCGGCACCAGGTCGGCGGGGGTCCGGGCGGGCGAGCCGAGCGCGAGCTGCCCCAGCGCGGCGAGCCGCAGCCCGGGCGCGTTCGGCGGCGCGCTGTGCTCGGCCAGGAGCGCCACCGCGGCCCGGGCGCGCCCGGGGCACCGGCGGGCGAACAGGCCGAGAGCCTGCGTGAGGGCGAGCAGGACGTGATCGTCCCGCTCGGCCCGCAACCACCGGCGCAGCAGGTCCAGCACTCTCGGCGGCTCCTCCAGGAACCGCACCACGGCTCCGGCCGCCGCCCGCCGCACCGCCGGGTCCGGGTCCCCGGCGAGGGCGACGAAGACCTCGCCGCCCGCGCTCACCGCCGCCCTGGCACGCGGGTCCCCGTCCGCGCCCTGCGCGCCGATGCTGATCAGCAGCTCCACGATGCCGGCGCGGTCCGGCACCTGCTCGCGGGCCGCGAGCGACAACAGGAAGGGGACGCAGGCCAGCGTCGCGTCGTACACCCTGCCCTGGTGGTGCACGGCGCCGTACATCCCGTCGAGCGCGGTCGCCCGCTCGGCGGGGTCCGCGGACGCCAGTGCCCGCAGCCGTCCCGGTACGTCCTGTGCGCTGCCGTACGCATGCCGCATCGAGGCCCAGTCGACCTCGTCGATCCCCGTGAACACGTTGTCCTCCCCAGGCGAGTGCCACCTGATCGCGAGTGTGCACCACGGCACTGACAACGGTCCGGAGCCGGGCGCTGACTGTGTGCGATCCGTCGGCTGTCACCGGCCACGGGCGGGCGGCACGCGCAGGCGTGCGGGAGGGGGATCAGTTCAGGCCGGGCAGCGACCGCTCCAGGATCGCCTCGAGGCCGGTCCCGGGGGGCAGTGTGCCGAAGGCGTGCCCCCAGTCGCCGCCCAGCCGGGTCGCGCAGAAGGCGTCCGCGACCGGGGGCGGGGCGTGCCGGACCAGCAGCGAGGCCTGGAGGGCGAGCGCCATCCGCTCGACCAGGCGGCGGGCGCCCGCCTGATCGGTTCCGGCCACCTGCTCCTTCAGAGCGGACACGGTCGCGTCCAGCCGGGCGTCGGCCCCGCGCGCGAGGTCGAGTTCGGTGAACAGGGCCTCGGCGCTGTCCGGTTCGCGGCCCAGGGCGCGCAGCACGTCGAGCGCGTTGACGTTTCCCGAGCCCTCCCAGATCGACAGCAGGGGGGCCTCCCGGTAGTGCCGGGGCATGCCGGACTCCTCGACATAGCCGTTGCCGCCCAGGCACTCCAGGGCCTCGGCGGTGAACGCCGGGCCTCGCTTGGTGACCCAGTACTTGCCGACGGCGGTGGCGATCCGGCGGAACGCCCGCTCCCCGGCGTCCCCGCGCACCGCCCGGTCCGCCGCGCCGGCCAGCCGCAGCGTCAGCGTCGTCGCCGCCTCCGACTCCAGCGCGAGATCGGCCAGTACGTTGCGCATCAGCGGCTGGTCGATCAGCCGGGCGCCGAACGCGCTGCGGTGACGCGCGTGGTGCCCCGCCTCGACGAGCGTCTTGCGCATCAGGGTCGCCGAGGACATCACGCAGTCCAGCCGGGTGCAGTTGACCATCTCGATGATGGTCTTCACACCCCGTCCCTCCGGCCCCACGAGCCAGGCCACGGTCCGGTCGAACTCCGGCTCGGAGGACGCGTTGGAGCGGTTGCCGAGCTTGTCCTTCAGCCGCTGGATGCGGAAGGTGTTGCGGCTGCCGTCCGGCAGGATCCGCGGCACCAGGAAGCACGACAGCCCGCCCGGGGCCTGCGCGAGGACCAGGAAGACGTCGCACATCGGCGCCGACGTGAACCACTTGTGCCCGCGCAGCGTGTACACGCCGGGCTCGCCGGTGGGTGTGGCCGTGGTGGTGTTCGTCCGGACGTCCGAGCCGCCCTGCTTCTCGGTCATGCCCATCCCGGCGAGCAGCCCCGGCTTCTCGGCCGGCACGCGCAGGCGCGGGTCGTACTCCCGGCTGGTGAGCAGCGGCTCGTAGACCTTGGCCAGATCCGGCTGGGCGCGCAGCGCGGGGACGGCGGCGTACGTCATCGACGTCGGGCAGCCGTGCCCCGCCTCCGTGTGCCCCCACACCAGCCCGCCCGCGGTACGGGCCACATGGGCGCCGGGCCGCTCGTCCGCCCACGGGGCCCCGGCCAGGCCCTCGGCGACCGCGGTGCGCATCAGATGGTGCCAGCTGGGGTGGAACTCCACCTCGTCGATCCGGTGGCCGTAGCGGTCGTGGGTGCGCAGTTCCGGCTCGTGCCGGTTCGCCTGCTCGCCCCACTCCTGCGCCTCCGCGCTGCCGGCCCGCACGCCCAGCCGCCGGATGTCTTCCTCGGCCCAGCCGGCGCCCTCCCGGCGCAGCCCCTCCAGCAGGGCCCGGTCGTCGGAGGCGTCGTACGGCGCCGAAGGCGGGGGCTGGTTGGTGACGTCGTGGGTGGTGAGCTGCGGCAGTTCCGGTGTCGAGGCCATGCCGTCATGTTGCACTCTTCCTGCGGTCGTAGCAATACTGCAACACGAGGGCCGACGTACAGTACGTGCCCATGCGGACGAACGTGACGGGCGAGGCGGCCGAGGCGGGCGAGGCGCCCCTGCGTCCGCTGTCCGCGCGCTCGGTGGTCCTCAGCCTGCTCCTCGGCGCGCATCCGCCGGAGCTGCCGGTGAAGGACCTGATCGGGCTGGTGGAGCCCTTCGGGATCGGCGGCTCCACCCTGCGGGCCGCACTCAGCCGGATGGTGGCCGCGGGTGATCTCAGACGCACGGACGCCGTGTACGGCCTCAGCGACCGGCTGCTCGCCCGCCAACGCCGCCAGGACGAGGCGCTGCACCCGCGCACGCGCGCGTGGGACGGCGACTGGGAGATGGTGCTGATCACGGCGACCGGCCGCGGCCCCGCCGAACGCGCCGACCTGCGCGGCCGGTTGACCACCCTGCGCCTCGCCGAACTCCGCGAGGGCGTGTGGCTGCGCCCGGCCAACCTCGACCGCACCCTGCCCCACGGCCTGCGCGAGGTGGCCGTCACCTGCGTCGCCCGCCCCGACGAGCCCGCGCGCGACCTGGTCACCCGGCTCTGGCCGCTGGACACCTGGGCGGCAGGCGCCCGGTCCCTGCTCGCTCATGCGAGCGCGGCGCACCACCCGGCCGGCCGCCTCACCGTCTACGCGGCCGCCGTACGCCACCTGCTCGCCGACCCCGTCCTGCCCCCGGCCCTGCTGCCCCCCGGCTGGCCCGGGGACACCCTGCGCCGGGCGTACGCCGAGTACCGGCGGGAGCTGGCCACGTCCTCGGGCCTCGGTGACGGTGCGGGGAAGGACCGGCCGAGCGCACGTTCCTGAGCGACGCGCGGATCCTGCCCGCAGCCCTGGCGGTCTGCCGTGCCGGGGGACGAGCCGAAACCCGTGTCCCCTGTGGAAGCTGAGCAGCAGGAGTGCGGTCCCGGATCGGCTGGTGCGCGGTGCCGCCGCGCAGGGGGCGGGCGCCCGGTGCGGGTGGCGGGGACGCGGTCTGCGGCGTTCCCTGGGAAGAGGTGACGTTGCTGGGGAAACGCGGGGATGACCAGCGGGATCGTGGGCACTCGGCGGCCACGGAAGGCGGAACTCACCCGAGGAGAGTCATGGCTGAGCAGAAGTCGTCGTCGGTCCTCACGGCGCCCCTGCGCGGCGCGGCCTCGGTCCTGCGCAAGGTGCCCGGCGCCGCGATGGTGGGCAGGGCCGCGGAGGGAACGCTGGACAAGGTCGGCGCGGTGTCGCCGCGCGGCCGGCGCATGGCGGTGTACGCCGGTGCCGGGCTGCTCGGCGCCGCGGGCGTCGTGGAGTGGCCGGTGGCCGTCACCGGCGCGGCCGTGGCCTGGCTCACCCAGCCCAAGCCCGGCCACAAGGGGGACGGTGATCAGTGGTTCGCCGGGCAGGAGCCCGCGCACGACCTGGGCACGGCGGCGCTGAGGTCCGGCAGTGGTGAGGCGCCCGGCGTGGCCCGGGGCGCCCACGGCGCCAGGAAGTCCGCGCATGCCGAGGCCGCCGAAGGGGCCGGGGCGGCACCGCCCAGGACGGCAGGAGGGCCGCTCGGCCCCACCGCGCGGCCCGACCGCACGACGCTCTGAGGAGGGCCATGGTGCTCGGTCTGCTGACGGCGCCCGCGGCCGCCGCCCGCCTGCTGCCCGCGGTCCCGCGGCTGCTCGCCCGGGCGGCGGCACCGGCGGTCGGGGTGGCCGCCGGTGCCGCCGCCGGAACGGCCCGCGCCGGGGTGCGCAGCGCCGACGCCGCCGGGCGGGTCGCCCGGGTCGCACGCAACGCGCTGCCGGGCACCGGTGGCCACTGGCGCTCCGGCACCCGCGCGCACCTGGCCCTGCGCCCGGTGGAGCAGGAACTGGTGCAGCGCGCGGGGGGCACCGCGCATCTGGGCCGACGGGTGGCCGCGGCCCTGGCCGAGCGGCCCGACGTAGTGGTCGCCTACTGGGACCAGGGGCTCGCCCGTCTGGTGGTGACCGCCACCGAGGAGGAGGCCACCGACCGGGTCGTGGAGCACGCGGCCGAACTGGCCGAGCGGCACGGGCTGACCCTCTCCGGCGCCGACGTGGACGACACCACGCACCCGGCCGACCCGGCCGGAGTGCGGGCCGCGGCGGCCACGCTCGCGGTCGACGTGGTGGGCATCGGCGCCGGGCTCGCCGCGTACGCGATGCGGCTGCCGCCCTCGCCCCGCGTGGTGACCGCGGTGGTGACCCTGCTGCGGGAGAACCCGCGCTTTCGCGCCTGGCTGCGTGACCGGCTCGGCGACACCCGGATGGACCTGATGCTGGCCTCCGCCAACGCCGTCGTCCACGGTGCCGGCCAGACCCCCACCTCCCTCGTGCTCGACGGCACCCTGCGGGCCTGCCAGGTGTGGGAGACCGTGGCCCGCGCCACCGCCTTCGACCGGGTGCACGACCGGCTGTGCGCGCCGGACCGGCTCAGCCTCGCCGGGGAAGGCGCCCCGCGTCCGCCGCTTCGGGTCTCCCCGGCGCAGGAGTACGCCGCCCACGCCTCCGCCGGCAGTGTGCTGGGCGCGGCGGCCACCCTGCTCGTCAAGCACGACGGCGCCGAGGCGGCGGAGGCGGTGCTCGCCGGCTCGCCCAAGGCCGCCCGCTACGGCCCCGCGGCCTTCCACGCCCTCCTCAGCGCGGCCCTGGCCCGCACCGGCGTGCTGGTGCGCGACCCCGAGCGGCTGCGCCAGCTGGAGATGGCAGGCACGGTCGTCCTGCACCCCAGCGCGCTGCGCACCGACGACGGCGAGGCGGACCCCTGGGCCGAGCCGGTGCTGGACGCCGCCCGCCGGGCCGGACTGCGCGTGGTGGTCGTGGACGACCCCGCCCTGGAGGACTTCACCGGGCTCGCCGACCAGGTCGTGGACGCGCGCCGGCCGCTGGACGACGTCGTCTGCGAGGCAGGTGGTGACACGGGCGCGGTGCTCACGGTCGCCCGGGTGCGCGCGGCGGAGGAACACGATGTGCTGGCCGCGCTGCGCGCCGCCGACATCGCCGTCGCCCTCACGGATCGCGACGGCGCGGCCGTATGGGGCGCGGACATCCTGGCCCTGCACGGCCTGCCCGACGTGTGGCGGGTGCTGACCGCCGTCCGGGCCGCACGCGGGGTCGGGCGGCGCGCCCAGACCCTGGCCCGCTCCGGCGCCGCGCTGTCCGGGCTGCTGGTGGCCGTCGGCGAGTCGAAGGGCGGACGCGGGCGCCTCGCCGTGCTGCCGGGGTTCCGGCACGCACCCGTCGACGCGGCCGCCGCCTCCGCCCTGATCTCCGGGGCGCGGGCCGCCCTCGGCGTGGCGGCGGCCCGGGCGCCGCACCCGCATCCGCGCGTCCACTGGCACGAGCTGGACCCCGACGAGGCCCGTGACCGGCTGGAACACCGGCCGACCGCCGAGCACACCCGTTTCGAGGAACTGACCGCCCGTGTCCGCAAAGCGGCCGGGACCGTCTCCAGGCACCCGGCCGTCGCCCCGGCCCGCTGGTCCTACCAGCTCGGCCAGGCCGTCCGCGGAGAACTCCACGACCCGCTCACCCCGGTCCTGGCGGTGGGGTCGGCGGCCTCGGCCATCCTCGGCTCGGTCGTGGACGCCCTGCTGGTCGTCGGCGCCCTCGATCTCAACGCCCTGGTCGGCGGCATCCAGCGGCTGCGCGCCGAACGGGCGCTGTCCGGGCTGGTCGCGGAGCAGAAGCAGAAGGCACGGGTCGTACCGCCACGGGACGAGGCACCGGCCGGCGGCACCCGCACCGTGGAAGCGGGCAAGCTGCGGCCCGGTGACGTGATCCAGCTGAAGGGCGACGACGTCGTGCCCGCCGACGGCCGACTGCTGTGGCAGGACGGCCTCGAGGTGGACGAGTCGGCGCTGACCGGTGAGTCGCTGCCCGTGGAGAAGCAGACCGACCCCACCCCGCACGCGGCGGTCGCCGACCGGAGCTGCATGGTCTTCGAGGGCACGACCGTGGTGGCGGGCGAGGCGCGGGCCGTCGTGGTGGACACCGGCGAGCACACCGAGGCGGCACGCGCCGTCCACCTCGCCGCGCGCACGCCGCCGGCCGGCGGCGTGCAGGCCCGGCTGCAGGAACTCACGCGCAAGGCACTGCCGTTGACCCTGGCGGGCGGTGCCGCGGTGACCGGTCTCGCGCTGCTGCGCGGCACCCCGATCCGGGAGGCGGTCAGCGGCGGTGTGGCGGTGGCCGTGGCCGCCGTACCCGAGGGCCTGCCGCTGGTGGCGACGGTCGCACAACTGGCGGCGGCCCGGCGGCTGAGCCGTGGCGGCGTCCTCGTCCGCACCCCGCGCACGCTCGAGGCGCTGGGCCGCATGGACACCATCTGCTTCGACAAGACCGGCACCCTCACCGAGAACCGGCTGCGGCTGGTGCGCACCTCGGACGCCGAGGGAACGGTCCGCCCGGTGGACGACGCCGGGTCCGCCGGCACCATCCGGGCCGCCGCGCGCGCCTGCCCGCGGCTGAACGGCGACTCCGACCGGCCGGTGCACGCCACCGACGAGGCCGTGCTGGCCGCCGCGGACCCCGACCCGGAGTGGACGGAGGTCGCGGACCTGCCCTTCGAGGCCGCGCGCGGATACGCCGCCGCCGTCGGCCGCAGTGGCGACGGACCGCTCGTCCTCGTGGTCAAGGGCGCCCCGGAGACCGTGCTGCCCGCCTGCACCGGTCTCCCCGAGCACGCCTCCGACGCGGCGCACTCACTCGCCGGGGACGGCCTGCGGGTCCTGGCGGTGGCCGAACGGCGGCTCGGCGCGGCCGACAAGGAGTCCGACGTACTCGAACAGCCCCTGGAAGGCCTGGAGTTCACCGGGCTGCTGGCGCTGTCCGACGTACCGCGCGAGACCTCCACGGCACTCGTGAGCGGCCTGAACCAGGCCGGCGTACGCCCGGTCATGCTCACCGGCGACCACCCGCAGACCGCGCGGGCCATCGCCGCCGACCTCGGCTGGCCCGAGGACACCGTGGTGGTCACCGGGGACGAGCTGGCGGCGGCCGACCGGGCGGCCCGGGCGCGGATGCTGCGCGACGCGGGCGTGGTGGCCCGCGTGGCGCCCGAGCAGAAACTGCAGGTCGTGGAGGCGCTGCGGGACGCGGGCCGGGTGGTCGGCATGGTCGGTGACGGCGCCAACGACGCCGCCGCCATCCGTGCCGCCGACATCGGCGTCGGCATCAACGCGCGGGGCTCGGCCGCCGCGCGCAACGCCGCCGACATCGTCCTCACCGACGACGACCTGACGGTCCTGATCGACGCGGTCGGCGAGGGCCGCGCCCTGTGGCACAGCGTCGCCGACGCCATCGCCATCCTGATCGGCGGCAACGCCGGCGAGGTCGGCTTCGGCATCCTCGGCACGCTGCTGTCCGGCCGGGCGCCGCTGTCCACCCGGCAGATGCTGATGGTGAACCTGTTCACCGACCTGTTCCCGTCGATGGCGGTGGCGGTGACCGAGAAGGAGGGCGAGGCGGACCTCACCAACGTGGAGGAGGCCGCCGGCGTGCTGGGCGAACCGCTGCTGCGGCAGATCCGGCACCGCGCCCTCACCACCTGCCTCGGCGCGGTCACGGCCTGGCTGATCGGCCGCTTCACGCCGGGCACCGCCCGCCGCTCCAGCACGATGGCCCTGTGCGGCGTGGTCGGGACCCAGCTGGTGCAGACCCTCCTCGACCGGCGCGACAGCCGGCTGGTGCAGATCACCTCGCTGGGCTCCGCCGTCGCGCTGGTCGCCGTCGTCCAGACCCCCGGCGTCAGCCGCGCCTTCGGGTGCACCCCGCTCGGCCCGGTCGCCTGGGCGGGGGTCGTGGCCGCGATCGCCCTGGCGCTGGCGGGACAGCGGACGCTGCCCCGCCTGGAGGAGACGATCGGCCGACTGCTGCCGGCCTGAGCCGCGGGCGGGCCGCTGGCCGGCCGCACATGAGGCGACCTGCGGACAGACGGTATACCCGCCCCGGGGTCGGGCGCCGGATGGGCGGTGCCCGTCTCGGCCTCAGACCGACCGGTGGTACTGGTCCGGCACCCGTACCTCGCCGCCCAGCTCCCGGGCCGCCTGCCGGGCCCAGGAGGGGCTGCGCAGCAGCTCCCGGCCCAGCAGCACGGCGTCGGCCTCGCCGTTGGCGAGGATCTTCTGGGCCTGCCCGGCCTCGGTGATCAGGCCGACGGCGGCGACCGGCAGCGGTGTCTCGGCCTTCACCCGGGCGGCGAACGGCACCTGGTAGCCCGGTCCCGTCGGGATGGTCGCGCCGGAGACGTTGCCGCCGGTGGAGACGTCGAGCAGGTCGACACCGTGGGCGTGCAGGTCGCGGGCGAAGCGGACGGTGTCCTCCGCGGTCCAGCCGCCGTCCTGGAGCCAGTCGGTGGCCGAGATCCGGAAGAACACCGGCCTGTCCTCGGGCCACACCTCGCGTACGGCGTCGACGACCTCGAGGGCGAACCGGGTCCGGTTCTCGTACGAGCCGCCGTAGCCGTCGGTGCGGTGGTTGGAGTGCGGGGAGAGGAACTCGTTGACCAGGTAGCCGTGGGCGCCGTGGATCTCGGCGACCTCGAAGCCGGCGGCGAGCGCCCGGCGGGCCGCGGCGGCGAACTGGCCGACGATGTCGCCAATCTGATCGGCCGTCAGCTCGGTGGGCACCGGGTGGCGCTCGTCGAAGGGCACGGCGCTCGGCGCCACCGGCTGCCAGCCGTGCGCGTCCGGTCCGACCGGTGCGCCGCCCTTCCACGGCTGGTCGGTGGAGGCCTTGCGCCCGCCGTGCGCGAGCTGGATCCCGGGCACGGTGCCCTGGGCGGCGAGGAAGCCGGTGATCCGGCGGAAGGCCTCCACCTGGGTGTCGTTCCACAGGCCGAGGTCGTAGGGGGAGATCCGTCCCTCGGGCGAGACCGCGGTGGCCTCGACGACGATCAGGCCGGTGCCGCCGGCGGCGCGCGCCGCGTAGTGCGCGAAGTGCCAGTCGGCGGGGGCGCCGGTGAGCGGGCCCTCCGGCGCGGCCGAGTACTGGCACATCGGGGCCATCCACACCCGGTTCGGGATGGTCAGTTCACGCAGGGTGATGCTCTCGAAGAGCGCGCTCACGACGACTCCGTTCGTCAGGTACCGCAGACAGGTTCGTACGATAACCCTCGTACTACGACGGATGTCAAACTACGATGCCTCTCGTACAATGCTCACAGCCGAAAGGATCCCCGACGGAGGGCAGCCGCCGTGACCGACACCGCCACCGCCGGACGTGCGCTGCCGCACCCGGAGCGGGAGGAGATCCGGCTGGAAGGCGTGCTGCACGCGCTCTCCGACCCGATGCGCCTGCGGATCGTCCGCGAATTGGCCGACGGAGAAGGGGAGTTGTCCTGCTCGTACTTCGACCTGCCGGTGACCAAGTCCACCACCACGCACCACTTCCGGGTACTGCGCGAGAGCGGGGTCGTCCGGCAGGTCTACCGGGGCACGGCGAAGATGAACGCCCTGCGCCGGGACGATCTGGACGACCTCTTCCCGGGCCTCCTCGACAGCCTCCTCGCCGCCGCGGACCGGCAGGCCGGCCGGCTCGGCGACGACGTCTGAGGTACGGCCACGGTCCCCGCGGCCGCGGCGGCCCCGCGCCTGCTGCGACCGGCCGTCCCGCTCCGCCCGGCCGTCCCGCTCGCCCGCCTGCCGTCCCGGCCGTGCGATCCGAGGCGCCGGCCGTACGGTCCGAGGCGCCGGCGTACCGTCCGCTACGCCGACCGCGCCGCCGTGAGCAGCGTGTCCCAGTCGGCCAGTTTGACCACCCCGCGCCCGAGCCGCGCGCCCAGTTCGGCCTCGGCCCGCTCGATCGCCAGCCAGCCGCCCCAGGGCACCGGATCCACACCGGCCGCCCGCAGGGCCCGGACCGGATCCGCCGCCACGTCCCTGGTCTCCAGCGCGGGAGCGTCCGCGAGCAGCGAGGTCACCGTCTCCTTGGCGCAGGGCCGGTTGGTGCCGATCACGCCCGTCGGACCGCGCTTGATCCACCCGGCGACGTACTCGCCGGGGGAGGGCGAGCCGCCCCGGACGACGCGCCCCTCCGTGTGCGGCACCGTGCCGGCCGCCGCGTCGAACGGCAGCCCGTCCAGCGGCACCCCGCGATAGCCCACCGAGCGCAGCACCAACTGCGCGGGCACGTCCTCGTACCGGCCCGTGCCCCGCACACCGCCGCACCCGTCCGGCACCGTCCGTTCGAACCGGACGGCACCCACCCGCCCGCCGCCCAGCGGCGAGCTGTCGTCGCCGGCGAGCAGTTCCACCGGGCGCAGGAAGAACCGCAGGCTCACCCGCCGGTCGGCCTTCGCGGCGGGCCGGTCGGCCCAGTCGCGCAGCACCTCCACATTGCGCCGCTGGACGGCGGGTAGCGCGCCGGGTTCGACCGCGTCCAGCGCCAGCTCGGCCGGGTCCACCACGACGTCGGTGCCGGGCAGCGCGCCCAGCTCACGCAGCTCCTTGGTGGTGAAGCGGGCCTGTGCCGGGCCGCGCCGGCCCACCATGTGCACCTCGGTGATGCCGCTCGCCGCGAGAGCGTCCAGTGCCGCCTGCGGGATGTCCGTCGGGCGCAGCTCGGCGGCGCCCCGGACGAGCATCCGCGTGACGTCGACCGCCACGTTGCCCACCCCGATCACCACCACCGAACGCACCCCGCGCAGGAAGCCCGCGTCGGCCGCGTCCGGATGCGCGCTGTACCAGGACACGAACTCGGTCGCCGACCAGCTGCCCGGCAGGTCCTCGCCGGGGATGCCGAGCCGGCGGTCGCCCGCCGCGCCCACGCAGTACACCACCGCGTGGTACAGCTCCCGCAGCCGCTCCACCGGCAGCCCGCCCGGGGCGCCCACCAGGACCCCGCCCAGGAACCGCACGCGCTCGTGCTCCAGCACCGTGCGGAGGCTGCCCTGGAGCGACTTGATCTTCTCGTGGTCCGGGGCGACGCCGTAGCGCACCAGCCCGTACGGGCACGGCAGCCGGTCCAGGACGTCCACGCACACTCCGGGATCGCGCTGCACCAGGCTCTGCGCGGTGTAACACCCGCTGGGCCCGGATCCGACGACGGCGACACGCAACACAGCGGTACCCCTTGCCCGAGGAGGTGGCGTGCGGACCGTTCCAGCATGGCACCGCCCCGGGCGCGACGGCAGAGGCCGGAGGGGTGAGTCCGGTGCGTGTCCCTCCGTATGGAGGGTGAGCGCGCGACTACGTTCCGCGTGTGCTGAAAGCATCGTTTCTCGGTCTTTCCGGGCGGAACGCGGAGGACGGCGCGGTGTCCGTGCGGCCCGCGTGGCAGGTGCGGGAACATGCCGGCATCACGTCCTGGTACCAGGTGCGGCTGGCCTTCCCCGACGGCGCCCGGGTCGACGCCCTGGCCGTGGTGAGCGGGGGAGGCGTGTCCATCGAGGACGTCCAGGCCCAGCCCGCCCTCTCCCTCGCCGACCTGGCGGCGCTCGCGGACTGGATCCGCCGGCCGCTGTCCGAGGCGTGCGGGGTGCGGATGGAGAGCGCGGGCGGAAGGCGTCATGGGTACGGGGGCGGGGCCGAGGAATGGCGCGAGGGCGACGGCGGGGAACGAGCTGAGGGTGCGGGCGAGGCGTGCCCCGAGGGTGCGGGCGGCGGGCGTCCTGTGGGCGGGGCCGAGGGATGCCGCGAGGGCGCGGGCGGCGGACGCCCCGAGGGTGCGAGCGAGGCGTGCCCCGAGGATGCGGGCGGGAGGAGTCCCGGGGCAGGCGGGCCGACTCCCCAGGTCGTCGGCGGGTCGACTCCCCAGGTCGTCGGCGGGTCGACTCCCCGCGCCGTCGGCGGGGAAGCCCCGTACACCGGTGCGCGGCCCTCCATGCCGCGTGCCCGTCCCGCCTGGCCGCGCGGCATGGAGGGCCGCCGGCGCGCCGCGCAGGAATACCGCGCCGCGCAGGAGGACGGTGCCGACCCGGTGCTCGCCGTGATGCGCGCGACCGGTCACAGCCGCCGCCGCTCCCTCAGGCTGATCGCCCAGGCGCGGGACGCGGGCTATCTGACCCCTCGTCACGCCCGCCGCTGACCACGTCACTTGCCCCGGGGAGTCCGAGGCCGGGCCCCTCAGGGACTGCTCGGCCGCTCCTCCGTGGCGAAGAACCGGGACAGGTCCTGCTCCCGCGCCCCCGCACCGGTGCCGCTCTCCGGCGGTACGCCCAGCTCCCAGTCGAGCCGGTACCGCTGGAACAGTTCGGCCCGCAGCGCCGGAACGGGCATCGGCACCCCCGGCACCAGCGCCGAGTACACCGCGCCCATCAGCAGTGCCCGCAGCATCGGATAGTCGGCCGAGACGTCCTCGGAGCCGTACCGGGCGACGGTGTCGCCGAGCAGCTCCGACAGCCGCCGCTGCTCCGGGCACTGCACGAAGCCCTCGGCCTGCAGCAGTCCGGCCATGTGCTGACGCATCAGAACGGGCCGATCGTGGGCCAGTCCGAGGATCGCGTCGATGGCCCGGGCGAGGCGCTCCCGCCCGTCGTCGGTCCGCGGTTCGCGCTCCAGCGCCTCCTCCAGCGTGCGGTGCATCAGCCGGTGCACGGCCGACTGCACCAACTGGCGCTTGCCGGGGAAGTAGTACGACACCAGACCGCGCGCCGAACCGGCACGGTCCGCGATGTCGCCCAGAGTCGTCGCCTCGAAGCCGCGCTCGTCGACCAGTTCCACGGCGGCCTGCAACAGCCGCTCCCGGGAACGCCGCCGCAACTCTTCGTTGACCGAGGCGCTGCGCGGGGACATCCTGAAACTCCTGCGTTGACTGGCTGCCAGCCAACTATACTCAACGCATCAGGCACCGCTGTGCGCGGGCCAGTCCAGGGCTGCCGTCCGTCTGGGGCGACGCGGGGGATCGTCTCAGACGGACGGTGCGAGGACACGAACGGCCGCTCAGAGCATCGCGGGGCGCCGCCACGGCCGTCCTGGGACATGGCGGTCGAGGGTCCTGCCCGCTGTCTCCGGCCGGCGGCAGGGGTGCGGTGACAACGCCCGCTCAACGTCCCGTCAGAAAAACCGAGTTCGGGTACTCAGCCCATCAAGTCCAGTACCGGCAAGAGTGCGTCGGGGCGGCGGCTCACCGGCAGGTGGTCCACGAAGTGCACCCGGCAGCCGAGCGCGGCGGCGCCGCCGTCCGCCGGCCTGCTGTCGCCGACCATCAGCGCCTGGCGGGGATCGACGTCGAGCGCCTCGCAGGCGACCGAGAACAGCCTCGGGTCCGGCTTCTGCACACCGTGCTCGTACGACAGCACGTAGGCGTCCACATAGGCGTCGAGCCCGTGCGCGCGGAACACCGGCCGCAGGTCCCAGCCGATGTTGCTGACCACGCCGACGCCGATCCCGCGCTCGCGCAGCGTGCGCAGCACCTCGGCGGCGTCCGGGTACGGGGCCCAGGCGTCCGGGGACTTGTGCCGCTCGTACAGGGCGTCGTGCAGCTCCGGGTCGGGCAGCGGCACTTGCCGGGACAGGCCCGTGTAGGCCGCCCGGTGCAGTTCCGCGCTCTCGTCGCGCACCGCCCAGGCCGCGGCGAGGTCCTCCGGCACCTCCATCGGCGCCGCGCCGCCCGGCAGCGCGCCGGACGCCTCCAACGCCCGTGCCGCTTCCTTCAGTTCGGGTTCCGGCAGGACCAGTCCGGTCGCGTCCAGCGTGGCACGCAGCCAGGACTCTGTGCTTTCGATGCGGAACAGCGTCCCGGAGAAGTCGAACAACACGGCAGCCATGCGCGCGACTCTACCCGGTCCGATTCGACGGACGATCTGTTCGGCCGGGGCACAGCCGCTCGTACACCCCCACGGCCGACGCCACCAGCAGCGCCCCGAACAGCCAGCCGCCCAGCACGTCCGAGGGCCAGTGGACGCCCAGCCACACCCGGGTCACGCCCACGCCCACCACCGAGACCACAGCCGCCGTAACGGCCGTACGCCACAGGACGCGCCCCGCGCCGAATCGGTGCAGCAGCCACAGCAGCAGGCCGCAGACCACCGTGGCCGTCAGGGCGTGACCGGACGGGAAGGCCGCGTAGCGGGCCGAGTCCACCGGGTCGGGCCAGGCCGGGCGCGGCCGGCCGACGCCCGCCTTCAGCGCCTGCTGCACCGCCGAGGCCACGGCGCAGGTGACCGCCAGCCAGACCGCCGGCCACCAGGCCGCGTGCCGCCACACCAGCCACACGGCCGCGGCCAGGCCCGCCAGCCGCATGGTCGTCGGGTCCCACACCCAGTCCGTCAGCACCCGGAAGACATGCGTCAGCTCCCGGTCGTGGACCGCCCAGCGGTGGGTCGTGCGGGCGATGTCACCGTCCAGGGCGAGCAGGGGGTGCCACCGGAACACGACCAGGATCAGCAGCAGCGCGCAGCACACGCCGACAGCGACGGCCACGAGGGCCGCGGTGCGGAGTGCCGGCTGTGCCGTGGGACTACGGTGCATGCCGCGATCTTCGTCCACGGCAGGGCTGTCGGCCACCGTGGCGCCGCCGCGCGCGGTGCCGATCGGCCGGCCCGGCCGGCCTGTCCGGCGGCACCGGTTCAGCCCAGCGCGCGCAGCCCGGGGACCAGAGCCACCAGCACCGGGAGCACCGGCACCAGCGCGGCGGTCGCCGTCAGGCGCAGCCGGCGCAGTGCGGGAAGCCGGTCCGGGGGAGTGAGCAGCCGGTGCACGCGCTGCGGCACGTACGCCTGCGGGGTCGGACAGGGTCCGAACACGCCCCGGTCCTCGTTGAGTTCGACCAGCGCCAGCGCGGTCGTCAGGCGGCCGAACCGCCGGGAGGCCGTGTCGTCCGCGGCCAGCTCGACCAGCCGGTGCATCTCGTCGCGGAACGCGGCGAACACCGGGATCTGCGGAAAGCCGCCCGCCAGCGCGGCCGAGCAGTGCAGCAGCCAGTCGTGCCGGGCCTGGGCGTGTCCCTGCTCATGCGCGAGCAACGCGTCCAGTTGACGGCCTTTCAGGCGCCGCAGAGCGGCCGTGGTGACGACCAGCCGGGGCGCGGCACCGGGCAGCCACCAGGCGTCGGGGCGGTCGCCCTCCAGCACCACCAGCCGCCCGCTCGCCGGTTCCTCGCCCGGCAGCAGCGGAGCGCGCACGAGGAGTTCGGCCCGCCGGGCGCGCCGTCGTACCCGGGTCCGTACGACCTCGTGCACCAGCGTCGCGAGACTCCACAGCCCGCCGAGGGCGAGCGCCACGGCGGTGGGTGCGGCCCACGGGCCGGCCGTACCGAGCGCGTACGCGTCCACGACCGCGCGCGGAGCCGAGCCGAACACAGGCCCGCGCACCTCGTGCCAGGCCGCCGCCGCGCTGAGCGTCATCGACAGCGCGCAGCACAGCAGCACGGCCGCCACGACGCACTGCCACGCCCAGAGGGCGACGACCGGTTCACGATCCGGCCAGTCGGCCCGGGCGAGCAGCCGCGGGGCGACGACGGCGGTCAGGGCGCCGAGCAGCAGCAGGGCCACGGGGACCATCATGGTCAGCACCCTATGAGCGCAGGGCCGCCCACGGGTACGGTCCGCGGCGGCGAAGTGACGCAAGCAACGCGCAGACGCCGCCAGGGCATGCGCGCGATCGGAGGCTCCCCGAGGGGGCGGGTTCGGCCGGCCCGGAGCCCGGAGCCCGGAGCCCGGAGCCCAGAGCCCGGAGGTGCGCGGGAGGCCCAGGGCTTGGAGGTGCGCGGGAGGTCCGGGGACCGGAGGCCCGGCTTCGGGAGGCGTTCGGGAGGTCCGGGGACCGGAGGCCCGGCGTCGGGAGGCCCGGGGCATGGAGGTGCGCGGGAAGCCCCGGGGTCCGGGCGGCTCACATCGTCAGCAGCATCGCCACCATCCCGATGCCCATGGACAGCCGGCACGCCCGCGCCAGCTCCGGGCGGTCGCCCCAGCGCGCGGGCCCCGCCCCGGCCACCGCGACGGCGGTGGGCACGAGGCGGGCGCCGGACAGGAGCACGTACGCCGTGAAGTACAGCAACAGGGCGCCGGTCACGAGGGGCACCCCCGAGCCGCCGTGCACATGGTGCGCGGCGGGCGGCGCGGCGGCCATCGCCACCGCCATGTAGGCCATCGCGCCCGTGCCCACCAGGTGGTGCAGATGGTGCGGGCCGCTGCGCGCCGCCCACAGCGCGCGCAGCCCCGCCACGGCGAACACCGCCGCGTACACCGGCCACGCCCATCTCGGCGGCGTGAACACCGCCGCCGGTACGGCCATCACGGCCATGCCGAAGCCCATCAGCGCCTCGCCGCCCGCGGCCCGGCGCTGCTCCTCGACGCCGCTGCGCATGCGCAGCAGACAGTAGGCCCCGGTCGCCGCACACAACGCGACCAGCAACCAGGCTGCCGACAGCGGTCCGTGCACGCGCACCTCCCCGTTCGACGTCGGTCGAGGGAAGCGATGCCCACGGCAGACGGAGCGCACGCGAGCGCAAGGGTGTACACGGGGAGCATGCGGCGGAGCACGCCTGGTGAGCGCGCCTCCCGGCGTTCGCGCGGCGTCACCCCCTATTCGGCCTGCATATATTTCACTGGTAAAACACGTGCTAAATTTGTTGGTATGAGCAGTGCGACCACCCACCGACTTCCCCTCGCCGGAGTGCTCCGCCTCGGCCGCCCCTCCGACATCTGGTTCAAGCCCGCCCTGAGCGTGGTCGCCTCGGTCGCCCCGCCCAACCTGATCCTGGTGGGACTCGGCCGCCTCGACCTGGCCATGTACACGATGGCGGGCTCCCTGTGCGCGCTCTACGGCCACAACCGGCCCTACGCCGCCCGGGCCCGCGTCCTGGCCTGGGTCGTGCTCGGCATGGTCGGCGGCCTCGGCGTCTCGCTGGTCGCGGCGGCGCTCACCACCGACGCCGTCGTGCTGGTCACCGTCGGTGCCGTCATGGCGGCCGTGCAGAAGGCGGTGTGCGACGCCACCCGGCTCGGGCCGCCCGGGAACGTGGTCCTCACCTTCATCAGCTCCGCCTCGCTGTTCGCACCGCAGACGCTCGGCCAGGTGCCGGGACACCTCGGGCTGGCCCTGGCGGCGGGCGCCTGGGCCTACCTGGTCGGCATGGCGCCCGGGCTGCTCCGCCCGTACGGCCCCGAGCGCCGTGCCACCGCCCAGGCGCTGAACGCCACCGCCGCGTACGCCGGCACCCGTGGCACCGCCGACGGCCACGCGCGGGCCCGCGCCGCGAGTGCCGCGGCCATCCACGCCGCCTGGCAGTCGCTGCTGGCCCCCGGCATCCGGCCCGACCGCACCCGGCGCGCCCTCGAACAGCTCCTCGTCCGCGCCGAGGTCGCCCTCGCCGCCCCGGCCGACACCGACCCCGCACGGCTGCGCGCCTGGGCCCGCGAACTGCGCGGCACCGGCCGGATACCGCGCGTGGAGCCGCCGCGCGAGTCGGCCGACGAACTGCTCGGCGTGGACGCCGAACTCGCGGTCCCGCGACCGCCGCTCGGGCACCGGCTCGCCCCGCTCGTGCCGCTCGCCGCGCGCACCGCGACCGGCTGCGCCCTCGCCGGATACGCCGCCCTCGCCCTGGGCGTCGGCCGCCCCTACTGGGCGCTGGTCACCGCGGCTTCTCTGTACCAGGCCAACGTCACCCTCACCTGGAGCCGGGGCGTCCAGCGCGTCGTCGGCAACCTCCTCGGGGTGCTGTTCTTCGCCGCCCTCGCCCCGCTCGCCCATCTGCACCCCGTCGCCCTGGTGCTGTGCTCGGTCGCCCTCAACTTCGGCGCCGAAGCCCTGATCGGCCGGAACTACTGGCTGGGCACCGTCTGCGTCACGCCCATGGCCCTGCTCATCACCGAGTTCACCCGCAACCAGGATCCCGGGCAGCTGATCACCGAGCGGGTCGCGGACACCCTCGTCGGCGCGCTGGTCGGCTTCGTCGCCGCGGTCGCCGTCACCAACCGGCGTGCGGGGGACCGCCTGGAACACGCCCTGAGCACGGCGGAACGCGCCCGCGAGAACGCCGCCCGGCTGCTGGCCGAACCGCACCCGGCCCCCGGCGCCCTGGAGTCCGCCCGCCGGACCCTCGCCGCCGCCCTCGTCGACCTGCGCGCCACGGCCGACGCCGCCGCGGGCGAGTGGTGGCAGCGCGCCCTGCCCGAGGAGCGGGTCGTGCTCGCCGAGCAGGCAGGACACCGTACGCTCGCGGCGACGGTGCGACGCCAGGGCTTCGTACCGCGGGACCAGGACCCGGGCAGGACGACGGAGGACATACGGCCATGACGCCGACGAACGGCACACCGGCGCCGACGGGCGATGCGGACGACGCACGCCACGAGCGCGGAACCGGCCGGACCGGGGCGCGGGCCGAGGCCACGGACGACGAACCCGGCGCCGGGTCGCGCGGCGGTGGATCCGGACGTGGGCTGCCGGGAGCGGGCCCGGAGCCGACGGACGCCGCGAACGGGCCCGACGCGGGCCCGGGGGGCGGCGAGCCCGCGGGCGGAGTGTCCGGGGCAGGCCTGGGTCCGGGGGAGGGAACCGGCGAACCCGGCGCCCGCAGGGCGGCCGGTGCCGGTGCCCCCGACGCCGGGCGGGAGCAGGCGGACCGTGCCGGGGGACCCGGCACGCGAGGGGGGCGCGGGCTCCCGGTGGGCCCGGTGGAGGCCGGTCGGGGTGACAGGACTGACACCGTCGCCGCCGTCGTCCGGCAGTGGCGGGCCGTGCATCCCGGACTGGACACCGGGCCCATGGAGGTCATCGGGCGGATCAACCGCTGCGCCGCCCTGCTCCAGCAGGCCGAGGACGCCCCGCTGCGCCGCGCCGGTCTCAGCCGCGCCGAGTTCGACCTGCTCGGCGCGCTGCGCCGCACCGGCCACCCGCTGACCCCGGGGGAACTGGCCCGCGAGACCTTCTCCTCCGGGGCCGCCGTCACCAAGCGGCTCAAGCAGCTGACCGAACGTGGTCTGGTCGAGCGGCGCGGCGACACCCGCGACCGCCGGGTCGCCCACGTCCACCTCACCGACGCGGGGCGTGACCTGGTCGACGGCATCCTCCCCGAGCAGCTCTCCTACGAGACGGCCGTGCTGTCGGTCCTCGCCCCGGAAGGCCAGGGCGAACTCTCCGGGCTCCTCGCCGAGCTGCTGTGCCGCCTGGAGGGGCGCATGGGCGCGCTGCGGAACCAGGGCCGCTAGCGCACCGCGCACCGGCGTACGGGGGCACGTGGGATGCGTAGCGCCTGGCGGAGCACAGGCGCCCTCCCGGAATTCCTCAGCCCTCCTCGCCTGCCCGGTGCACCCCGAACGCCGCTCCCTGCGGATCCCGCAGCACCGCGATGCGCGGGCCGTCCGGTACCGACACGGGGGCCAGGACGACCGTGCCGCCTGCCCGTGCCGCGACCTCCGCCGTCGCGTCCGCGTCGTCCACCGCGAAGTACGGCATCCAGTGCGGCGGCACCTCGGGCGGGAACCGCTCGCCCATGTCGGCCATGCCGCCGAAGTCCGCCCCGTCGATGCCCCACTGCGTGTACCACTCCGAGGCGTTGACGCTCCAGCCGAACACCGTGGTGTAGAAGTCCCGGGCCCGCTCGGTGTCCCGGGTGGCCAGCTCCACCAGCCCAGCGCGCCGGGCGCGTTGAGCAGCCCGGCGCCCGCGAAGGACCGCGCCTGCCACAGCTGGAACACCGCGCCCGTCGGGTCCATGGCCACCGCGAACCGGCCCGCGTCGAACACGTCCATCGGGCCGAGGATCACCGTGCCGCCGGCCTCCTCCACCTGCCGTGCCGCCGTGTCCGCGTCCGGCACCGCGAAGGACACGTTCCACGCGACCGGCTGGGACTGCTGGTAGAGCGGGGTGAGCGCGGCCACCGCCGCGTCCCCCAGGTGCGCCACCGTGTATCCGCCCGCCTCCTGCCGGGGGTCGGTCTCCGGCCGCCATCCGAACAGCTCCGTGTAGAACCGCTTGGCGCCCTCCAGGTCGCTGGTGCCCAGCTCGGTCCAGCAGGGTCCGCCGGTGACCGGCTCGTCGTACTTCATGGGCGGTTCCTTCCGGCCTGGCGGGCGGGCCTGCCGCACGGGACGTGATCTCCCTCCGCACGCTAGCCGCCGCCTCCGGGCCCGGCCATCGGGACGGCCCGGCCGCGTGGGACGGTGATACGGCGGACCGGGGCCGAGTCCGTGCCTCCCCGCTCGGCATCGGCGGGCACCTGCTCGGCGCGGGGTGCGGATGCTCGCCGCGGGGTGCGGACCTGGACTCAGATTCCCGGCCGGTACCGCAGGGGATGGTCCGCCGGGATCTCCACCAGGACGATCGGGACGCCGTCCGGGTCGGCGATCCACATCTCGATCAGGCCCCACGGCTCCCGCAGCGGCGGCCGGACGATCTCGACGCCCTTCGCGCGCAGCTCCTCGCACGCGTCCGTCACGTCCGCGACCTGCAGCCACAGCCGCATCGCCGACGAGGGCGGGGTGTCGGAGCGCCCGGACACCTCCAGGAAACCGCCGCCGAGGAAGTAGACCGTCCCGCGCTCCGGGCCCGTACCGAACTCCCGGTAGACGGACAGGCCGAGTCGCTCGCCGTAGAAGGCACGGGAGCGTTCGGGATCGGTGGGCCGCAGGAGTGTCCGGCCACTGAGTACGTGCACCATGCAGGCGGAGCCTAGTGGCAGGGTTACCCTCATCCCTGGCTCAGCCACGCCCGAGATCGAAAGGCCGCCTCATGGACACCGCCGCCACCGGACTCACCTTCCGAGACGCCGTCGACGCCGACGTCGACGCCTTGGTCGCCCTGGTCGAGTCGGCGTACCGGGGGGACGCGAGCCGGGCCGGGTGGACCACCGAGGCGGACATCCTGGAGGGGCAGCGGACCGACCCCGAAGGTGTGCTCCAGGTGATCAAGTCGCCCGACAGCCGGCTGCTGACCGTCGAGCAGGGCGGCCGGATCGTCGCCTGCTGCCAGCTGGAGCACCGTGGGGACCACGCCTACTTCGGCATGTTCGCGGTCAGCCCCGCCCTGCAGGGCGCAGGCCTCGGCAAGATCGTCATCGCGGAGGCGGAGCGCCGGGCCCGGGAGGCCTGGGGCGTCAGCGAGATGCACATGACGGTGATCTCCGTGCGTGACGACCTGATCGCCTGGTACGAGCGCCGCGGGTACCGCCGTACGGGACGGATGACGCCGTTCCCGTACGGCGACGAGCGCTTCGGCATCCCGCAGCGCGACGACCTCCAGTTCGAGCTCCTGGTCAAGAAGTTCGGCTGAGCGGTCCGGTCCGGCCGCTACGCCGTGAACCGGCCCGTGCGCTTGATCTCCGGGAAGTCGGTGGTCGCTCCGTCCAGCCCGAGCGCGCGGACCAGCCGCAGATGGTCCTGGGTGTTGACCACCCAGCCGATGATCCGCAGGCCCTTCGCGCGCGCGTGCTCGACGACCTCCAGCGTGAGCCGGCGGATGTTGAGACAGACGGTCGCGGCGCCCACGGCGGCGGCGCGCTCGACGACGTCGGTGCCGTAGCGGCTCGCGATCAGCGCCGTGCGCACGCCCGGCACCAGCCGGGCGATCTCGGCGATCGCCTCGTCGTGGAACGAGGACACCTCCACGCGCGCGACCAGGTCCCGCGCGTGCATCACCTCGGCCAGCGCCCGTGCCGCCGCGACGTCCTTGATCTCGGCCTGCAGGGGCGTGCCGACCGCGTCCAGCACCTCCTCGAAGACCGGTACGCGCTCGCCGCGGCCCGCGTCGAGGGCGCGCAGCTCGGCGAGGGTCTTCTCGGCGATGGGCCCGGAGCCGTCCGTCGTGCGGTCCACCTCGGCGTCGTGCATGACGACGAGGGCGCCGTCCTTGCTCAGGTGCAGATCGAGTTCGATCAGGTCCAGGCCGGCCTGCTGTGCGGCGGCGAAGGAACGAAGGGTGTTCTCGGGCTCGACACCCATGACCCCGCGGTGACCGATGGTAAGGAAGTTCAAGGTTCGACTCGCTTTCCGTCGACGGCGGCTCGGCGCACGCGGAACGGACGGACGCCGTCGTCCACGCGGGCAGGCTCGCAGCCTAATCGCCGGGCGGCGCGAAGGAGCCGTACGTGCGCGCGCGATCGGGGCACATCAGGGGGCGCGAGCTGGCCGGAAACCGCCCCGGCCGTCACCCGGCAGTGGGCGAGTCCCCCGGCTCTTGACCGTCCGGACGCCCGCGCCCCCCTTCCCGTGACACCTCGACGGAAGTGAGCGCCGTCACGGTTTGAGGCAGGAAAAATGTCGGTGACCAAGGTGTCAGGCAGAAAAATTTCCCGAGCTGCCTCTTGATGGCTGAAACCGGGTATGCATACGGTGTCCTTACGCGAGCTTCTCCCGTGGAGGATGGGACATGACGGAAATTCTTGTGCAGGCGGGTGCGGAGGAGCAGGTTCCTTCGCAGACCAGGGTGGTGGAGCATCAGGCCTGGCCCGTGCTCAAGGATGCCGTGGAGCAGATCCGGCCATGGCAGTCGAAGGACGGGTCGATCGACTTCGACGCCGAGGGCGCGCCCGGGCGCGCCGACGCCGAGGCGGCCGTGCGCCGTGTCGTCGAGGCGGTCGAGCAGCTCTCCTCGCTGCTCCCGCACGACGCCGCCTACCACGAGGCCCTCGTGAAGGACCTGAGCCGCTGGGCCGAGGGCGGCTTCGAGGTGCCGGACTTCCTGGACTCCCTGCTGGCCTTCCAGCCCGCCGCGGACCGCCGGGACGGCCTGCAGCATCTGGTCGTCTTCCCGATGTACACGCAGAACGGCAACCTGGACCGCAACCTGGAGGCGGTCGTGCTGCGCATGGTCTGGCCCGAGTGGCTGGCCGAGCTGGAGCGCACCCGCTACGACAACCCGCTGTTCTGCGGCATCACCTTCGAGGACTTCACCTCGGGCTACGACACCAACTCCGCGGTGCTCTTCCCCGAGACGATCGCCGTCCGCGAAGCGCCGGAACGTTTCTCCTGGGGCGGCATCTTCTGCGACCGCGAGGCCGCCCGCTTCCGCCGGGTCACCGACGCGGCCGTCGGCATCCTCGGCCTCCAGCTGCCCGAGGACATCGCCGCGATGGTCCACGACCAGAAGCGCTGCGAGGAGGCCTTCGTGCT
Organism: Streptomyces sp. NPDC051133; assembly: GCF_040682635.1. Taxonomy (NCBI): domain Bacteria; kingdom Bacillati; phylum Actinomycetota; class Actinomycetes; order Kitasatosporales; family Streptomycetaceae; genus Streptomyces; species Streptomyces sp. NPDC051133. The sequence continues at coordinate 45,410 of NZ_JBFBBK010000015.1, forward strand.
GTGGGACATGGTCCACGACCGCACCCACAGCCACGGCGACCTGCCGTTCGACCCGTTCATGATCAAGCAGCGCCAGCCGTTCTGGATGTACGGCCTGGAGGAGCTGCGCTGCGACCTCACCGCCTTCAAGGAGGCCGTGAAGCTCCAGGGGGACGGCGTCCCGCAGGCCCGTGACGTGCAGTACGCGGTGCTCTTCGACCGCATGTTCCGCTTCCCGGTCACCGGCGACCGCAACCGCAACTACGACGGCCTCGGCGGCCAGCTGCTCTTCGCCTACCTGCACAAGCACGACGTCCTCCGCTGGACCGACAACAAGCTCTCCATCGACTGGGAGCGCGCCCCGCAGGTCACCAACCAGCTGTGCGCCGAGATCGAGAAGCTGTACAAGGACGGCATCGACCGCCCGAAGCTGGTGCACTGGTTCGCCGGCTACGAGCTGGTCTCCACCTACCTCGCCCCGCACCCCGGCTCCAAGTGGGCCAAGGGTCCCGACGCCCTGGACCTGAGCCAGCCGCCGCGCAAGCTCGTGGACGACGTGCTTCCGGACGAGTTTCCGCTGAGCATGTTCTACGAGGCCCTGTCCAAGAAGCTGAAGAATGTGATCGCCTCCACCAAGGGGATCACGGCGGACAGCGCCGAGCCGGTCGCCGCGTGAGCGACCGCGTCCAGGACACTGCTTCAGAGGGGAAGAACATGGGGAACGGGGCGAACGGGCCTCTCAGCGGTGCGGTGATCGCGGTGGCCGGCGCGGGCGGACCCGCCGGCCGTGCGGCCCTGCTGCGCCTGGCCGAGGCCGGAGCGACCGTCGTAGGCGCGGACAACGATCCGCAGCGGCTGTCCGAGGCCGTGGACGCGGCCCGGTACGCGTCCGGTGGCGCCTCCGTCACCGGCGACACGGTGGACCTGCTGGACCTGCAGTCCACCCGGGACTGGGCCGCGCACATCGAGAAGGACTTCGGCCGGGTCGACGGCCTGGTCCACCTGGTCGGCGGCTGGCGGGGCAGCGAGACCTTCACCAAGACCAGCCTCGACGACTGGGACTTCCTGGAACTGCTGCTCGTCAAGACCGTGCAGCACACGTCCCTGGCGTTCCACGAGGCGCTGCAGCGCAGTGAGCGGGGCCGGTACGTCCTGATCAGCGCGTCCGGCGCCTCGAAGCCGACCGCGGGCAACGCGGCGTACTCCGCGGCCAAGGCCGCCGCCGAGGCGTGGACGCTCGCCATGGCCGACTTCTTCCGCAAGGCGGGGGGCGCCGAGGGGCCGACGTCCGCGGCTACGATCCTGGTGGTGAAGGCGTTGGTGCACGACGCGATGCGCGCCGAGCGCCCCAACGCGAAGTTCGCGGGCTTCACGGACGTCACGGACCTGGCCGAGGCCATCGAGGGCGTCTGGAGCAAGTCCGCCGCCGAAGTGAACGGAAACCGTCTGTGGCTGACCGAGAAGCCGTGAACCCTCCCAAGACCGACGCGCGTCGTCACCACGACCCGGAGGTCCGCGGTTTCGCCAGTGACAACTACGCCGGGGCGCATCCGGAGGTGATGGCCGCCCTGGCCCTGGCCAACGGCGGCCATCAGATGGCCTACGGCGGGGACGACTACACCGAGAACCTCCAGCGGATCATCCGCAGCCACTTCGGGTCCACCGCGGAGGCCTTCCCGGTCTTCAACGGCACCGGCGCGAACGTCGTCGCGCTCCAGGCGGTCACCGACCGCTGGGGCGCGGTGATCTGCGCCGAGAGCGCGCACATCAACGTCGACGAGGGCGGCGCCCCGGAGCGGATGGGCGGCCTGAAGCTGCTCACCGTGCCCACGCCGGACGGCAAGCTCACGCCCGAGCTGATCGACCGGCAGGCCTGGGGCTGGGAGGACGAGCACCGCGCGATGCCGCAGGTCGTCTCGATCACCCAGAGCACCGAGCTGGGCACCCTCTACACGCCCGAGGAGATCCGTGCGATCTGCGAGCACGCCCACGCGCACGGCATGAAGGTGCACCTGGACGGCTCCCGGATAGCCAACGCCGCCGCCTCCCTGAACATGCCGATGCGGGCGTTCACCAACGCGGTCGGTGTCGACATCCTCTCGCTCGGCGGGACGAAGAACGGCGCCCTCTTCGGTGAGGCGGTCGTGGTCCTCAACCAGGACGCGGTGCGGCGGATGAAGCACCTGCGGAAGCTGTCGATGCAGCTCGCCTCCAAGATGCGCTTCGTGTCGGTGCAGCTGGAAGCGCTGCTGGCCAAGGACCTGTGGCTGCGCAACGCCCGGCACGCCAACGAGATGGCCCAGCGGCTCGCCGAGGGCGTCCGCGCGGTGCACGGCGTGGAGCTCCTCTACCCGGTGCAGGCGAACGGCGTCTTCGCCCGGCTTCCGCACGACGTGAGCGAGCGGCTGCAGAAGCGGTTCCGGTTCTACTTCTGGGACGAGGCCGCCGGCGTGGTGCGCTGGATGTGCTCCTTCGACACCACCGAGGACGATGTCGACGCGTTCGTCGGCGCCCTCAAGGAGGAGATGGCGCGTTAGCCGTACGCGGCGGCGCAGCGACGCCCGATGGTGCATAGGTATGCGGTCGCCTGAAAAGTCATTGACCTTCAGGTGATCGCATTCCTATGCTCTGCGGCCATGGAGCTGATCCAGAACACTGCCGACCTCTCCGCCTATTTGGCCGCCGACGAGGTCATCGACCACCACCATCCCCTGATCCGGGGGACGGCCGCGCGGCTCGCCAGTGGGGCGGCCGACTCGTATGAGTATGCGCGGGCCGCTTATGAGTACGTGCGGGACGCGATCCCGCACTCCCGGGACTCCGGCGACCTTCGTGTCACCTGGCGCGCCTCGGACGTGCTGAGCCTGGGCACCGGCATCTGCTACGCCAAGGCCCATGCCCTCACCGCGCTGCTGCGGGCCGAGGACATCCCGACCGCCCTCTGCTACCAGCGCCTGACCGACGACGCGGGCGGTCACGCCCTCCACGGCCTGGTCGCCGTACGGTTCCACGGCGCCTGGCACCGGCAGGACCCGCGCGGCAACAAGCCCGGCGTGGACGCGCAGTTCTCCCTCGACGGTGAACGGCTGGCCTGGATCCCCGACCCCGCGTCCAATGAGCTGGACTATCCGGTCCTGTACGCTGAACCTCATCCGGCCGTCCTCCGTGCCCTGCGCGCGGCCCCGGACCGGCCGTACCTGTGGAAGACGCTCCCCGACGCACTCTGAGGCGAGACAGATGACCTTCACGCTCACCGTGTCCGACGAGGTCCGTGCGCTCTCGCCCGGCTTCACGCACGTCGCGATCGAGGCGTACGACCTCGTCAACGGGCCGAGCACCGAGGCGAGTTCGGCGCTGCTGGACGACGCCGCCCGCCGCCTCGCCGACCGCCTGGCCGGCCGGGCGCCGCACGAGGACCCGCACATGGCGGCCTGGCGCGAGGTGTACACCGCGTTCGGCGCCAAGCCGTCGCGCACCCGCAACTCGGCCGAGGCGCTGGCCAAGCGGGCCCTGTCCGGTGCCGGGCTGCCCCGGATCAACCTGCTCGTGGACCTCTACAACGCCATCAGCGTCGCCCACTTGGTGCCGGTCGGAGGCGAGGACCTCGACCGGATCCGGGGCGGGATGCGGCTGGTGCGCGCCACGGGCGAGGAGGACTTCGTCACCGTCGCGCAGGGCGCGGAGGCCGTCGAGCACCCCGAGGCGGGCGAGGTGGTGTGGTGCGACGACGCCGGCGTGACCTGCCGCCGCTGGAACTGGCGCCAGGGTCCGCGCACCCGCCTCACCGAGGAGACGGTCTCCGGCCTCTTCCTGCTGGAGACCCTCGCGCCGATGCCGGTCGCCGAGGCGGAGACCGCGGGCGCCGAACTCGCCGAACTGCTGGAGAAGTTCAGCCCCGGAGCGCGCATCGAGGTCCGCCCGCCGGTCTCCGCCCGCACCCCCGCCTGACACCGGCCCCGTCGCACTCGCTAATCTCCCGGCCATGAGCAACGGGGGAGCGGCGGAAGAGGACACGACGACCGGCAGCGGGCAGGACGCGGCCCCGGAGCACCAGGAGGCAGACGCTCGCCGGGACGGCGCCGCCGCCGGGGAGCAGGGGCCCGGCGGTCCCGCACCGGAAGGGTCCGGTGCGGCCCACGGGGGAGATTCCGCCGGTCGGTCACGGCCGGAAGGTGCCGGTGACCGGGAGGGCGGGGCGGCCGGGGAGCCGGCCGGGGTGTCCGCCGGCCCGGCGCGCGAAGGGGCCCTCGGGGCCGAGGGCGGTGACGCGGGCGGGGCGGCCGGCGGGTGGTTCGCCCGGGTGCGGCGGCGTCCGGTGCTCGCCTCCGTCGTCGCGGCGGCCCTCGTGGCCGGTGCCGTCGCCGTGCCCCTGGCGCTCGGCGCGGCGCACGACTCCTGCGCGGAACTCCCCGCCGCCACCCGCGCGCTGGCCGGGAACCCGGCGGCGGCGACCCGTGCCCTCGACCCCCGGGACGACATGTCCCACTTCGATGCCGCGCGCGCACTCCTGCCGTCCGGCACCCTGTGCGGCGACGGCGGCCGGGTGCTCGGCCGGTTCGTGGACGCCGCCACCGGTGTCACCACGGCCGGCACGCACTCCGTGGCCCAGGCACGCGTGGTCTACGCCGTCACAGCGGTCTACCACGACGCCGACGTGCCGCCCGGCGCGGCCCCGGGCCTGGCCCGCATGCTTGCCGGCTACGTCGCCGACGCCACCTTCCTCACCATGGACGACCCCGATGCCGCCACCCCGGCGGCCTCCGGCTCGGACGCCGCCCCCGACCAGGCGGGCTGGTCCCGCTTCGGTCCCTTCCTCGCCCCCGGCGAGGCACACCCGGACTTCGCCTTCGACCACACCGGCACACTGACGGCGAGCACCGGCACGCTCTTTCGTGAACTGGCGACGGACCCGGAGGCGTTCGCGATCCTCTACGACGCCGAACGGGCCTTTCTCGCCCACTACCTGGAGCGGCTCACCCGCCTCGGCACCGACCCGGACTACCACCCCGAGAAGGAACCGGGGGAGAGGGACTCGCCGCCCACCCTCGGCGTGGACAACGACCTCGGGGACATCGCCCGCCGCATCGGCTCCCTCATGCACGTCCGGGTGCAGGGAGCCCGCGACGGCGACATCGCCGACCTCGACTCCTTCGACACGACCGTGCGCCACCACACCCGGGGCGCCTACCGGGCCGCGCCCCGCCGGCCGGCCGGGCGGCCGCCGATGGGCAGCATCGCCGGGAGGCCGGTGAGCGGGCCCGTGCGGGGCGAACTCATGGACGGCCGCCGCCAGCTGGACCTGACGCTGGACGCCTGGGCCGGGGCCCGGAACGTACCGGCCGGGCGGGCCTCGGCCATCCGGCAGATCTTCGACGACGCGTACCTGCTCACGTTCCGGGACGGGGGGCTCTGACGGTCCGCGCGGTCCGGTGCGGCCGCCGCACCGGACCCGCCGCGTCCCACCGCGTTCAGCCCGTCAGGCGCAACCCGGAGCAGCCGCGCCGTTCCACCTGGTCCTCGGCGAAGGCCTTCAGCAGCCTGCGCTGCTCCGCCGCCCCGACACCCGGGATCCCCTTCGACGCGCTCATCGCGAAGTTGGCCGTCTCGCCGTCGCAGCGGGCGCTCGCCGTCAGCGCGCGGCGCACGCCGTCGTAGGAGGAGAAGACCAAGCGGTTGCTCCAGTCGCCGTACCAGGCGGCGAACCGCATGCTCTGATCCCTCTGGCCACCCCTGGTCAGGTCACAACGCCCGGCCGGCGTCGCGTCGTTCATCAGCGGCTCCACCTGCCACTCGGCCGCCCCGGGAATCCGCGCGCGGGCCACCCAGCCGCAGGCCGTGCCGCCCGCCTCGGTGACCGGCAACGACCGCTCGTCCCTGCCGGGGTCCGTCGACGCGACGTCCCCTTTCGGCACCGTCAGCGGCTTCGCACCGCATCCCAGGTGCCGCGAGGCGGAGTTGACCAGCGGGACGACGGTCGCGTAGACGGCGTGGCCGGTGCGGGCCGTCGCCGTACCGGGGGTCGCGGTCACCAGCATCCGGCGAGGCCTGCCCTCGGCGTCCTTGCCCAGGCCGGGGCAGCGCAGCAGGAAGCGGAGGTCGCCCATGTCGGTGATGAACCCGGGCAGGCCCTTCGGCATCGGACGCAGGGAGGAGAAGCCTTCCTGGGGGAAGACGTACAGGAACTCGGAGTCCTGGTCGTCCCGCTGGGTGTAGGCGGTCATCCGCACCACCAGCGTGCTGTCACCGTCGCCCTCGAAGCGCAGGCTGCATCCGTAGTCCCCGAGCCGCGGGTGCGCCGATGTGTCGGCCTCGGTGAAGTGGCCGCCCCCGGCGGCGAGTTCGCGCACCGGGCCGGACGGCAGGGCGCCGTCGCAGGCGGTGTGCAGCAGCCACCGGTCCTTCACATAGGGGGCGCAGAGCCACCCGGCCAGAGCCAGCACGGCCGCAGCCGCCGACGTCACTTTCCACCAGCGCCGCAAAGTCGAGCCCCCGTACAGCGTTCGGCACGCGAGAGCCACCCGGCTCTCCGTCACGACCGCGAACCCTATCGGCCGGGCCGCCGCGTCCCGGTCCCGGGTGCCGGACGGCTACCGGTGCGCCGTGGCCGCGGTGCCGGAGGGGGCCGGAGGGTGCCGGAGGGTGCCGGACGCCGGTCGGCAGTCGGCACGCCGTGCGGGACCGGCTCAGTGCACCTCGGCCGTGCGCAGCTGCTCCATCGTCGGCGCCGTGCCACCGAGGTGGGCGGGGAGCCACCAGGAGTCCTCCGCGCCCTTGGGGCGGCCCGGGTAGGCGCGCTGGGCGGCGTCGAGGAGTTCCTGGACGCGCTCGCGCAGCCGGCGGGTGATGGCGCCGGCGTACTGGTCGCGGGGTGCCTCCACCGCCTCGCCGACCCGGATCGTGACCGGCAGGTGGCTGCGCTTGAAGTTGCGGGGGTGACCCTTGGTCCACAGCCGCTGGGTGCCCCACACCGCCATCGGCACCAGCGGGACGCCGGCCTCCTGGGCGAGGCGCGCGGCGCCCGACTTGAAGCTCTTCAGGGTGAACGACTGGGAGATCGTGGCCTCGGGGAACACCCCGATGACCTCGCCGGAGCGCAGCGAGTCCAGCGCGTGCGCGAAGGCCGCCTCGCCCTGCGTGCGGTCCACCGGGATGTGCTTCATGCCGCGCATCAGCGGACCGGAGATCCGGTGCCGGAAGACGGACTCCTTCGCCATGAAGCGCACCAGGCGCTTCTGCGGCAGGGCCGCCAGGCCGTCGAAGATGAAGTCCAGGTAGCTGATGTGATTGCTCACCAGCACGGCGCCGCCCGAGCGCGGGATGTTCTCCGATCCCTGGCAGTCGATCTTCAGGTCCCAGACCTTGAACAACGTCTTGGCGAGACCGATGACGGGACGGTAGACCAGCTCTGCCATGGGCGGGGTGGACCCTTTCTGCTCTGCTCGGGAAAGGGGGGATCCCGGCGGGAAAGTTACGCAGCCGTAGGTTTACGGCGTCTCGCAGATCGTGCCCGAAGAACGGACGGGTAGCCAGTCCTGGTGCCCCGCGGCGGCGAGATCCTCGTCACGTCGGCCGGCACCCGCCTCGGGGCTCCGACCCCGCTTCACTCCGCCCGTACCGTGGCCCTCTTCAGAAGCAGGAACGTCTCGCATCCGAGGCAGTACCCGAACGCCGCGTTCAGGAAGGCGGCGGCGAGCGCGGCACCGGTCGCGGCCAGGCCCAGCCACTGCGGTCCCACCGTGAACCCGACCAGACCCAGCCCCGCGAACAGCAGCCCCACCGCCTGCGCGAACCGCGGCGGCTCCGGCGGTTCGAACTCCTTCGGCGGCCCGAGGCGCGGGCGTACCGCCGTGCGGAACGCCCAGCCGTACGGCGACCGCTGCACACCCGCGGCGGCGCCGAGCGCGAACGCCAGCGTCTGCCAGCCCAGTAGCCAGGCGTTCTGCGTGATCAAGGACACGGCCAGGACGGCCGCCGTCACGGCCGCCCCGAAGCGCGGCCCTCTCGCATCGATGTCCATGAATCAAGCATTCCGCAACGGAAACTCTTCCGGGAGCCGGGAATCTTTGCAGTCTCGTGAATGCTTGTGCGGATGATGAGCGGACTGATGGTGTGCGCGGCGGTGCTCGCGGCGGCGAGCGCCTACGGAGTGCTGCACAAGCGGCGGAACGGGAGAGTGCGGGTGCACGGGCGCGACGACGGCAGGCGGCTCGGAGCGGCCGAGCTGGGCGGCGAACTCGGTGAGCGGGCCACCCTCGTGCAGTTCTCCAGTGCCTTCTGCGCACCCTGCCGGGCCACCCGGCGCGTCCTCGGCGAGGTCGCCGGCATGGTTCCCGGCGTGACCCACGTCGAGATCGACGCCGAGGCCCACCTGGACCTCGTGCGCGAGCTGCAGATCCTGAAGACGCCCACCGTGCTGGTCCTGGACGGCGACGGCCGGGTGGTGCGGCGCGCCACCGGACAGCCGCGCAGGGCCGACGTCATCGCGGCCCTGGGCGAAGCGGTGTGAGGGGGTTTCAGGACGACGTGGGAGGTCTCCCGGATCCCGGACCGTACTTGACTGCGCGCACCACCTATCGTCAGCCTGACCGTATGCCGACCGAGATCCTTCTCCATGGGCGGGTGCACATCGACCTCGCCCGCACCGCGAGCGCCCGCTGTCCGGGCCGTTGAGCAGCCACGGACCCGCTCGCCCCCTCTCGCAGAAGGACACCTCGATGACGGCCACGCCCGACCTCGGCACCTACCAGCTCGCCTCTCCCGATCTGCTGCGCTCCACCTTCCGCCGGCATGCCGCCGGTGTCGCGGTGATCACCGCGCGCGGCGCTGCCGGCCCGGTCGGCTTCACCGCCACCTCCCTCGCCTCCGTCTCCGCCGAGCCCCCGATCGTCTCCTTCGGCATCGGCACCGGGGCCTCCAGCTGGCCCGCGATAGCCGAGACGGACCACGTCGGCATCCACATCCTCGGCGAGCACCAGGGCGAGCTGGCCGCCACCTTCGCGCGCAGCGGCGCCGACCGCTTCGGCGCGCCCACCGCCTGGCGCGAGGGCCCGGAAGGCGTGCCCGTGCTGGACGACGTGCTCGCCTGGCTCGTGTGCCGCGTCGTCGGGCGCGTCCCGGCCGGTGATCACCGGATCGTGCTCGCCGAAGTCGTCCTCGGAGACCCCTCCGGCTCCGGCCGCCCGCTCCTCTACCACCAGGGCCGCTTCAACGGCCTGCGGGATTGATCACGCGCCCCGTCTCCTGCGGAGCCGTCGAGTTCCGGTTACGCTGCGTTGCGAAGGTCACAGTTCAAAGCGCTTGCTTAGCGGGCACGAACTGGGTGTACTGACGAGTAATATTTCGGTCGGAGCGCGCGGACGAGCGCGCGGACGCCCCGACCGGGATCGGCCGCTTGAGGCGCCTATGCTGCCTCCAAGAGGCAGCCAGGAAATGACGATGCAGTAGGAGAGCCGGCGTGAGCTTGAGGATCGTTGTCACTGTGAAGTACGTGCCCGACGCCACTGGCGACCGGCACTTCGCCGATGACCTGACCGTCGACCGCGACGACGTGGACGGTCTGCTCTCCGAGCTGGACGAGTACGCGGTCGAGCAGGCGCTTCAGATCGCGGAGGAGGCGGACGACGCCGAGGTCACCGTCCTGACGATCGGCCCGGAGGACGCCAAGGACGCGCTGCGCAAGGCGCTGTCCATGGGTGCCGACAAGGCCATCCACGTCGAGGACGACGACCTGCACGGCACGGACGCCATCGGCACCTCCCTGGTGCTGGCCAAGGCCATCGAGAAGGCGGGCTTCGACCTGGTCGTCTCCGGCATGGCCTCCACCGACGGCACCATGGGCGTCGTGCCCGCGCTGGTCGCCGAGCGCCTGGGCGTCCCGCAGGTGACCCTGCTCTCCGAGGTCTCCGTCGAGGACGGCACCGTCAAGGGCCGCCGGGACGGCGACGCCGCCTCCGAGCAGCTCGAGGCGCAGCTCCCCGCGCTCGTGTCGGTCACCGACCAGTCGGGTGAGGCCCGCTACCCGTCCTTCAAGGGCATCATGGCGGCCAAGAAGAAGCCGGTGGAGTCCTGGGACCTGTCCGACCTCGACATCGAGGCCGAGGAGGTCGGCCTGGACGGCGCGTTCACCAAGGTCGAGGCCGCGAACGAGCGCCCGGCCCGCACGGCCGGCACCATCGTCAAGGACGAGGGCGAGGGCGGCAAGCAGCTCGCTGAGTTCCTCGCGGGCCAGAAGTTCATCTAAGGCCCCTTGCGTCGCTGACCGCCCCTCAACTTCTTTTCGCAGGAGAGCAATCCCATGGCTGAAGTCCTCGTCTACGTCGACCACGTGGACGGTGCCGTCCGCAAGCCCACCCTGGAGCTGCTGACCCTGGCCCGCCGCATCGGCGAGCCCGTCGCCGTCGCTCTGGGCAACGGCGCCGCCGACACCGCCGCCACCCTCGCCGAGCACGGCGCGGTGAAGGTCCTCACCCACGACGCGTCCGAGTACGCCGACTACCTCGTCGTGCCGAAGGTGGAGGCCCTGCAGGCCGCCTACGAGGCCGTCTCCCCGGCCGCCGTGCTGGTCCCGTCCTCCGCCGAGGGCAAGGAGATCGCCGCCCGTCTGGCGCTGCGCATCGGCTCCGGCATCATCACCGACGCCATCGACCTCGAGGCCGGCGACGAGGGCCCGGTGGCCACCCAGTCGGTGTTCGCCGCGTCCTTCACCACCAAGTCCCGGGTCGTCAAGGGCACCCCGGTCATCACGGTCAAGCCGAACTCGGCCGCCGTCGAGGCCGCCCCGGCCGCAGGCGCCGTCGAGGCCCTGTCGGTGTCCTTCTCGGACAAGGCGACCGGCACGAAGGTCACCGCGCGTACGCCGCGTGAGTCGACCGGCCGTCCGGAGCTGACCGAGGCCGCGATCGTGGTCTCCGGTGGCCGTGGTGTCAACGGCGCCGAGAACTTCTCGATCATCGAGGCGCTCGCCGACTCCCTCGGTGCCGCTGTCGGTGCCTCGCGCGCCGCCGTCGACGCCGGCTGGTACCCCCACACCAACCAGGTCGGCCAGACCGGCAAGTCGGTCTCGCCGCAGCTGTACATCGCCAACGGCATCTCCGGCGCGATCCAGCACCGCGCCGGCATGCAGACCTCCAAGACGATCGTGGCCGTCAACAAGGACGCCGAGGCCCCGATCTTCGAGCTGGTCGACTACGGCGTGGTCGGCGACCTCTTCGACGTCGTCCCGCAGCTGACCGAGGAGATCAAGGCCCGCAAGGGCTGAGCCCCCTCCTGGCTTCACGAGGCCCCTGTGACCTGCGCGGTCACAGGGGCCTCGGTGCATCCTGGTGACGACCGGCGAGCGGAGGACCACGGTCCGGACGGGGTGTTGACCAGGGGGAACCACCCGGATAACTTCATTCTACGGATTGTTGATTCCGTACAGCGGAAAACAGGAGGGTGTGGGATGGGTCAGCAGGAGAAGGTGGCGACGAGCCTCGCGGGCGCGGTCAGCGAGGAGATCAGTGCCTCCCTCGCACCGGTCGACGCGGAGCTGGAGCGCCGCTACCCCGGGGACCCGGGCACCCGGCAGCCCGTCCACACCGTCTACGTCCCCGGCGACGCCTTCGCCGCCGACACCCTGCGCACCTGGGGCGACCAGGCCCTCGCCCTCCTCGACGAGCACGCCCCGGACGCCGCCTCCTTCGCGGCCGTCCTGGGCCTGGCCGACGACCTCGCCGAGCCGGTCTACTCCCGCGTCCGCGCCAAGCTGGAGCGCGAGCCCGTGGAAGACCTGCGCGTCGACTTCGAGGACGGCTACGGCCCCCGCCCCGACGCCGAGGAGGACGCGACGGCGGCCCGCGCGGCCCGCCTGATCGCCGAGGCCTACCGCGACGGCACGGCCGCGCCGTACATGGGCATCCGCATGAAGTGCATGGAGGCGGCCGTCCGCGACCGGGGCATCCGCACCCTCGACGTATTCCTCACCGGCCTCATGGAGGCCGGCGGCCTGCCCGAGGGCCTGGTGCTGACCCTGCCGAAGGTCACGTACCCCGAGCAGGTGAGCGCGTTCGTCCGCCTCCTGGAGGCCTTCGAGAAGGCGCACGGCCTCGACGCCGGCCGGCTCGGCTTCGAGATCCAGATCGAGACCAGCCAGTCCATCCTGGCCACCGACGGCACCGCGGCCGTCGCCCGCATGATCCAGGCCGCCGAAGGCCGCGCCACCGGGCTGCACTACGGCACCTTCGACTACAGCGCCTGCCTCGGCGTCTCCGCCGCCTACCAGGCCAGCGACCACCCGGCCGCCGACCACGCCAAGGCGGTCATGCAGGTCGCCGCCGCGGGCACCGGCGTACGCGTCTCGGACGGCTCCACCAACGTCCTCCCGGTCGGCCCGACCGCCAAGGTCCACGACGCCTGGCGCCTGCACTACGGCCTCACCCGCCGCGCCCTCTCCCGCGCCTACTACCAGGGCTGGGACATGCACCCCGGGCACATCCCCACCCGCTACGCCGCCGTGTTCGCCTTCTACCGGGAGGGCTTCGAGCAGGCGGCCGGCCGCCTCGCCCGCTACGCCAACCGCGCCGGCGGTGACGTGATGGACGAGCCCGCCACCGCCAAGGCCCTCAGCGGCTACCTGCTGCGCGGCCTGGACTGCGGCGCCCTCGACATCGCCGAGGTCGCCCGCCTGACCGGTTTCACCCGCGCCGACCTGGAGGCTTTCGCAGCACCCCGGCGCGGCGACCTGACCGCCTCGGCGAAGTAGCAAGCCGTTCCCCGGCCCCGGCCGGCCGCACACCTCGCCCCCGCTGCCCCCGACGAGGAGGGCGCCGGGGGCGAGGCGCGTCCCGAGCGACGCGGTTCTCGCCGTCGCCGTTGGCGGCTGACCGGATGAACCTCCGGGCGACTTCGCCCCGGCGCGACCGCGTGCGCGGGCACGAAGCGCTCCGACGCTGATCATGGGACCGATTTCACCACAGAAAGGCTGACGTCCCCGATGCGTCGTTCCCTGCTTGCCGCCTGCACCGCGGCGACCGCCCTCCTCGCCCCCCTGCCACTGGCCATGGCCTCGCCCGCCGCACACGCCGGGACGGGCTCCAAAGAGCCCTGGGTGGTGCGCACCGCCGTGCTGCGCACCAACGCCAAGCAGTACGCCGACCTGTGCGACAAGCAGAAGGACGGGGTGCCGGAGTTCCGCACGTTTCCGCTCTTCCGCGGCCAGCGAGGCATCACCGCCGAGCGGGACTACTACCGCAAGGACACGGACGGCACGGTCTACTGGGAGGGCCACGACCCCAAGAAGCCCCAGGACACGGTGTCCCTGAACATCATCGGGCTCTGCGCGAAGGGGCCGGTCACCCTCGACGGCGTCATCGAGATCGGCACCAAGGACTACCTGTTCTCGCCCCTGCCCAAGCGCCCCGGCGAGTACCGCCTGCAGGAGATCGACACCACGAAGCTGCCGCCCAGCGGGCACCCGGGCGACACCGTGACGCTCCCGCGGTCCCAGCGTTCCGAGTCCGAGCAGAGGGCGCCGAAGGCCGACCCCTCCCACCCCGTTGCCATCGACGTCATCGTCCCCTACACCCCGGCTGCCGTCACTGAACTCGGCGGCGTCGCCGAGGTGCAGGCCCGGATCCGCTACGGCGTCAGCCAGATCAACAAGGCCCTCGCCGCCAGCCATGTGCCGGCCAGCGTGCACGTCGTCCACTCGTACGAGACGCCGCCGTCCGGCGTGCCCAACGAGAACGCCAACACGATGCTCAACAAGCTCAACAACCCCGGGGACCAGACGCTCGGCGCCCCGGCCCACGTCAACCGGGAGCTCTACGGCGCCGACCTGGTCGCCCTGCTCGCCTCCATCCCCATCCAGAACAGCTCCGGCTCGGCGAACCTGCCGCTGCCCGTGACCTCCCAGACCGGCGAGGCCGCCTACTCCGTCACGAGCGTCCTGTCGGTGAAGGACTGGGACAACCTGGGCCACGAGATCGGCCACAACCTGGGCCTCCGGCACGACCGTCAGACGGTCGCCACCAACGGTGAGCTGCCGCCGCCCGGCCCGCACGACGTCAACTTCGGCTGGATCACCGCCGACCACAAGTACCACACGCTCATGGCCTACAGCACGCCCTGCCAGCCCACCTGCAGGGTCATCAACCAGTACTCCAACACCTTCAACGTGACGCCCGACGGCGAGGCGCTCGGCAACTCGAGCAACAACAACGCCGCCGTCGCCCAGATCGCCACCCCCCTCGTGTCCGCCTACCGTGCCTCGAAGGTGACCAACCGGCACAACCTCACCCTGTCCGTCTCACCGGGAGGCGGCGGCTCGGTCTCCGTCAGCGAGTACGGCCCCTACGACCCGGGCACGCAGGTGACCGTCACCGCCCGTGCGGCCGCCGGGTACACGTTCGCGGGCTGGGAGGTCGACGGCGTGCGACAGAGCGACCCCACGACCGCGTACGAGATCACCGTGAACGCGAACCACAGCATCGTCGCGATCTTCCACCCCTCGACGTGACCGCGGATCCGTACCGCCCCTGACGGACGGACGGAACCGAAACGGCTGCCGGCCGCACCCGACGCGGCCGGCGGCCGGCTCCGGTCCGGCGGCGCCCCGCGGCCGGGCTACCGGTGCGTCGGCCCGACGGCGTAGGGCTCCAGCCCCGACTCCGTCACCCACTCCTGCTCGGCGAACAGCCGCGTACCCCGCGCGCACAGTGCGGGGTTCCCGCGGGCCCGGGCGCAGAACTGCTCCGGCGTGACACCGAACAGCTCCCTCAACGGGGCGCAGGACGTCAGGAGTTCGGTCAGCAGGATCTGTTGGCTGCCGGGATGCAGGCGCGGCACTCCGGCACCGTTGCTCAGTACCCCGTGCCGGTTGACGTACACGTACGCCCCGTCGAGCAGGCAGCCGTCGGGCAGCTCGACCCGCACGTCGGGGGCGGGCAGCCAGGCCCGCCGGAAGTTCCCGCCGGGCAGCGGAACGCCCTCGCTGGCGTCGATCGCGGCCAGTTGCCGCGGGTCCAGCCAGATCACGAACAGCTCGCGCACGGACCGCGGCGCCCTGACGGGCGAGGCGGAGACGTAGCCCATGCGGCTGACATGCGCGGAGACACCCACGTCGAGGCCGGTCACCCGGGTGCGCACCATGGGGATCGGGGAGTCGTTCCCGCACTCCGTCATCTTGTGCCGCAGCTGGCCGGGACTGGCGTTGGAGCCGACGGCCAGCACCGGTACCCGGTCCGCGTACACCAGACGCTCCAGCGGGAGCATCCGGTCGCGGTCCAGCAGCCCGGAGTCGGCGGGCCAGGCGCCGGGATAGGTCAGCGGATGGTCGCGGGCCGCCGCGTCGAGCCCGAGTTCCTCCAGGGTGTGTCCGGTCATCCGCGGCTCAGTCCGCCGGCGGCAGCTCGCCGGAGCCGCGCGTGATCAGGCGCGTGGGCAACTCGATGCGCTCCGGTGCGACCAGGGTGCCGTCCAGCTGGCGGAAGAGGCGTTCGGCCGCGGTACGGCCGAGGGCCGCCGAGTCCTGGGCGACGACCGTGAGACCCGGCCGCAGCAGATCGGCGAGCTCGATGTCGTCGAAGCCGACGAGGGCGACCTGCCGGGAGTGCTCGGCGAGGACCCGGATCACGGTGACCGTCACCCGGTTGTTGCCCGTGAAGACCGCGGTCACGGGGTCGGGTCCGGACAGCATCTGCGCCGCCGCCCGGCGCACCCGCTCCGGATTCGTCGCCCCGAGGGACATCCAGCGGTCCTCGACCGGTATCCCCGCGTCCTCCATGGCCGCCCGGTAGCCGCGCAGCCGCTCGGCGGCGGTGTGGATGCGGGGCATGTCGCCGATGAAGCCGATCCGGCGGTGGCCGTGCGCGATCAGATGGGCGACGCCGTCCCGGGCACCGCCGTAGTTGTCGGAGAGCACCACGTCGGCGTCGATGCGCCCGGCCGGCCGGTCCACGAACACCGTCGCCACGCCCGCCCTGATCTCGGGCTCCAGATAACGGTGGTCGTCCCCGGCCGGGATCACCACCAGGCCGTCCACCCGACGCGCGCACAGGGCCAGCGCCAGCTCCTGCTCGCGGTCCGGGTCCTCGGCGCTGGAGCCGTTGATCAGCAGAGCGCCGTGGGCACGGGCCACCTCCTCCACGGCTCGGCTGAGGGGGCCGTAGAAGGGGTCGGCGAGATCCTCCAGGATCAGTCCGATGCTGGCCGTGCGGCCCTTGCGCAGCACCCGTGCGCTGTCGTTGCGGCGGAAGCCGAGGGCCTCGATCGCCTCCTGCACCCGGCGCTCGGTGTCGGGCGTGACGCCGGGCTCGCCGTTGACCACCCGGGACACCGTCTTCAGCCCGACCCCGGCCCGCGCCGCCACGTCCTTCATCGTCGGGCGGTTGCCGTAGCGGTTTGCGGTGAGGCCGTTTGCGCTGCGGGTGGTCTCGGGCACGATGCGCTGTCCTGTCCTGTCGTCCGTGTCCACGGGGGAGGTGCGCCATCCGTGGGCTTGTATGAGGATGTGGCGTCGAGCATAGAGCCTGGACAACGTTGTCAGATGCGAGAGAGACTGTCCACCGCTGTCAGTCGGCCTGCGCCCCCACCGCTCGACCGGCCTGCGTCTTCGATCGACATCACGCTTCAACGGGGAGATCTGACTCTGATGCACACCGACCTCGTGGCGGCCCTGGACATCGGCGGCACCAAGATCGCCGGCGCTCTGGTGGACGACGACGGCCGGATCCTGGTGCGGGCCCAGCGCGGCACGCCTGCCCAGCAGGACGGCGAAACGGTCATGCGGGCCGTGGAGGAGGTGCTCGGCGAACTCGCCGGGTCGCCCCTGTGGGGACGCGCGGGCTCGATAGGCATCGGCAGCGCCGGCCCGGTGGACGCCTCCGCGGGCACCGTCAGTCCGGTCAACGTGCCCGGCTGGCGGGACTTCCCGCTGGTCGAGCGGGTGAGCCTGGCCACCGGGGGCCTCCCGGTCGAGCTGATCGGGGACGGTGTCGCGATCACGGCGGCCGAGCACTGGCAGGGCGCCGCCCGGGGGCACGACAACGCGCTGTGCATGGTGGTCTCCACGGGCGTCGGCGGCGGCCTGGTCCTGAACGGCCGGCTGCACCCCGGCCCGACCGGCAACGCCGGTCACATCGGTCACATCAGCGTCGACCTCGACGGCGACGCCTGCCCGTGCGGCGCGCGCGGCTGTGTGGAGCGCATCGCCAGCGGTCCCAACATCGCGCGCCGCGCCCTGGAGCAGGGCTGGCGGCCCGGGCCCGACGGCGACACCTCGGCCGCCGCGGTGGCCGAGGCGGCCCGCGCGGGCGACCCGGTCGCCGTGGCCTCGTTCGAGCGGGCGGCGCAGGCGCTGGCCGCGGGCATCGCGGCCACCGCGACCCTGGTGGAGATCGACATCGCGGTGATCGGCGGAGGCGTCGGCAAGGCGGGCGACATCCTCTTCACCCCCCTGCGCAAGGCGCTCACCGACTACGCCACCCTGTCCTTCGTCCACCGTCTGACGATCACCCCGGCCCAGATGGGCACCGACGCGGGCCTGGTCGGCGCCGCGGCGGCCGCCCTGAGCCGCAGGCCGGACGCGACGGCGGCGGGGGTCTGACGCCGGTCCCGCCGTCCGGGCGGGGACACCGTGGCGGGGGCGCGAGCCCGGCGGCGCGCGGCCGTCGAGCCTCGCGCCGCCGCCCGGAGCCGGTTCGCCCGGAGCCGGCCGGTGCGCAGGGCCCGACGGCGCTCAGCAGGTGAGGCGGGCGTCGGCCCAGTCCGCCTGGTCCGAGTCGATGCCGTCTCCGCCGTCCGTGACGACGAGGCGTACCACCTGGGCGCCGGTGACGTCGGCGGTGAGGGGCCGGGCCGGCATCGCGTTGGTCAGGACGTCGGTCGAGGCGGCCTTCTTGCCGTCCGCCCAGATCTCGAAGGCGACCGTGCCGTGCGTGCCCTTCTCGTCGTCGAGGCCGACGTCCGCGGTGACCTTCTCGCAGGCCTCGCCGGTGTAGAAGGAGATGTCGCTCAGGGCGTGGACGCCGAGTCCCTTGGCGTACGCGGACCCGCCGACGCTGATCGGGTGCCCGTCGCCCGCCCCGCTCTCCCCGTTGCTGCTGTCGCGTTCCGCCGGCCCCCAGCCGCTGACCGCCGACAGCCACGGCAGATCGCTGAGGTACGACGTCCCGGACGGCGGCGGCTGCACGACGGCCGCGGTCAGCGGGAGCGTGCCGGTCACGCGCTCCCCGGACGGCGAGCGGTAACTCGCCCGGAGCGTGAGGTCGTAGGACCCGGCCGGGGTTCCGGCGGGCGCGGTCACCCGCCACGAGGTGCGCAGCGACCGGCCGGTGGGGAGGGCGTCGGCGGTGGTCGCCAAGGCGGGGCGCACCGTCCACCCGTCGGGCCCGGTCAGGGACACGGACACCCGGCGTGCCGGGGTGCGGCCGAGGTCGGTGACGGTGCCGGCCAGTGTGGCCGGGGTGCCGGCCTCCAGCAGCGGGCTGCCGTCCAGGCCGAGGTCGACGGCGGGCGGGTGGCCGGCCCAGTCGGTGTCGGCCGCGACGCGCACCAGGACCGTGCCGTGGGCGGGGACGGTGGCCGCGATGGTGCCCGCGGTGTTGTAGTCGCGGTGCTGCCACAGGTCCCGCAGGGTGTAGGCGGGGGCCTCGGGCAGGCCGGTCGCGTCCGCCGTGGTGGCGATCCGCTGGGCGGTGGCGGACTCGTTGAAGAGGGCCACCGCGCGGCTGCCGTCCTTCATCTCCTTGGCGATCACCCAGCGCCCGCCCGCGGAGGAGACGACCGTGCCCTGCTTGCCGAGCGGGTCCTGGTCGACGGCGATGACGTCCTTGTTGTCCAGGATGTCGAAGGCCGCCGGCGAGGCCTTGCGCAGATCGGTGCCGATGAGCAGCGGCGCGGCCATGACGGACCAGAGGGAGAAGTGCGAGCGGTACTCGGTGTCGCTCATGCCGCCGTTGCCGACCTCGAGCATGTCGGGGTCGTTCCAGTGGCCGGGTCCCGCGTACGGGGCGAGCGGGAGGTTCTGCTTCACGATCGACAGCATCGAGGACCAGCTGTCGCTGATGTCACCCGTGGTCCGCCACAGGTGGCCGACGTCCGCGGCCCACTGCCACGGCTTGTTCTCGCCCCATTCGCAGATGCTGTAGACGATGGGCCGCCCGGTCGCCCTGAGCGCGTCGCGCATGGTCGTGTACCGCTGCTTGGCGTCGACGCCCTGGTTGTTGCAGTTGTCGTACTTCAGGTAGTCCACGCCCCAGTCGGCGAACTGTCGGGCGTCGCTGTACTCGTGGCCCAGCGCGCCCGGGAAGCCCGCACTGTTGCAGGTCTTGGTGCCGGCGCTGGTGTAGATGCCGAGCTTGAGGCCCTTGGCGTGGACGTAG
Source organism: Streptomyces sp. NPDC051133 (assembly GCF_040682635.1). NCBI lineage: Bacteria > Bacillati > Actinomycetota > Actinomycetes > Kitasatosporales > Streptomycetaceae > Streptomyces > Streptomyces sp. NPDC051133. Next base: position 64,747 of record NZ_JBFBBK010000015.1, read on the forward strand.
TCGGCGACGGCCTTGATGCCGTGGGGGAAGCGGGCCGGGTCGGGCACCAGCTTGCCGTCCGCGTCGCGCTTCGGCAGGGCCCAGCAGTCGTCCAGGTTGACGTACTGGTAGCCCGCGTCCTTCAGGCCCTTGGCCACGAAGAGGTCCGCGATCCCCTCGACCATGGCCTCGTCGAAGTCGGCGCGGCAGTGTGTGGAGTTCCAGTTGTTGAAGCCCATGGGCGGAGTGAGGGCCAGACCGTCGGCCGACGCGGCGGAGGCGGACGCCTCGTGGGCCTCGGCGGCCGCCGGAGCGGCCGCCGCCGTCGTGAGCACCAGGGCGGTGAGCGCGTAGACCACTCTTCGGCGGGTCGTGCCGGTGTGCGGGTGACGCATCGCTGACGTACCTCCGGCTCGCGAGAGGTGGATGACGGCATGCCGAAATGCGGCGGCATGTACGCGTCATCGGTGCGCGTTTACGGTAGGACGTGTCGGAGTCTGTTGGAAGATGCGCGGCGTCGGGCGTTCGGGTGTGTTGTCTTTGTCGGGCTCAGGGCGTGTCGCCGACTCGGCCCCAGCCGGGCAGCGGGGGTTGGGGCCAGGCGGGCGGGCGGGGCAGGAGAGGTGCCGGGCGGTCGGTCGTCAGGGCGTCGGGCGGGATCCGTCCGGTGAGCCAGCCGAGCAGCAGGTGCCCGGGCCCGGCGACTGCGGGCCCGTCGGGCGCCGGTGACCAGCGCCGGCCGAGATCCACGGCCGCCACCGAGGCGAGGGGGAAGCCCTGGGCGCGCAGCGTGGTGAGGGTGTCGTCCAGTGCCCAGGAGACGTAGCGGTGCGGCCATCTCTCGGTGCCGTGACCGAGGCCGAGGTCCAGGTGATGGGTCTCCAGTTCCCGCAGGCAGCGCAGCAGGAGGTACCAGGCGGGGTGGAGCCACCCGGCCAGCGCCGGCACCAGCCGGTCCCAGGCCGGGTCGGGCAGCGCCCGGGCCTCGGCCGTGAACCGGTCCAGGCTCTCCCGCAGCCGTGCGGTGAGCGCTGCGGCGGGCAGCGTGGCGTCCCGGGCGACGGAGGCGGCCAGGGCCGCCGCGCCGGCCCGCGGTCCCGGCTCCCGGCCGGTGCGCGCGAGCCCAAGCAGCCAGACGTAGGCGTCGGCGCTGTGGGCGACGTGCGCGAGCACATGGCCACGCGTCCAGCCCGCGAGTTCCGAAGGGGCCCGCAGCGCGGCGTCGGACAGGCCGGCCGCGGCCGCCACGAGCCGCTCGCCGGACCGTACGACGTCCGCGACGGCCTCGGTACGGGCCGCGCCGGACACGGGGGAAGCGCTCACATGACCTCCTGGGTTCGGACGTGACGGGCCGAGGCGTGCTGTGCCCCGGCTCACCGGAACTCGTGCACGACCTCGATCAGGCCGACGATGTGGGCGTTGAACTCGTCCAACTCCTCGGCGGGAACCCACAGTTCCAGGATCGTCTCGCCACCGGCCCGCCGCACCGGATAGCGGCCGAGGAACGCGGTGTCGACCTCGAAGCGGGTCACGAAACCGGCGCCGTCGTGCCGGACGTTCCAGTCCCGGGCGATCCGGATCGCGTAGTCCTCGTTGAGCACCGGGTAGAAGATCGGCTGCTCCGGCAGCCGGGGCGGCCAGGCCCGCCGGCCGAGCTCGTGGACCAGCTCCAGCTCCTTGGGGCCGGTGGGGCGCCAGAGGGTGGTGGTGGGGTGGAGGCCGGCCATGGCGTCGCTCTCTGTTCGGAGCCCGCCCGGTGGGCCGGGCGGATGCGGAGGGGCTGCGGACGATACCGGTGTGATCATCGGGCGAGCCAGCGGATTACGCCACGCCCGGACACGCGCGGCGAACGCGCCCGCCGGAACATCCGGAACCGCGTGACTCCTGGCCGCCAGGACAGTTGATCAGCGCATGAAGAAGCGCAGCATGCTCGCCATCGCCAGCCTCGCCACCGGATTCGTCGTGGCCGCCGTCACCCCGTCCCACGCCGCCCACGCGGCGGACCACCGCCCCTCCGGTGACCTGAACGTCTCGGACACCCTCGACTCGGCGAGCCACCTCGTCAGCCAGGACAGCTTCGCCGTCGACGACGACGCCCTCGGCCTGCGGTAGGCCCGCTCGGCAAGGCCTGTGTGCCGGTGTCCCCGCCCCCTCGGGGACACCGGCACCGCTGCGGGGGCGCCCTCACCGGGGCGGGGTTTTCGTGGCAGGGTGAAGCGGGCAAGCCTCAGGGGGCCAACAGAAGAGGGGGAGTCCGTGACCGTCGTCTGGATCAACGGCGCGTTCGGTGCGGGGAAGACCACCGCCGCACGGGAACTGATCGAGCTGATCCCGAACAGCACGCTCTTCGACCCCGAGGTCATCGGCGGCGCGCTCACGCATCTGGTGCCGCCCAAGCGCCTCGCCGAGGTCGGCGACTTCCAGGACCTGCCGATCTGGCGCCGGCTCGTCGTCGACACCGCGGCTGCGATGCTCGCCGAGCTGGGCGGGACCCTCGTGGTGCCCATGACTCTGCTCCGCCAGGAGTACCGCGACGAGATCTTCGGTGGTCTGGCCGCCCGCAGGATTCCCGTGCACCATCTGCTCCTCGCCCCGGCCGAAACGATCCTGCGCGAGCGGATAGCCGGGCGGGAGGTCCCGCCGGACCTCCCCGACGGCGAGATACGGCTGCGGCGCTGGGCCTACGACCACATCGAGCCCTACCACGCGGCCCTCGCCTCCTGGCTCACCGCCGACGCCCACCTGCTGGACACCAGCGCCCTCACCCCGTACGAGACCGCCGTCCACGTCGCCGACGCCGTCGGCAGCGGGGCCGTACCCGCCTGTGACATCGTGCAGACGCCCGAGCCCACGGCCGAGACGCTCGCCGCCGGGGTGCTCCTCTTCGACGACGACGACCGGGTGCTGCTCGTGGACCCCACCTACAAGCCCGGCTGGGAGTTCCCCGGCGGTGTGGTGGAGCGGGGCGAGGCCCCGGCCCGTGCCGGGATGCGGGAGGTCGCCGAGGAGACCGGGATACGGCTGCGGGAGGTGCCCCGGCTGCTCGTCGTGGACTGGGAGCGGCCGGCGCCGCCCGGCTTCGGCGGGCTGCGGCTGCTGTTCGACGGCGGCCGGCTGGAGTCGGACGAGGCGTCCCGGGTGCTGCTGCCGGGGCCGGAGCTGCGGGCGTGGCGCTTCGCCACCGAACAGGAGGCCGCCGAGATGCTCCCGCCGGTCCGCTACGAACGTCTGCGCTGGGCCCTGCGCGCCCGCGAGCGCGGCACCGCCCTCTACCTGGAGGCCGGGGTGCCGGTCGGCTGATCAGCCGGCGACCGCCACCCCGCGCAGTGCGGCGGCGGCGCCGCCCACCACCGCGTCGCCGTGCCCGAAGCACGCCACGTCCGCGTCGAGCTCCGCCAGGCGGCGCACGGACGCGAGCAGCCGAGGCCGGTCGAGGTTGAACACCCCCGGCATCACCGCACCGTCCAGCGGCGAGGCCGCCACGGTGTCGCCGGTGAACAGCACGCCCTCGTCGGGCAGGAACAGCGCGATGCTGCCGTCCGTGTGCCCCGGGACGTGGACGACCCGCGCGCCACCGCCGAAGTCCAGGACGTCGCCGTCGGACAGGCCCGTGACCGCGGGCGGAGGCACGGGCGTGCCCGCGGGGAGGTGCTCGGCCGCCGCCGCGTGGATCGGCAGCTCCCACTCCTCGAACCGCGGGGCGGGACCCGGGAGTTCACCCCGGACGAAGGGCGCGTCCAGGTCGTGCGCCAGCACCTCGGCACCGCTCAGCGCGGCGAACTCGCCCGCCCCGCCCGCGTGGTCCTCGTGGAAGTGCGTCAGCACGATCCGCCGTACGTCCTGCGCAGCGCGCCCCAGCTCCGTGACCGCGCCGGCGATCGTCCGGCCCGAGCCGATCGTGCCCGCGTCGATCAGTGTCAACTCCTGCCCGTCGGACCAGAGATAGGCCTGGCCGACGGGGAAGCGCAGGAGGTGCAGGCGCGGAAGCAGTTCGACGACGTCCATGCGCCGACCGTAGGCGGTGCCCCCGCCCGCGGGCGAGGGCACTCTGCCGTGGGCAGAAGGGTTCAGCCCGCCGCGTAGTTGCGCAGGAAGAGCGCCTCGGCGACCGACAGCCGCTCCAGCTCCTCGGGCGACACGCTCTCGTCGACCGCGTGGATCTGCGCCTCCGGCTCGCTCAGCCCGATCAGCAGGATCTCCGCCCGCGGGTACAGCGCGGCCAGCGTGTTGCACAGCGGGATCGAGCCGCCCTGGCCGGCGTACTGCATGCTCTGGCCCGGGTAGGCCACCGCCATCGCGTCGGCCATCGCCTGGTAGGCCGGGCTGGAGGTGTCCGCGCTGAACGCCTGGCCCTGCCCGATCTGCTCGGTGCCGACCCGGGCGCCCCACGGGGTGTGCGCCTCGAGGTGCGCCTGGAGCAGCTTGGTCGCCTCGGCCGCGTCCACGCCCGGCGGCACCCGCAGGCTGATCAGGGCGCGGGCGCCGGCCTGCACCGACGGGGTGGCACCGATGACGGGCGGGCAGTCGATGCCGAGGACGGTGACGGCGGGGCGGGTCCAGATGCGGTCGGCGACCGAGCCGTCACCGATCAGCTCGACGCCCTCCAGCACCTTGGCGTCCCGGCGGAACTGCTCCTCGGTGTACTCCAGGCCCTCCCAGCCGGCCGCCGCGTCGAGCCCGTCGACCGTCGTGGTGCCGTCCTCGGCGCGCAGCGAGTCCAGGACGCGGATCAGCGCCGCCAGCGCGTCCGGGGCGGCGCCGCCGAACTGGCCCGAGTGCAGGTTGCCCGCGAGGGTGTCGACGCGGACGCGGACCAGGGTCATCCCGCGCAGGCTGGTGGTGACCGTCGGCAGGCCGACGCGGAAGTTGCCCGCGTCGCCGATCACGATCGTGTCCGCGGCCAGCAGCTCCGGGTGCTGCTCGGCGTACCGCTCCAGACCGCCGGTGCCCTGCTCCTCCGAGCCCTCCACGATCACCTTGACCGTCACCGGGACGCCGCCGTTCGCCTTCAGGGCGCGCAGCGCGAGCAGGTGCATGATGAAGCCGCCCTTGCAGTCGGCGGCCCCGCGGCCGTACCAGCGGCCGCCACGCTCGGTCAGCTCGAACGGCGGGGTGGTCCAGCCGGACTCGTTCAGCGGCGGCTGGACGTCGTAGTGCGCATACAGCAGAACCGTTTTTGCACCCTCCGGGCCCGGCAGGCAGCCGTAGACCGACTGGGTGCCGTCCGGGGTGTCCAGCAGGGCCACGTCGGTGAAGCCCTCCGCGCGGAGCGCCTCGGCGATCCAGTTCGCGGCGGCCTCGCTCTCGCTCCTCGGGAACTGCGTGAAGTCCGCCACCGACTGGAAGGCGACCAGCTCGGCCAGCTCGGCCTTCGCCCGCGGCAACAGCGAGGCGACGGTCTCGGCGACCGGATTCGACGACATGGGCACGCTCCTCGTGGGTGCGACGTTGAACGGGGTGAGTCCGATCCTCCCACAGCGGCCTGCGACGACGGCCGCCGTAGGATGCGAGGGACACTACGGCAGCGGCTTGATCGGAGCAGTAGACCATCGTGAGCGGCGAGAACTCTTCGGCGGACGACGTGCAGCGGGTGTGGGACGTCGTCGTGGTGGGCGCGGGACCCGCGGGGGCCTCTGCGGCCTACGCGGCGGCGGTCGCGGGACGCCGCGTGCTGTTGCTGGAGAAGGCGGAGCTGCCCCGCTACAAGACGTGCGGCGGCGGCATCATCGGCCCCTCGCGCGACGCGCTGCCGCCCGGCTTCGAGCTGCCCTTCCGGGACCGGGTGCACGCGGTCACCTTCTCCAACAACGGACGCTTCACCCGCACCCGGCGCTCCAAGCAGATGCTGTTCGGGCTGATCAACCGGCCCGAGTTCGACCAGCAGCTGGTCGAGCACGCCCAGAAGGCGGGCGCCGAGCTGCGGACGGGCGTCACGGTGCAGCGGGTCGAGCAGCACGGCTCGGCGGTGCCGGACCGGCGTACGGTCGCCGTCGTCCTGCAGGGCGGTGAGACGGTGCTGGCCCGCGCCGTCGTCGGGGCCGACGGCAGCGCCAGCCGGATAGGAGCCCACGTCGGCGTGAAGCTGGACCAGGTGGATCTCGGCCTTGAGGTGGAGATCCCGGTCCCGGAGTCGGTCGCCGAGGACTGGCAGGGGCGGGTCCTGATCGACTGGGGCCCCCTGCCCGGCAGTTACGGCTGGGTGTTCCCGAAGGGCGACACGCTGACCGTGGGCGTCATCTGCGCGCGAGGTGAAGGCGCCGCCACCAAGCGCTACTTGGAGGACTTCGTCGCCCGGCTGGGCCTGTCCGGCTTCGAACCAGCCGTCTCCTCCGGGCACTTGACCCGCTGCCGTGCCGACGACTCGCCGCTCTCCCGGGGCCGGGTGCTGGTCTGCGGTGACGCGGCCGGGCTGCTCGAGCCGTGGACCCGAGAGGGCATCTCCTTCGCGCTGCGCTCGGGCCGGCTCGCGGGGGAGTGGGCGGTGCGGATCGCGGAGGCGCACGACGCCGTCGACACCCGGCGCCAGGCCCTGAACTACGCGTTCGCGATCAAGGCCGGGCTCGGCGTCGAGATGAGCGTCGGCAAGCGGCTGCTGACGGTGTTCGAGAAGCGTCCGGGCCTGTTCCACGCGGCCCTCACCGGCTTCCGCCCCGCGTGGCGGGCGTTCCGGGACATCACCCAGGGCTCGACGTCCCTGGGGGAACTCGTCCGCTCCCACCCGTTCGCCCAGCGCGCCTTGACCGCGATGGACCGTGGAGCGGCGGCGCCGGCGGAGGATCCGGCCGGTTCCTGACCACCGGAGCGGCGGGCGACTCCCCGCTCGGCGGCAGGGCGGTAGTGCGCTGAAGCCGGGCGGCGGGGTCCGCCGTCCTGGTTCGTGTCGGGCCCGGGCGCCCCGGTGCCGGCGGCGGGTCTTCGCCGGCCGGGCGCCGTCGGCGCGGCTTCCTGCCGCGACGGCGGCTGCCGGGCACTGTCGGCTCGGGTTCCGGCCGGCGAGGGTTGCCGGACGTCGTCGGCTCCGGTGCACGCGGGGCCGGGCGCCGTCGGCCGCCGTCGGAGTGCCCTCGCGTCGGGCCGGGGCCGGTGGGGGACGGCGCCCGGTCCGTGGAAGCGCCGGCGGCGGGGGCGGCCCCCGGTGCGGGAGTCGCTCAGCTCGTGACCGTGATGCGGAAGACCGGGTGGTCGGGGGCGATGCGGCGCAGTTCCTCGTCCGGGGAGTCGGGGCCGACGCCGTCGAAGAACACCCCGACCTCGGCCTTCCAGCGCTTGAGGTAGGCCCGTAGCAGCGGCACCTTGTCGTCGTCGGTGACCTCGGTCGCGGCGAAGACGTCGACGTTTTTGCCGAGCCGCAGTTCGCCGCCGCCGGCCGCGCGCATGTTGTGGGTCCACTGGACGTGACCGCGCGGGGCGAGCAGGTACTGCTGCCCGTCGACCGTCAGCAGGTTCACCGGGGTCGTGCGCCACTGCCCGCTCTTGCGCCCGCGCACCGCGAGCACCCGGGAGCCCCAGACGCTGAGACCGCGCCGGGTGAGCCAGGCGACCAGCCGGTTGAAGACGTTGACGGTGAACCAGCCGGGCTTCTTGACGTGTGTCGACATGGTGACCCCCACGGTTTGGGAGAGCGGTGCTCTCGCTCGACTCCAGTGTGGGACAGCACGGCAGGCAAAAGCAAGAGCACTGCTCTCTTTTGTGTGCACTGCTCTTCTGCGTGGCACACTGCTGGCATGAGCACCGCACAGGGAGCCCGCGCACGGGCCAGGAGGGAAGTCACCGCCGCCATCAAGGAGGCGGCCCGCAGACAGCTCGCGGAAGAAGGCGCGGCCAAGCTCTCGCTGCGTGCCGTCGCCCGAGAACTGGGCATGGTCTCCTCGGCGCTGTACCGCTACTTCCCCAGCCGCGACGAGCTGCTGACCGCCCTGATCATCGACGCCTACGACGCCGTCGGCGAGGCCGCTGAGCAGGCGCGGGACGCCGCTGCCGACGCCCCGCCGGTCGCCCGCTGGACGGCCGTGTGCGAGGCGGTGCGCGCCTGGGCCCTCGCCCACCCGTACGAGTACGCGCTGATCTACGGCTCGCCCGTGCCCGGCTACTCCGCCCCCGACACCACGGTCCGCGCCGCGTCCCGGATCGGCCTGGTCCTCATCGGCATCGTCCGCGACGCCCACCAGGGCCCCGGCCTCGCCGGCCTGACCCTGCCCGCCGAACTGCGCCCCGAGGCCGAGCGGATGGCCGCCGACTTCGCGCCCGACCTGCCGCCCGAGGCGGCACCCCCGCTGGTGGCGGCCTGGGCCCAGCTGTTCGGACTGGTCGGCTTCGAGCTGTTCGGGCAGTTCAACCGGGTGGTGGAGGAGCGCGAGACGTTCTTCCGGCATGCGGCGGCGAGGCTGGCGCACGGGGTGGGGCTGCGGTAGACGCCGGCGAGCGAGGGGCGGCGAGCCCGGGTGTGCGAGGGGCGCGTACGGCGTGCGAGCGGCTCCCGCCGCCCCGGCACGCGGGGTGAGGGGGACCGCGGAGGGCGCCGCGCCGTCCGTCTCGTACTTCCCCGGGAGTACGTGTGATCACCTCGCCCGGCTGACGCCCTCACCTGCCCGCGGCGTTTAGCGTGGCGGGCATGGAAGAGCAGCGCGCGCCGCACCACTGGTGGCGATACGGGCCCCCGTGGCGGCACGCCGCGGACGGCGTGGAGCCGGGCCGCGCCCGGTGGCCGTGGCGGTCGACCGCGCTGCTCACCGCGTTCGTGCTCATCGGCACCCACTTCGCCGCCCACGGCCAGCACCACCGGGTACCCCTCGACGACTCCGCGCGCGTGCTGCTCGTCGCCACCTCGCTCCTGTTGCTGTGGCGGCAGCGGTACCCGGTGTTCGCCGTGTTCGGCACGGCGGCGCTGGCGCTCGGCTACCTGGCCGCCGGCTATCCCTACGGGCCGGTGTTCCTGACGGTCGCGGTCGCCTGCTTCAGCGCGGTCGTCGCCGGGCACCGGCGGGCCGCCTGGATGGCCGTCGCACTGCTCTGGACCGGGCACGCCCTGGTCGCGCTCTGGCTCTACCGGTGGCTTCCGCCCGCCGGGGACCGGGGCGCCGGCCTCGCCCAGGAGATCGTCATCGCGACCTGGGTCCTGGCCGTCGTCGCCGTGTCCGAGCTGGCGCGGGTGCGGCGCGAGCAGTGGGCACGGGAGCGCGCGGACCGTGCCCAGGCGGCGCGGCGGCGCGCGGACGAGGAACGCCTGCGGATCGCCCGGGAACTGCACGACGTCCTCGCGCACAGCATCTCCGTCATCAACGTGCAGGCGGGCATGGGGCTCGCGCTCATCGACAGCGACCCCGAGCAGGCGCGGGCCGCGCTCACCACCATCAAGGCCGCCAGCAAGGAGGCGCTCGGCGAGGTGCGCCAGGTCCTCGACACGCTGCGCGCGCCGGGAGCCGCGCCCCGAGCCCCCGCGCCCGGCCTGGACCGGCTGCCGGAACTGGTGGAACAGGCGGCGGCGGCCGGGCTGACCGTCGACGTCGAGGGCGAGCCGCCGCCCCTGCCGCCCGGCGCGGACCTCGCGGCCTTCCGCATCGTGCAGGAGGCCCTGACCAACGTCGTACGGCACTCCGGAGCGCGGCACGCGCGCGTGGGCCTCGCCCACGACGGGGGCGCCCTGCGGCTGCTGATCGACGACGACGGGCCCGCGACCGGCGCGGACGCCGGGGGCAGCGGGAACGGGCTGGCCGGAATGCGGGAACGGGCCGCCGCCCTCGGTGGCACCATCGAGGCGGGACCGCGCCCCGACGGCGGATACCGGGTGCTCGCCGTACTTCCGTCGCGGCTCAGGGAGGACCAGTGATCCGGGTACTGCTCGCCGACGATCAGTCGCTGGTGCGGGCCGGTTTCAGGGCGTTGCTCGACGCGCAGCCCGACATCGAGGTGGCCGGGGAGGCCGCCGACGGCGCGGAGGCCGCGCGCCTGGTGCGGGAACTGCGCCCGGACGTCGTCCTGATGGACATCCGCATGCCCGTGCTGGACGGCCTGGCCGCGACCCGGCGGATCACGGGGGACGCGGAGCAGGCGGAGGTGAAGGTGGTCATGCTCACCACCTTCGAGCTCGACGAGTACGTCTTCGAGGCGATCCGCGCGGGTGCCTCCGGTTTCCTGGTGAAGGACACCGAGCCGGACGAACTCGTGCGCGCCGTAAGGGCGGTGGTGGCCGGTGACGCGCTGCTGTCGCCGGGCGTCACCCGCCGGCTGATCGCCGAGTTCGCGGCCCGTTCCAAGGCTCCCGCGGCGGTCGACGTGCTCGCCCGGCTCACCGAGCGGGAGCGGGAGGTGATGGCGCTGGTCGGCATCGGCCTGTCCAACGAGGAGATCGCCCGCCGGCTGGTGGTCAGCCCGCTCACCGCCAAGACCCATGTGAGCCGCACCATGGTGAAGCTGGGCGCCCGGGACCGCGCCCAACTCGTCGTGCTGGCCTACGAGTCGGGGCTGGTCCGGCCGGGCTGGCTGGGCTGAGCCGTGTGCCGGAAGCGCACCAGCACGCTGATCACGCGGGCCATGAACACGACCGGTGCGATCACCATGCCGGTCCTCAGCAGGACCTTGGACGGCAGGTGCGGCAGATCGAAGAGCAGCGCGGGCCCGGCCAGGGCCCCGACAGCACCGCCGCCGCGAAAGCGGCGCTCACCAGCGCGTAGCCGATCTCGACCGTGGCCGCGTCCCGTTGGGCCTGGCTGCGGCGTCCCCCGTATGCCTGCATTCCCCCAGTTTCACGGACGGGAGCCCGGCGGGGCAATCGCCACCGCCGGGCTCCCGCCGGGAGGCTTCCCCCGAGGCCCTCTCCTTCGGATCTTGCCGGGGTCGCGGGGCGCCGGAAAGCCCCGTCGGCCGGAGCCGGCCTGATCCGAAGGAAGGCCCTAGTCGCGGACCGCCACGCGCTCCGCTCCTGCCTCCTCCACGGTGGACCGGGCGACCACGAGGGACGGCTGGGTGCGCCGGCCGCGCAGGCCGGTGAGGGTGATCAGCAGCCCGGCCGCCGCGACGCCCGTGACGACCAGGAACCCGGGCCGGTAGCTGTCGAGGACGGCCTGGGGGGTGGCGTGCGCGGGGGCGTGCGCGGTCACCACGGCCGTGACGACCGCGAGGAAGATCGCCCCGCCCACCTGCACCGAGGTGTTGAGCAGCCCGGACACCATGCCCTGCTCGTGGTCCTCGACGCCGTTGGTCGCCTGGATGTTGAGCGAGGGGAAGACCAGCGCGCAGGCGGCGCCGATCAGCAGCATGGACGGCAGGACGACGGCCGCGTACACCGGGTCCAGGTCGACGCGCAGGAACAGCGCGTAGCCGAGGACCATGAACGCGAAGCCGGTCGCGATCAGCCGCGGGGTGCCGAACCGGTCGACGATGGCGCCGACCTTCGTGGAGGACACCGCCACCAGCGCGCCCGCCGGCAGGAAGGCGAGGGCCGTGTGCAGTGCCGACCAGCCCAGCAGGGACTGCATGTAGAGGGTCGTCAGGAACTGGAAGCCGACGTAACTGCCGAAGAAGGCGACCGCGCCGAGCTGGGCGCGGACCTGGCTGCCCGAGCGCAGCACGCCCAGCCGGATCAGCGGGCCCGGCGAGCGCCGTTCGACCAGCACGAAGGCGCTCAGCAGCACCGCGACGGCCAGGAAGGACAGCAGCGTGCGGGCCGAGGCCCAGCCGGCCTGGGGCGCCTGGACGACGGTGAAGACCAGCAGCAGCATCGACGCGGTGCCGAGGACGGCGCCAGGGATGTCGTAACCGGCGTGGTTCTCCTCGCGGGCGCTGCGCGGCAGCAGTTTCAACCCGGCGGCCAGCGCGATCAGGGCGATCGGCGCGGGGAGCAGCATGGTGAGGCGCCAGCTGGCCTCGGTGAGCAGGCCGGAGAGCACCAGTCCCATGGAGAAGCCGGTGGCGGCGCAGGTGGTGTAGATGGAGAGGGCGCGGTTGCGCAGCGGGCCCTCCGGGAACGTCGTGGTGATGATCGACAGGCCCGCGGGCGCGGTGAAGGCCGCGCTCAGGCCCTTGATGAAGCGGCTGGCGATCAGCAGCGGACCCGAGTCCACGAGCCCGCCGAGCAGCGAGGCCAGCGCGAAGACGCCGAGTGCCGCGAGGAACACCTGGCGCCGGCCGAGCAGGTCCGCGGTGCGTCCGCCGAGGAGGAGCAGTCCGCCGTACCCCAGGATGTAGCCGCTGACGACCCATTGCAGCGTCGACGTGGACAGATGCAGGTCCGAGCCGATGGACGGCAGCGCGACGCCGACCATCGACACGTCCAGCGCGTCCAGGAACATCGCGGCGCACAGCACCAGCAGGGTGCCCCACAGCCGGGGAGTCCAGCGAACCGCCGACGACGCGGTCGCGGAAGTGGTGAGCGGAGAGGTCATGCCGACGACACTACATGCGTATGCATCGAATGCAAACGCATTTAATTACGGTGCAATAATTCCGGTTCTCTGCTACGGTGCGCTCATGGCGGCGAAGAAGGCCGAGCAGGCGCTCGTGGAGGAGTGGCGGGACATCCTCGCCCTGCACGCCCGCACCCAGTGTGAGCTGGACCGGGCCCTGCACGGACACGGTCTGTGCGCCAGCGACTTCGAGGTCCTCGACGTGCTCGCCGAGGGCGGCACGACGGGCGACGGCTGCGGTTACCGCGTGCAGGAGATCTCCGACCAGGTCCATCTCAGCCAGAGCGCGCTGTCCCGGCTGATCGGACGCCTGGAGAAGGACGGCCTGGTCGAGCGGGCGATGTGCCCCGAAGACCGGCGCGGAGTGCGCGTGGTGCTCACGGCGAAGGGGCGCGCGCTGCACGGCGACGTACGGCCGGTGCAGCGCGCGGTACTGGCCCGGATGCTGGACGTGGCGGGCTGACGGGGCGTCGGTCACCGCGCCGTCCTCACCGCAAAGGGCGTCAGATGCCCGACTTCTCGCGCCACAGGGCCGCGAGGGACTGATCACCGGTCACGCTCGGCAGGGGCGCCCGGTTCCAGAGCGCCAGGTACAACCGGTCGGCCGGGCCCGACAGTTCGGCCTCGGCATCCCCGGCCGCGTCCCGCACCGTCACCGGTGGATCGGCCGTGAGCCGTACGGTCCACACCGCGTCCGCCCCCGCGTCCACGGCGCGCACCCGCAGCACGCGCGTCCCCTCGGTGCGGACCCGGCTCCGGGGCCGGGCGTGGAAGCCGCGCAGCAACTCGTCGATGCCGTCGGCCGCGAAGTCCGTCGCGACCGGGGACGCCGAACCGCCCCGCGCGGCCTCGGCGTCGTGACGGTGCACGGCCGTCTCGTGCGCCTGCCGCCGCGTCCAGAACGCCAGCGGTGACGGACTGGGTGCCGGAAGGAAGGTCCAGCACTCCACGTCGGACGGGGCCGCCGCCAGGGTGTCCACGAGCAGGCGGTGGCTGTCCCGGTACCAGGCCACCAGCTCGGCGCCGTCCAGATCGGGCGCCTCGCCGAGGGGGCGCGGCTCGGTGCGGCCGTCGGCGACGAAGGCCGCGGCCCAGCGGTGCACCGCCCCGGTGTGCCGCAGCAGGTCACGCACCTGCCACTCCGGGCACGTCGGCACCTTGGCGTCGGTCCCCGCCTCGGCGGCGGCCGCCGCGAGCAGGCGCCCCTCGCGGTCCAGGGTCGTAAGGAAGTCGGCAGTCTCCATGGGGGTGAGTCTCGCGGATGGAGCGCCCTCGAAGCCCGGCCTTTTCCGGGCCAGGGTGCGGACGACCGCGCCCGAGGACTCACCGGGCCGCCGGTCCGCGAGGCGTCAGCCGCTCATCACGCGCCGCGTCGACACCCCGATGACGGTGGCCACGGCGGCGAGCGCGGCCACACTCGTGAGCGCCGCGGGCAGCGAGAACCAGTCGGCCATGAACCCGATCGCGGGCGGCCCGAGGAGCATGCCGCCGTACCCCAGCGTGGAGGCGACGGCGACGCCCGAGGGGCCGGCCAGCGCGCCCGCCCGCTCCACGGCGACCGGGAAGAGGTTGGCGAGCCCGAGCCCGGTGACGGCGAAACCGGTCAGCGCCGCCCACACCGACGGCGCCAGTGAGCCGAGCAGCATGCCCGCCGCCGCGACGGAGCCGCCCGCGATCACGGTACGGGCGCGGCCGAGGCGCTCCAGCAGACTCGTGCCGGTCGCCCGGCCCACGGTCATCGCCAGCGCGAAACACGAGTACCCGGCCGCCGCCACGCCGGACGAGGCGGCCAGGTCCTGCTGGAGGTGGAGCGCGCCCCAGTCGGCCATGGCCCCTTCGCCGTAGGCCGTGCACAGCGCGACCAGCCCGAAGACGACGACCAGCCCCCGGGTGCGGCCGCCCGGCCGCGGGGCCGTGCCGGACGGCTCGGCCGAGGGGCGGTCCGGCGGCACCGGAGGGTCGTGCCGCAGCAGGGTCCGCCCGGCGACGGCGGTGACCAGCAGCCCGATCAGGGCCAGGCCGAACAGGTGGCGGGTGGGAGAGAGCGTGCCGGCGACCAGTCCGCCGAGGCCCGCGCCGATCATGCCGCCGAGACTGAACGCGGCGTGGAAGCTGGGCATGACCGGCCTGCGCAACGCGGCCACCAGGTCGACGGCCGCGCTGTTGAAGGCGACGTTGATGCCGCCGTACGCGGCGCCGAAGAGGAGGAGCGCGGCGCCGAGGGCGGGCGCGGAGTGGGTGAGCGGGGGCAGCGTGACGCTGAGGGAGAGCAGGACCGCGCAGACCACGGTGACCGGATGGCTGCCGTACCGGCGGCAGAGGCGGCCGATGAGGGTCATGGTGATGACCGCTCCGGCGGAGACGCCGAGGAGGGCGAGGCCCAGGGAGCCGGCGGAGGCGCCGGTCTGCTGCTTGATGGCGGGGATACGCACGACCCAGCCGGCGAACACGAAGCCGTCGAGGGCGAAGAACGCGGTGAGGGCGATGCGGAGTCGGGTGAGGTCGTCACCCTGGCCCGGCACGACACTGTGCGAACGGGTTTTGTTTATTAGCGGCACAAAGTCAGGCTAGGCGGAGTCCGGGACGGCGGGCAAGCGGGCTGCCGGGGCGGTGGGCAAGCGGGCTGCGGGGGCGGTGGGCAAGCGGGCTGCCGGGGTGGTGGGCACGGTGGGGGCGCTGGGGGCGGTGGGGGAGGGCACTGAGGGGGCGGCGAACGCGCTGTCCGCGCCGACGGCGAGGTCGCCCGGATCGTCAGGTCGTGGCCGAGGCCGCCGGACCCTCAGGTCATGGCGAGGTCGCGCGGCCCCTCAGGTGCTCCCTCCGGCCGTGGCCTGCGGCCCCGGTGCCGTCCGTGCGGGGGCCGGGCCGTCGTACTCGTCGTGGCGGCGCCACCACAGGCCGGTCTCGTTGCGGCCGAGCGGTGCACGGTCGAGCCACGGGTACATGCCCCACAGGGCGTCGAGGCCCCGCTCGTACGTCGAGTACGTGTGGTGCACCACCCCGTCCGCGAGCACGAACGCGCTCATGCCCGGGCCCTCTCGCCGGTAGGTCTCCCAGTCCGTGCCCACGGCGGCCGCCAGCCTGGTCAGCTCCTCACCCTGCTCGCCGGGCGGCAGCCGGAAGTCCAGGCCGTCGCGGTAGTTGTACGAGACGGACCCCGACCTCCACTCCTCCTCGGTGTGGGCCACGCCGAAGTCGTGGTTGAAGTCGCTGCCGTACGACGACGCCCAGGGGAAGCTCCAGCCCATCCGCTCCTTGTACGCGCGCAGCTGCGCGAGCGGGGCCCGCGACACCGCGCAGAGGGTGACGTCGTGGTGCGCGAGGTGGACGACGAAGCCGTCGAAGCCGTCCGCGATGGCCGAGCAGGACGGACAGCCGGCCTGATAGTCGGGGCCGAACATGAAGTGGTAGACGAGAAGTTGGGAGCGGCCGTCGAAGAGGTCGGCGAGGGACGCCGGGCCCCGGTCGGTCTCGAAGCGGTACTCCTCGGCCACGCGGACCCAGGGCAGTTCCTGCCGCCGCCGGGCCAGTTCGTCGCTCTGCCGGGTCAGGGCCTTCTCCGCCTCCAGCAGATCCAGCCTGGCCGCGAGCCACTCCTCACGGGTTCCGGTCCTGTGATCGGTCATGGTGGTGTGCCTTTCTCGCTCACCTCGACGGGGTGCCGGGGCGACCGGCACGTCGAACGCGGTCCGGGCGGTGAGGGCGCCGAACGGCCCGCGCCCGGTCGCGGCACCCGCCCCTCTTCGAAGCCTTCGACCGGCGCCCGGACGACGCCGCGATCGCCACCGGTGACCGGGACGGCACTGACCGCGATGTTCGCCCGGGTGCCGGTCTCCTCGCCCGTTTCTCATGATTGCGCTGTTCGATTCCCGCCGCTTGTCGAAGCGCGACCGGCGCGAGGCGGGCGCCGCGCGTTCTCGGCCCGGGAGACATCTCGGCCGTCACCCGCCTCGGTGACAGCGGCCTCTTCCCCGGGTGCCGGCTGCCGGGAGTTTTCCATGTGCTCTACACATGTGCCCTGATATCGCCCTGACCTGCTGGCACTTGTGGCGCGGACCTGGGGAGCCGGGGTCAACGCGGGACGCCGCCGCCCTCGTTCGGTGGGCTCGTGGTGGGCGGGAGCGCGTTCCCCGGACGGATACAGGTCGGTTAATGCTTGCTCACGAGCTGGTTGCAAGCGGGTGAGCGGGCCATGATGGGCCCATGACGTTGGCCTCGCGCGCGCTCGCGCAACTGGCGACCTGGCCGGACCTGCGACAGGCCGTCCCGAGCTGTGGCCTGGGACAGGCCGTGAGTTCGGCACAGGGCGAGATCGCCCACTTCCACTCCGACCGAGATGTCGATCTGCGGCTCACCGACCGGGCCATCCGGCGGTTCGCCAAGGACTTCAAGAGCTCGGGTGCGATCAGGATCGTGCCCGGCTCGCAGTGGGTGACCCTGCGCCTCGACGCCGCGAGCGACGTCGACCTGCTGCTGACCCTGGTGAGCGTGGCGCTCCAGGCCCAGCAGACCTGGCCCGACCCGGCCGACCGCCCCCTGGTGGGGTGCAACGACCAGCGCGGGGCGGGCTTCGTCAAGGTGGACCACAGCGGCACCTGACCGGGTGGTACACCCTACTTCGGGGCCTGGAAGCCGCCGATCTCCCGCTCGAGCAGTTCGGCCAGCCGCAGCGGGGTGCGGTCCTCGAACATCGGGCCGATGAGCTGCACTCCCACGGGCAGCCCCTCGGGGGACCGGCCCGCCGGTACGGCGGTGGCCGGCAGGCCGGGCATGGTGGGCAGACCGGCCCAGACGAGCTGGTCGAAGTACGGGTACTCGGCGCCGTCGATGTCGATCCGGCGCTGCCTCGGATCGGGATGGTGGTCGTGCGGGAACGCGGGAGTGGGCGTGATGGGGCACACCACGGCGTCGAACTCGGCGAAGAGCTGCCGCCAGCCCCGGCGGTGGAGCTCGCGACGGTTGTGCGCCTCGAGCCAGTCGCGGTGGCTGAACACCAGTCCGCGCAGCATCGCGGCATCGACACTCTGGTCGTCCGCGCTCAGCGCGGCGGCACGGGCCTGCAGCTGCTCGTACGCTTCGACAGGAAAGCGTGCGACGGAGCCCGAGAACAGCAACTGCCTGTAGAGCATCGCGGCTTCGGTCAGATCGGGCAGCAGCGGACTGTGCCGTTCGACGCGGGCGCCGCCGGCGACGAGCGCGTCGGCCACCCGGCCCACGCCCGCCCGCACGGCGGACCCGGTCGGAATGATCGGATGCTCGTCGAGCACCAGGACCCGGAAGTCACGGAGCCGTTCGTGGCGCGCGGGCGGCAGCGTCAGGTGGTACGCCACACCATGCGTCTGCGGGTCCGGTCCGGCCATGACGTCGAGCAGGAGCGTGAGGTCGCGAGCGGTGCGCGCCATCGGTCCGACGACGGCGAGGTCGTGCTCGACCGGCAGGGCCGGACCGGGCGGCGGGACCATGCCGCGGCTCGCCGCCAGCCCGAGTGTCGGCTTGTGCGCGTAAATCCCGCAGAAATGCGCGGGGGTGCGCAACGAACCGGCGAGGTCGGAGCCGATGGACAGCGCGCCGAATCCGGACGCCAGGGCCGCCGCCGAGCCGCCGGATGATCCGCCCGACGTACGACGGTGGTCCCACGGGTTGTTGGTGGTGCCGTAGATCTCGTTGAAGGTCTGTATGTCCTGCAGCCCCAGGGGCACATTGGTCTTGCCGAGCACCACCGCGCCCGCGGCCTTGAGCCGCGACACCTGCACGGCGTCCTCGGCCGGCACGAAGTCCCGGTGCGGCGGCATACCCCAGGTCGTGGGCAGCCCCGCGATGTCGTACGACTCCTTGACCGTCACCGGAATGCCGAGCAGCGGCCGGTCCTCACCGCGGGCGCGTGCCTGGTCGGCGTCGCGCGCCGCGGCCCGTGCGCGCTCGAAGTCCGGCACACAGATCGCGTTGATCGCCTTGTCGTCCCGTTCGATACGGGCGATCGCCTCGTCGGTCAGTTCCGCGGACGTCACTTCACCGGCGCGCAGAGCGGCCGCGAGTCCTTCGGCCGTCGCAAAATTCCAGTCCATGATCCGACCGTAACGACCCCTGGCGCAGGCCACGAAATGCCTTTTCACACAAGGGGGTTCGGCGTCTCGGCCCTGCGCTCGATCACGGCGACACGGCTACTGTGGCCCGTATGGAACTGACCGTCCTCGGCGGCTGCGGAGCGTGGCCCACCGCAGTCCAGGCATGCAGCGGCTACCTCGTCGAGTACGCGGGGTTCCGCCTCCTCCTCGACCCCGGCTACGCCACGCTGCCGCGCCTGCTGGCGCACCACACGGCCGACGCCGTCGACGCCGTGCTGATCAGCCACGGGCACCCCGACCACTGCGCCGACCTCAACCCTCTCCTGCGTGCCCGAGGCCTCAGTGACACGCCACCGCCGGCGCTGCCGGTGTACGCGCCGCACGGCGCGGCCGACGCCGTCCTCGCACTCGACAGACCGGGCATGCTCGCCGACGCGTACCACCTGCGCGAGTTCCGGCCCGGCGACCGATTCGACATCGGCCCGTTCCGGACCGACACCTGGCTCCTGCCGCACTTCGTGCCCAACGCCGGGATCCGGCTGACCACACCGGACGCCGTGCTCGCCTACACCGGCGACACGGGCCCGAGCCCCGACATCCTGCGCCTCGCCGAAGGCGCTGACCTGCTGTTGTCGGAGGCCACCTACATCCACGAGGTACCGACCGCCGACGCGCCGTACCTGCTGACCGCGCGGCTGGCCGGCCAGTACGCGAGCCGGGCGGGCGCCGCCAGGCTCATGCTCACCCACCTGTGGCCGGGAACGGATCCGGCAGCCGCACAGGAAACCGCCGCGCAGGCCTTCCGGAACCCCATCGACATCGCCACCCCGGGCCTCGTCACCGACCTCGCCCATGCCCGGGGCTGACGTCCGAGGGCGGGCCGGGGTGACCGCCGTGCGGTGGGGGGATCGTCCGCTGCGGATCCGGTGCGCAGCGGCCGTGTACGTGGCAGGCTTCCTGGAAGGGGCGGCGGCGCACGGGTACTTTCTGGCGACGGGCGGCCTCCGTGCCTACGACTATGCGCCGCCGCTGCTCCAACTGCTCTTCCACGCACTTCTGTTGCTGGATCCGCTGGTCGCCTTGGTGGTCGTCCGTGGCCGCCCCGGTGGCCCCGTGCTGGCTGCCGCGGTCATGCTCGCGGACGTGGCCGCCAACTGGAGCGACGCGTGGAGCGCGGTCATGCGACACCCCACCGAGTTCCTCCGCCCGACAGGGCTGTTGCCGATCACGCTCTTCGGCCTCTTCGTCCTGCTGACGGCGGTTCCGCTCCATCGAGCGCTGGCGTCCGGCGGTGACGTGGAGTCAGGCGTTCCATCCCGGGAGAGGCGGGCGTAGACCGAACGGCCGCCGGGGGCGCTCCCGTTCACACCGCGAGGACCCGCACGCCCGCCTCCTCGAAGCGAGCCACCGTTTCGCCGTCCACCGCCGTGTCCGTCACGAGCGTGTTCACCAGGTCCGTCCCGCAGATCCGCGCGAAGGCGCGCTGGCCCAGCTTGCTGGAGTCGGCGGCGACCACCACCCGCTCGGCACGCTCGCACAGCAGCCGGTTGATCGCGGCCTCCGCCTCGTCGTGCGCCGCCGCGCCGTGCGTGACGTCGAAGGCGACCACGCCGAGCACGGCCACGTCGAGCGTGATCTGACCGAGCACTCCGTCCGCGAGCGGCCCGATGAGCTCGTACGACTGCGCGCGCGCCACCCCGCCCGTCACCACGATCTTGAACTGGGGCCGCACGGCGAGCTCGTTGGCGATGTTGAGCGCGTTGGTGACGACGGTCAGCGCCGGCGAACCGGTGGACAGGTCACCGCGCACGGCCAGGGCACGGGCCACCTCCGTGGTGGTCGTACCGCCGGTCAGCCCCACCGCCTCGCCGGGCGCGACCAGGTCGGCCACCGCCTTGGCGATGCGCTGCTTCTCGGAGGCGCGGCGGGCCGTCTTGTAGCGCAGGGGAAGCTCGTACGACACCCCGTGCACCACCGCACCGCCCCGGGTGCGGACCAGCATCTGCTGCTCGGCGAGCTGGTCGAAGTCCCGGCGGATCGTCGCGGCCGACACCGCCAGCTCGGTCGCCGCCTCCTCGACCTCCAGCCGGCCGCGCTCCACGAGCAGTTCCAGCAGCGCCTTCCAGCGGGCGTCCCGGGACATCCGCGGCCTCCGTTCTCCTGTCGTCCCGGTGACCCTAGCGCACCCCACTCCCGGCCGAGATGCTTGATTGTGCTCGAAAGCTCGCTATATCTTGCAGGAACAATCAGCAAGGAGAGGGTGTGGGCATGACCCATGTCGAGGACGAGCTGAACAGCCAGCCCGAGTGCTGGATCCGCGCCGCCGAGCAGGCGGGACGGCACGCGGCGGTGCTGCCCGCGCCGGGGGAGCGGGTCGCGATCGTGGGGTGCGGGACGTCGTACTTCATGGCACAGGCGGTCGCCGCGCTGCGGGAGGGCGCCGGGCAGGGGGAGACCGACGCGTTCGCGGCCTCCGAGTTCCCGTACGGGCGGTCGTACGACCGGGTCGTCGCCCTCACCCGCTCCGGCACCACCACCGAAGTGCTGGACCTCCTCGAGCAGGTGAAGGGACGTACGCACACCACGGCCCTCACCGCCGACCCCGCGACCCCGGTCATGTCGGCCGCCGACGACCTCGTCGTCCTGGACTTCGCCGACGAGCGCTCCGTCGTGCAGACCCGGTTCGCGACCACCGCCCTCACCCTCCTGCGTGCCCACCTCGGGCTGCACTCCGACGCGGCCGTCGCCGACGCGCGGACGGCCCTCGCCACTCCTTTTCCCCAGGGGCTGGTCGAATGCACCCAGTTCACCTTTCTGGGGCGCGGCTGGACCGTCGGACTCGCCAACGAGGCCGGGCTGAAGATGCGCGAGGCCTCCCTGTCCTGGACCGAGGCCTACCCGGCGATGGAGTACCGGCACGGCCCGATCAGCGTCAGCGCCGCGGGCACGGCCACCTGGATGCTCGGTGCGGCGCCCGACGGGCTCGCCGAACAGGTCCGCGCGACCGGCGCGCTGTGGGTCGCGGGCGGCCTCGACCCCCTGGCCGAGCTCGTCCGCGTCCATCGGCTCGCCGTCGCCGTCGCCGCCGCCCGGGGCCTGGACCCCGACCAGCCGCGCCATCTCACCCGTTCGGTGATTCTCGCCTCCTGAACCCGCCGTCCCGCGCTCCGGAAGGACACCGCGCGTGCCCCTTGCGTCCACCGGCGAGCTGGTCGGACGGGCCGTCACGGCCCGCACCGCCGTCGCCGCCTTCAACGTCATCACCCTGGAACACGTCGAGGCCGTCATCGCCGGCGCGGAGTCGGCCGGTGCGCCCGTCGTCCTCCAGGTCAGCGAGAACGCCGTGAAGTTCCGCTACGGCCGGCTCCTGCCGTTGGCCCGCGCCGCCGTGGCCCTGGCCGAACGGGCCACCGTGCCCGTCGCGTTGCACCTGGACCACGTGCAGAGCGACGACCTGCTGCGCCAGGCCCCCGGCGCCGGGTTCAGCTCGGTCATGTACGACGCGGCCCGCCTGCCGTACGCCGACAACCTCGCCGCGACCCGGGCCGCCGCCGACTGGGCGCACGCACAGGGGCTCTGGATCGAGGCGGAGCTGGGGCAGATCGGCGGGAAGGACGGCCGGCCCGCGCTGGACGCCCACGCGCCCGGCGCCCGCACCGACCCCGACCAGGCCCGGGACTTCGTCGCGGGGACCGGCGTCGACGCGCTCGCCGTCGCCATCGGCAGCGTGCACGCCATGACCACCCGTACCGCGACCCTCGACCACGGCCTGCTCAAGCGGCTGTCCGCCGCGGTGACCGTCCCGCTCGTCCTGCACGGTTCCTCCGGCGTGCCGGACGACGGGCTGGTCGCGGCGGTCGCGGGCGGCATCGCGAAGGTCAACGTCGGCACCGCCCTCAACATCGCCATGACCGGCGCCATCCGGGACTTCCTCGCCGCGAACCCCGAGGCCGTCGACTCCCGCAAGTACCTCAGCGTGGGCCGGGAGGCGATGGCCCACGAGGTCGGCCGGATCATCGGCGTCCTCTCCGCCCCACCCGCCTGACCGGCCACCGCCCGCCCCTCCAGCCCCGTCCGGCCACCGCCCGCCCTTCAGCCCCGTCCGGCGGCCGACCGACTCTCTCGCCTCGGCCGGCCGCCGGACGGTTCACCACGGCACGCACAGCACTGACGGCCCCTTCCGCGCCGGTGGCCGGGGGGCCTTTCGTCTGCGTGTGCCGTTGGCCGGTCCTGTGCCCCGGCGGCCGGGGGCGGGTCCTTCCGCCCGGGTGTGGCGTCGGCCGGATCTTCGCCTCTGTCAGTCGCCGGACGGCTCCCGCCCCCGGCCTCTCCCGGGCCCTCAGCCCTTCTTGACGGACCTCAGGACCACGAACTTCGGGTCGCTGGCGATCAGTTCGCTGTTGCCGAACAGGCGCCTCAGCTTCACGTGGTAGCCCAGGTGCCGGTTGCCGATCACCCACAGCTCGCCGCCCGGGCGCAGCGCGCGCTTCGCCCCGGTGAACATGCGCCACGCCGTCGCGTCCGTGGTCGCCTGGTGGGAGTGGAACGGCGGGTTGTTCAACACCACGTCGACGCTCCCGGGGGCCACCCCGGCCAGCCCGTCCCCGACCCGGAACTCCGCGTGCCCCGGCACCCCGTTGGCCTTGTACGTCGCCTCCGCCGAGGCCACCGCCTGGAACGACTCGTCCACGAACAGCACCTCGGCCGCCGGATCGGCCAGCGCCACCGCCGTACCGACGACGCCGTTGCCGCAGCCGAGGTCCACCACACGGCCCGCCCCCGGTCCGGGCAGGTGGTCCAGGAAGAAGCGGGTGCCGATGTCGAGGCGGTCGGCGCAGAAGACGCCCGCGTGATTGACGACCGTGCGCCCCGACACCGCGCCGATGCCGTCCGGCAGTGCGTAGCTGTACGGCCATGGATTCGCCGGCCGCTCCAGCGAAGGGTCCGGGGTGCAGAAGATCAGCCGGGCCTTCTGCCGCGCGAGCGAGGTCCGGGTCGGTCCGAGGATCCGCTCGAACAGCTCCAGCGTGGAGGTGTGGATCTCCTTGACCATCCCGGTGCCGACGACCACCGTGCCCGCGTGCACGGCGGGCGCGAGCCGCAGCAGCTGGTCCTCCAGCAGCGCCAGACTCTTCGGCACCCGCACCAGCAGCACGTCCACCCGCTCCGGCGGCGGGTCCTGGGTGGTCAGCAGCCGCACGGCACCCGGCTCGACCCCGGCCCGCGCCAGGTTCGCCCGGCTCGCCTCCTGGCTCAGGAAGGAGTCCGTGATCTGCGTCGGCCCGCGCTCCGCCAGCGCCGTGACCAGCGCGCCCCAGCGGTCCCCGACCACGACGACCGTCCCCGTGAGCGGCACCTCCTCCTCGGCCAGATGGCGCAGCAGGTACGCGTCGGACGCGTCCCAGGCACGCAGCCGGTCGCGCGGGTCCTCGGGGAAGCGGGCCAGCTCGACCTCGCCCCACGGTGTCGTCATACGGTCGCTCATCGTGCGTCCAGGCTAGCCGAGCCGCAGATCAGAGACGGTACGGCAGGATGGGGCACATGGACGCGGAGCTGTTTCCCCGGGAGCGCGCCCAGGTCGCGCCGGGCGCCGTGCACGTCCCGGACTGGCTGGACGCCGACCGCCAGCGCCGCCTGCTCACCGCGTGCCGGGAGTGGGCGCGGCCCCCGGCCGGGCTGCGCACGGTCCGCACCCCGGGCGGCGGCACCATGACGGCCCGTCAGGTCTGTCTGGGCCGGCACTGGTACCCGTACGGCTACGCACGCACGGCCGTCGACGGCGACGGGGCGCCCGTGAAGCCGTTCCCGGACTGGCTCGACGAGCTGGGCCGCCGCGCGGTGGCCGACGCCCTCGGCCCGGCGGCGGTGCCGGCCGCGGCGTACGACATCGCGCTGATCAACTTCTACGACGGCGACGCCCGTATGGGCATGCACCGCGACAGCGACGAGCACGCGGACGCACCGGTGGTCTCGCTCAGCCTCGGCGACACCTGCGTGTTCCGCTTCGGCAACACCGAGACCCGGACCAGGCCGTACACCGACGTGGAGTTGCGCAGCGGGGACCTGTTCGTCTTCGGCGGGCCGTCCCGGCTCGCCTTCCACGGCGTGCCGCGCGTGCACCCGGGCACGGCACCGGCCCGGCTGGGCCTGGCCGGACGGCTCAACATCACCCTGCGCGTCAGCGGCCTGTAGCAGGCGGCGCAGGCCACGACGGTTGCGGATCATGGGAGACTCGCCCTCATGAGCGGCAAGGCGGACCCCCGGACAGCGGGGGAGAGGACCACCTCGAGGGCGCGGCTGGATCGCGGGCGCGGGGCGCTCGGACCCGCGCTGGAGCTGGTGCACACCGGACGGGCGCCGACCCGGGCCGTGCTCACCGCCGAACTCGGCGTCACCCGGGCTACGGCCGGTGCGGTGGCCGCCGAGCTGGAGGCGCTGGGCCTGATCCGGGTGGACGCCCGACCGAGCGCGCCGGCCGGTGCCCAGGGCCGGCCCTCGCACCGGCTGGAGGTCGCGGAGGACGGTCCGGTGGTCCTGGCGGCGCAGGTGCACGCCGACGGCTTCCGGGCCGCCCTGGTCGGGCTCGGCGGGCGGATCGTGGCGACCGCGCCGGGCTGCGAGACCGTAGACGCCGACCCGGCGAAGGTCCTCGGCTCGGTCGTCGAGGCGGGCGCCGAACTCCTGCGCACCACCGGCCGCCGCTGTGTCGGCGCCGGGCTCGCCGTCCCCTCGGCCGTCGCCGAACCCGACGGCCTCGCCCTCAACCCCCTGCACCTGGCCTGGCCCGTCGGCGCCCCCGTCCGGCGGATCTTCGCGGAGTGCGTGCGTGCCGCCGGCATCACCGGGCCCGCGTTCGCGGCCAACGACGTGAACCTCGCCGCGCTCGCCGAGCACCGGCACGGCGCCGGCCGGGGCGCCCGGGACCTGCTGTGCGTGGCCACCGGGCACCGGGGTGTCGGTGGCGCTCTGGTCATCGACGGCCGTCTGCACACCGGCAGTTCGGGTCTGGCCCTGGAGGTCGGCCATCTCACGGTCAACCCCGAGGGCCGCCCCTGTCACTGCGGCAGCCGGGGCTGTCTGGACGTCGAGGCGGACCCGCTGGCCCTGCTGGTGGAGGCGGGCCGCGAGCCGGGACCCGAGGTGTCCCTGCTCCAGCAGGCCAACGACCTGCTGCGCGACCAGTACGGCGACCCCGCCGTCCGCATGGCGGCGGAGGCGCTGATCGACCGCCTGGGCCTCGGCCTCGCCGGCCTGGTCAACATCCTCAACCCGGACCGGATCATCCTCGGCGGACTGCACCGCACCCTGCTGGACGCCGACCCCGGACGGCTGCGCGCGGTCGTCGCCGACCGCAGCCTGTGGGGCCAGAGCGGCGGCGTGCCGATCCTGGCGTGCACGCTGGACCACAACAGCCTCGTCGGCGCGGCCGAACTCGCCTGGCAGCCGGTGCTGGACGACCCGCTCGGGGCGCTGCAGTGACGGCCCACCCGACGGGTACGTAACCCCGCCGCCGCCCCTGAACCGAGCCCGCCGCTGCTCCTGGACCGAGCCCCGCCGCTGCTCCTGGACCGAGCCCCGCCGCCGCCCCTGGACCGAGCCCGCCGCCGGGCCGGTCGCGGGGGCTGCCGGTGAGCCAGTTGTGGGAGCCGTCGCCGGGCCGGTCACTGTGGCTGCCGGCGGGCCGGTCGCGGGGACGGCCGCCGGGCCGCTCACCGGGGCCGCACGGCCCCGCGCCCTCGGCGAACCGGTCGTCGCCGAGGCCGCCCGGTTTCCGGCGGCGGCCCTCAGCCGGCCGCGGTCACCGCCCTGAGCTGCTCCAGTGACTCCCGCATCACCTGCGCCATCGAACGCTCCTCGGAGTCCGTGATCCAGCGTTCGAAGCCGACCTTGAAAACGGCCATCCCCGCCTCCGCGGTCAGGCTCGCGGCCGGCTCCGTGACCCCGCGCCGGCGCAGGGTGTCGGCGAGCGCGGCCGACATCGAGGCGAGCTTGATCAGCTCGCGCTCCCGCAGCTCCGCGTTCGCCACGATCACCGCCTGACGGTTCCGCGAGTGTGCGCGCCGGTCGACGAACACCTCCGAGAGCGCGTCGAGGCCCACCGCGACCGCCTCGATCGGCGCGGCGGACTCCGGGGCGCCGGCGACCGCCCGCACGAACAGTTCCTCCAGCTCGCCCGCGCCCGCGAACAGCACCTCGCGCTTGTCGGCGTAGTGCCGGAAGAACGTGCGCTCCGTGAGCCCGGCCCGCTTGGCGATCTCGGCCACGGTGGTCTGCTCGAACCCGCGCTCGCTGTACAGCTCCAACGCCGCCTCCGCCAGGCGCTCGCGCGCGTTCGGCTCCCATCTACCCATGCGCCGATCCTACGTGATGACAGGAGCTGACATCAGGGTGTAGCGTCGATGACAGTTACTGACATCAACGTCTGGAGTGCTCCCATGCGCATCTTCGTGACCGGCGCGTCCGGCTGGATCGGCTCCGCACTCGTGCCCGAACTGATCGACGCGGGCCATGAGGTCCTCGGACTCGCCCGCTCGGACGCCTCCGCCGCCGCGCTCACCGAGGCCGGAGCGGAGGTCGTCCGCGGCACCGTCGACGACCTCGACACCCTGCGGGACGCGGCCGCCGCGTCGGACGGTGTGGTCCACCTCGCCTTCAAGCACGACGTCGCCTTCTCGGGCGACTTCCAGGGCGCCGCGGAGGCCGACCGGCGTTGTGTCGACACCCTCGGCGAGGCGCTCGCCGGCACCGGCCGGCCGTTCCTCCTCGCCTCCGGCGTGGCCGGGCTCGCGCCCGGGCGGCGGGCGACCGAGCGGGACATGCCCACGGTCGACGGCTCTCCCGTCTCGATCCGCTCCGCCACCGCGCAGGCGGTCCTCGCACTCGCCTCCCGTGGCGTGCGCTCGTCCGTGGTGCGGCTCTCCCCGACCTGCCACGGCGACGGGGACAACGGCTTCATGGCGACCCTGGTGGCCACCGCCCGCGCCAAGGGCGTCTCCGGTTACCTCGGTGACGGCACCAACCACTGGCCGGCCGTCCACCGCCTGGACGCCGCACGCCTGTTCCGTCTCGCGGTCGAGAAGGCCCCCGCGGGATCGGTGCTGCACGGTGTCGCCGAGGACGGCGTCCGCATCCGCGACATCGCGGAGGTGATCGGCCGGCACCTCGGCGTCCCGGTGACCTCCGTCGCGCCCGAGGCCGCGGCAGGGCACTTCGGCTTCCTGGCGGGCTTCCTGGGAATGGACGCGCGGGTGTCGAGCGACCTGACCCGTGAGCTCGTCGGCTGGGAGCCGGTCCACCCCGGCCTCCTCGCCGACCTGGACGAGGGGCACTACTTCCGCACCCCCGCCCCCACCGCCTGATCCGCGCCTCGCGCGCCCACCGGTCTCAGCGGTTCCCGCCCCGCGACCGGCGGGCGCCGCGCTCGGCGGCGGCATGCCACCACCCGGGCGGGGACGGTCCGTCGGCCCTCGCGGTCGGCCGGTCGGGACGGAGGCCCAGCCGGCGCGGCGCGTCGGGGCGGACCCGGACGTCGAAACATCCGCGCCAGTGGCCGTCGGGACCGACCCCGCAGAGGAGCCCCCGGCGAACCTCGCCCGGGCCGAACGGCGTCCCGTCGATGCCCCAGCCGCCGAACGCCGACTGGATCCGTGTCGCGGCCTACGAGAACCTGCCGGGCCGGCTCCCGTGTGCGCAGGGGGGCCGGTGGTGCCGGACGCGCGGTCAGGCAGCCCGGGCCGGCCGGCGGGGACGAGCGGCCAGTTCGCCGCCGCAGTTGGAGCAGACCTGCCCCAGGGCCTCGCCGCACGCCTCGCAGAAGGTGCACTCGTAGGAGCAGATGCGGGCGGGGCCGTCGGCCGGCAAGGGGGCGGCCGTACAGCGCTCGCAGCGGTCGCGCATCTCCAGGGCCATGGCGGTGTCGTCTCCTCGGGGTGGGGCGGGCGGCCGTCACCTCCCATCCTGCGGCGGGCCGCCGGGGGTGCCAACGGCCGCGAAGGCCACGGAACCGCAGGATCGGGCCACCGCCCGTTCACTTCCAGTCGACCGCGAACGCCCGCCCCGGATGGACCCGCAGGATGCGGTCGACCAGCGGCGCGCCCAGCGCCTGCGCCAGCCGCGGCCCCATCCGGCGCAGCAGATACGGCATGCCCGGGCCGCCGTCGACCGAACGGGCCCCGGCGACCACCGTGTCCCCGCCGAGCAGCAGCCGGTCCGCGAACCCGGCGTCCGCCAGGGCCCGTAGCGCCTCGGGCATCCGCCAGTCCGTGGCGTGATGGGCGCGGGACGGCCCGTCGAACGCCAGCCAGCAGCCCGACTCGGCGGCCTGCCGCTGCACCACCGGATCGGGGAAACGGTTCAGATGGCCCAGGACGACCCGGTCCCCCGGCACCCCCAACTCGCCGCACAGCAGGTCGAGTACGTCCGGCGCGCCGGTGCCCAGCTCCAGGTGGACGGCGATGGGCGCACCGGTGGCGTGATGGGCCTCGGCCGCCGCCGCCATGGTCCAGCGGGCGTGCGCGTCGAGCGCGTGGAAGCCGCCCGCCACCTTGATCAGACCGGCCCGTACACCCGTGGTCCCGATTCCCTCGGTCAGCTCCGAGACGAACACCTCGGCCAGCCGGCCGCGCAACCCCTGAAGGGTCTCCGCCGGGTAGTGCGCGGCCTGGTGCAGTCCCGTGGCGCAGACCAGCCGCACGCCGGTGGCCCGGGACAGCGCCGGCAGGTCCGCCGCCCGCCGCCCCATGCCGTACGGGGTCCACTGCACGACGGCCGCGCCGCCCGCTGCGCGGAAGGCGGCCAGCTCGGCCCGTGCCGCGGAGACGTCGTCCAGCTCCTGGCCGGGCAACTGCGGACTGCGCAGGAAGAGATGGTCGTGCGCGTCGCACACGCCCAGTTCCCCGGGCCGGACGTCACCGAGGACGGTACGGACGCGGCTCACCACTGTCGTCCGCGCGGGAGCCGGTCCCGGCCGGGGGCGGACAGGTGCAGCACCTGGAAGAGGTCACCGTCGGCCTTGGGCGTGGCGTGCTCCCAGAGGGAGAAGTGCACGACCTCCCACGCGCGCGTGTCCACGGCCGCCGCCGCCAGGACCGCACCGTCCTGCGCGGCCAGCCGCGCCGTCTCGGCCGCCGCGTCCGCCATGAACGCCGCCAACTCCACTCCCGCTGGGACGACATGACGCCGACGCAGGGCGAACGCGGGCACGGACCCGGTCGCGGCGCCCTCCTCGAACGCCAGGCCCGTCCACTGCCGGACCGCCGGTCGCCCGAAGTCGTCGACAGGCCCCTGGAAGGCGCCTCCCCACAGGAACCTGTTCATGCCCTCCACGGTGTTCCACAGGTAGAACGGCCCGTACTGGTTCACGGGGGAGCCGTGCACCCCGCGCTCGCGCAGCACGTACGTCTTGACGCCGAGGCCCTCCCAGTCGTCCAGCAGATGCCCGACGCGGGCGACACGTGAGCGGATGACCTCCATGTCGTAGTCCGCGGGCAGGGTGAACTCCTACTGCATGGCGTGCATGTCCCGGTTCCCTTCTCAGGCGGGGTGGTCGTGCATGTGCGCGTGCCGCTCGCTCGTCGTGCCGTCCGCGGCGGCCTCGACGACCGCCACGCGCACGTGCCTCAGTCCTCCTGTCCGGAAGTACGGGGTGCGAGCAGGGAGAGCAGGCCGCGGACCCCGGCGTCGAAGGCCGCGGGGGAGCCGGAGGCACGGGCGAGGACGTAGCCGCCCTGGACCGTGGCGAGCACGGCCGCGCCGACCTCCTCGCCGTCCAGTTCCGGCGCGAACTGCCCCTGTCGCTTGCCCTCGTCGACGAGCGCGGCGATCCGCTCCCGGATGCACGCGATCGTCTCGTCCACCGGCGCGCGCAGCTCGTCGCTGGCGATCACGTCCGGATCCATGGTCAGCCGGCCGACCGGGCAGCCGCGCAGCACGTCACGCTCGCGCAGCAGATACGCCTCGATCCGCTCGTACGGCGTGCCCGGACCGCCGAGGACGCGTTCGGCGGTGGCGCGCAGCTCCTCGGCGGTGCGCCGGATCGCCGCGAGGGCGAGGTCCGGCTTGCCCGTGAAGTGGTGGTACATGCTGCCCTGGCCCGCGCCCGCGCGCTCCAGGATCGCCTTGGGGCTGGTCCCCACGTACCCCCGCTCCCACAGCAGCTCACGGGTGGACTCGATCAGGCGTTCCGAGGTGCTCATGTGCCTACTGTACATACTAGTAGTTACATTCGTCAGCGCTTCGGGAGCAGCCGCGTGCCGTTCTCGTACTCCCCGGGAGGTACGCGTACGGCCGCCGCCCGCACGACGCGCCGGGCCCCCTGCCGGAGGGAGTCTCGGGACAGCACCGGAAGACCGCAGCCGACGAGGAGTTGACCCGAGATGCAGACCCTGGCGACCTGGAACGGGGGACCCGGACCGTGGATCCTGTTCTTCCCGCTGATCTGGGCGGCCGTCGTGATCGGCGCCGTCACCTTCCTGCGCCGCACCGCATGGCGCGGGCGCGGCGGGGGCCCCTGGCGGCCGCTGGACGCGGCGCGCCCGGCGGGCGACTCGCCGCTCGCCGTCCTCGGCCGCCGCTTCGCCTCCGGGGAGATCGACGAGGACGAGTACTGGCGCCGCCTGTCCGTCCTGGAGGAGCAGTTCGGCCGCGCCGGCAAGGGCGGTGCGGCATGACGACGACGGCCACGCGGGCCGCGGCCCGCGTGGTGGGCGCGGTGAAGGTGTACGGCTCCGGCGACACCGCCGTCCGCGCCCTGGACGGCGTCGACGTGGCCTTTCCCGCCGGACGCTTCACGGCGATCATGGGCCCCTCGGGCTCGGGCAAGTCCACCCTCATGCACTGCGCGGCCGGCCTCGACACGCTCACCTCGGGCGCCGCCTGGATCGGCGACACCGAGCTGGGCGCGCTGGACGACCGGCCCGCCGCCAGGTCACCGCCTCCGCCCTCGCCGAGGCCTGCCTGGTCGCGCTCACCGCGTCCCTCACCGGACTCGCGGGCGGCATCGGGGTCGCCGCCGGGCTCCAGGCGCTGTTCCCCGCGGTCGGATTCCCCTTTCCCGGCGGCGACCTCGTGATCAGGACGCCGTCGATGGCGCTGCCGCTCGCGGTCGGGATCGTGGTCTGCCTGGGCTCCGCGCTCGTGCCGGCCCTGCGCGCCGGACGTACCGCGCCCCTGGCCGCCCTGCGCGAGACGGCCGTCGACGGCTCGGGCGCCTCCCGCGTCCGTGTGGCCGCCGGGTGCGCCCTCGGCGCCCTGGCGCTCGCCGCCACCCTCACCGGTGTCCTCGTCACCCCGTCCGTGTGGCTCGCGGGCGCCGGCGCCCTGCTCGCCCTCGCGGCCTTCGTCGTCCTCGGCCCGGTCGCCGCCACCACGGCCGTACGCCTGCTCGGCGGCCCGCTGGACCGGCTGCGCGGGGTCACCGGCGCACTGGCCCGGCGCAACGCCCTGCGCAGTCCGAAGCGGACCGCCGCCACGGCGAGCGCGCTGATGATCGGGGTGGCCGTCGTGTCGCTGTTCACCGTGTTCGGTGCCTCGCTGAAGGCCACCATGGACCGGACGGTGTCCCGGTCCTTCGCGGGCGACGTCGCCGTCAGCACCCCGTCGTTCGGCGCGGGCGGCAGCGGAGTCAGCCCGCGGCTGGCACCGGCCCTGCAACGGCTGCCCGAGGTGGACACCGCCGTCGGACTCGGCCGGGGAGTCGCCGAAGTGGACGGCAAGGGCCGGGCGTTGACGGTCACCGACCCGGCCGCGCTCGCCCGCACCTTCGACCTCGGCACGGTCACCGGCTCGCTGCGCGACCTCGGCGGCGACGGCATCGCGATCTCTCGTGCGGAGGCCGGCCGGCGGCACCTGGGCACCGGTGACACCGCCCGGCTGACCTTCACCGACGCAAGCAGCGCGAACTTCACCGTCCGTGCGGTCTACGGCCGCTCCGAACTCGCCGGTGACTACGTCATCACCCGGTCCGCCTGGGCCCCGCACCGCACCCAGGACTCCGACACCGTGATCGCCGTGACGTTCAAGCACGGCGTCGGCACCGACGCGGGCACGGCGGCGGTACGGAAGGTCGCCGCGCGGTACGGCAATCCCCAGGTGCAGACACGCGACGAGTACGCGCAATCCTCCGCGGCCGGGGTCGACATGATGCTCACCCTCGTCTACGCGCTGCTCGCCCTCGCGGTGGTCATCGCGCTGCTCGGCATCGCCAACACGCTCACCCTGGCCCTCCACGAACGCACCAGGGAGCTGGGGTTGCTCCGGGCCGTCGGCCAGACCCGCGCCCAGCTGCGGGCCATGGTCCGCTGGGAGTCCGTCCTGGTCGCCGCCTTCGGCACGGTGGGCGGTCTCGGTCTCGGCGCCTTCCTCGGCTGGGTGCTGGTGAAGGCGTCCGACGGCGCGAGCGACACCGAGTTCGCCTTCGCGCTCCCGCCGGCGCGGCTCGCCGTGGTGGCCCTCGTCGGCCTCACGGCCGGCGCCCTCGCGGGCCTGCGCCCGGCGCGAAGGGCGGCCCGCCTGGACGTGTTGCGGGCGATCGCGACGGAGTGACGGCCGGAACCGGCTACGAGGACTGCGCGGATGGAACATGCGGGGCGTCCCAGGTGGGCGGGTCATGCGGCGGCGGACGCAGGGGGGCAGGCCCTCCGGCTCCGACGTATCACGGCCCAGCCGCGGCGGACGCTCGCGGCGGACCGCGTGGACCTGTCGCGTGGGGGAACGCCCAAGACACAAGGCACAACGCAGAACGCACAACGCCCAACGCGAGCCCGTACCGCCCGTCGAGTCGCGCGAGGGCACCGCCCGGTCAGCCGGTGACGGCCGACCGGGCGGGAACCTTCCTCGCCGTCGCGGCGGGAGCGCCGGTCAGGGCGGTCGCGGCAGCCGCGGTGGTGACGGGAACACCGGCGGCCACCGTTGCCGGGGCCGCGGCCGGAACTCCCGCGCCCACGGGTGCCGGGGCGGTGACGGGAACACCGGCGGCCACCGTTGCCGGGGCCGCGGCCGGAACTCCCGCGCCCACGGGTGCCGGGGCGGTGACGGAAGTCCCGGCGGCCACGCTCGCCGCGGTCACGAGCGGCGCCCCCGCGGGCACGGGCGCCACCGGCCTGGCGGGGGTGGGCTCCGGGACCGGCGGCACCTCGGCCGTACGGCGCGGGGCGCGGGCCGCCTGGGTGCGCACCGCCGCCGGGGCGGGCAGCGTGAACCACACGACCTTGCCGTTCTCCCCGTCCGGTCGCGCACCCCAGCTCTCGCTCACCGCGGCGACCATCGCCAGCCCCCGCCCACAGGTGGCCAGCGGGGTGGCGTCCGGCGTGTCCGCGCCGTCGGCCAGCACCGGAAGCCGCGGATCGTGGTCGCGCACCGAGACCGTGAGCCGTTCCTGCAGCAACTCCAGCTCGACGGTGCACGACTTGTCGGGCCTGGCGTGCCGGTGGACGTTGCTCAGCAGCTCCGTCACACCGAGCGCGGCCCGGTCTATCAACGGGTCCATATGCCAGTAGCGCAACTGCGCAGATACGATTCTGCGGACCTGGCCGATCCGCGACGGCAGGGCTTGGAGCTCCACCGTGCAGTGCCTGCTTGGGTGACTGATCACGGCTGCGACTCCCCGGTGTAGAGGTCCGGAAAGGACCGGAAGAACACGGAGAACAACGGATCCAGCAGGATGCCACCGTCCATGCGGCCGCCTGCTGTCGTGGCCGGCGGGCTGGTTCGCAGCGTTATCGCCGGTAAACCCAGAGTGACGTGAGACCAGCGTGACGCAGCGGATGCCCTCCCGCAACTCGCCGCGCCCGCACGAACACCGTGCGATGACACCGGGGCCCGTCAGCCGCCGCGCCCGGCCGCCCGCCGCACGGCCTCGATGAACCGCCGGGCCGCGGGCGGCCCCGGCTCGCCCGGCGCGGGGTCGTTCTCGCCCAGCCGCAGCAGGTACCGGTTGCCGTTCAGATCGGCCAACGCCCGGTCCTCCGACGCGAACCAGGGCTTGGACGCGCGCACCGCCTGCACCGGCGCGCTGTCGATCTCGCTGCCGTAGCTGGTGAGCAACTCCAGCCTGCCGTCGTTGATCCGGACCTGCCCGGCCCGGGTGAGCGAACGCATGCGCTTGCCGATCCGCACGCCCGTGGCCGTGAACTCCGGCTCCGCCATCCTTCGCCGCCCTCTCGCGCGTGTTCCCGTGCTCCCGTGTGCGCCCCCGTACGGGACGACCGTCCCGGCACGCGTGCAGTCTGCCCCGATGTGACGTGGAGCACCAGTACGCCCGGGGCGCGTGCGACGGGCTACCGGAGCACTCGCGCCAATGCGCCCCCGGCGCGCCTCGCACGCCTGTGTCCCAGGGTGTCTTTGGGTGGCTGAAAGATACGTTTATGCAGGTGGGACGCGGTGTGAAAGGCGCCTATGCTCGATGTGCCGGCCGCGCGAGACGTCGTCGGCGCCCAGCGTAAGGAGCCCCGCCGTGAGCACCACCTCCCAGACCCGGACCGGCGCCACCCTCGACGTCGACCGGAGCGACGCCGCCTACCGCGACTGGCTGAAAGAAGCCGTGCGCAAGGTGCAGGCCGACGCGAACCGATCGGCGGACACCCACCTGCTGCGCTTCCCGCTCCCCGAGCCGTGGGGCATCGACCTCTACCTGAAGGACGAGTCGACCCACCCCACCGGCAGCCTCAAGCACCGCCTCGCCCGCTCCCTGTTCCTCTACGGTCTCTGCAATGGCTGGATCCGCCCGGGGCGCCCGGTGATCGAGGCGTCGAGCGGCTCGACGGCCGTCTCCGAGGCCTACTTCGCCAAGCTGATCGGCGTGCCCTTCATCGCGGTCATGCCGCGCACGACGAGCGCCGAGAAGTGCCGTCTGATCGAGTTCCACGGCGGCCGCTGCCACTTCGTGGACGACTCTCGGAAGATGTACGAGGAGTCCGCCCGCCTCGCGGTGGAGACCGGCGGCCACTACATGGACCAGTTCACCTACGCCGAGCGGGCCACCGACTGGCGGGGCAACAACAACATCGCCGAATCCATCTTCCGCCAGCTGGAGTTGGAGCGGTTCCCGGAGCCCACCTGGATCGTGGCCACGGCGGGCACCGGCGGCACCTCCGCGACGCTCGCCCGGTACGTCCACTACATGCAGTACGACACCCGGATCTGTGTGGCCGACCCGGAGAACTCCTGCTTCTTCGAGGGCTGGACCACCGGCGATCCGGACGTCACCTGCGACTGCGGCTCCCGGATCGAGGGCATCGGCCGGCCGCGCATGGAACCGAGCTTCGTGCCCGGCGCGATCGACCGGATGATGAAAGTCCCGGACGCGGCGAGCGTCGCCGCCGTCCGCGCCCTGGAGCGGGCCATCGGGCGCAAGGCCGGCGGATCGACCGGTACCGGCCTGTGGAGCGCGCTGAAGATCGTCTCTGAGATGGTCGCCGAAGGCCGCCGGGGGAGCGTCGTCACGCTGCTGTGCGACCCGGGAGACCGGTACCTCGACAAGTACTACTCGGACGCCTGGCTCGAGGAGCAGGGCCTCGACATCATGCCGTACGCGACGGCGATCGAGACCCTGCTGGCGACGGGCGTGTGGCCGGACCCGGCCTGAGCAGCGTTCCGGGCCGGGGCGGCCCGAGAGATACGCCGGGACCTGCCGCCCGGATCGCGCCGGGGCCGCCGGGCGGTGGCAGGAGTGCGGGACTCCCGGCACGTGGTGCACGGTGAAGGGCAGCGGCCGCGGACACCTCGGCGATCACGTGGCCGAGCGCGGAACCGTCCCAGCCGCTTCCCGCGGAGCGTCGGATCGTCCGCTCGCCGGTGCCGGGTGCGGCCGGCTCACGAGCGGTGGGCCCGGGCCAGGCGCCGGTCCAGCTTCCCGACCGCCTCGCGGAAGGAACGGCCCACGCCGGGGCGGGCGACCGCCCACATCAGGCGGAACGGGGCCGCCCCGTCGAGGGCGAAGGTCATCTGGACCCGGGTTCCGGTGCCGGCGGGGGACAGGCGCCACTCCTCGACCCAGGCGCCGGCTCCCGGCATGTTCGTCGCATCGACGCGGTAGGCGTAGAGGTCCGGCGCCTCGGCGGCGATCACCGACTCCTCGAAGCGGACGCCGCCGCGCAGCCGGACCGCGCGGCCGTCACCGGACGGCCGGACCGAGGCCACGCCCGGGAACCACTCCGACCAGCCGGTCAGGTCCTCGGCGAGCGCGCGGAAGATCATGTCGGGGGCCGCGGCCGCCTCCCGTACGAAGACCAGCCGCACCGGCGCGGCTTCGACGAAGTCGAGGCCGACCGGTCGCAGACGATGAGCCATGGTGCGAACCCCCTCGTGAGACCCTTGGCGGGGAACGGGTGTTGCACCGTCACCCTAGCTGGCGCCCCGTCAGATGTCGTCGTCCCCGCCGTCCCCGTCGCCCTCGTCCGGCTCGCCCGCCACGATCAGCCGCGGCAGATGCTCCGAGATCTCCGCGCGGGCCTCGGCCGGCAGTCCCGCGTCGGTGACGAGGGTGTCCACCTGCTCCAGCGCGGCGAACGAACTCAGGCCCACCGTGCCCCACTTGGTGTGGTCGGCGACCACCACCACCCGGCGCGCGGAGTGCACCAGCCGCCGGTTCGTCTCGGCCTCCGCCAGATTCGGCGTGGACAGCCCCGCCTCCACCGATATGCCGTGCACACCGAGGAACAGCAGATCGAAGTGGAGCGCCGCGATCGCCTGGTCGGCCACCGGTCCCACCAGCGAGTCCGACGGGGTGCGCACCCCGCCGGTCAGCACCACCGTGGCCGCGCCCTGCCGCTGCCCGGAGGTGCGCTGCGCCGCGTGGAAGACGTCGGCGACCCGCACCGAGTTCGTCACCACGGTCAGGTCGGGCACCTCCAGCAGGTGCTGCGCGAGCGCGTACGTCGTCGTACCGCCGGAGAGGGCGATCGCCGAGCCCGGGGTGACCAGCCGGGCGGCGGTGCGCGCGATGTCCTCCTTGGCCGTCAGCTCCAGACCCGACTTCGCCTCGAAGCCGGGCTCGTGGGTGCTGGCCTCGACCACCGGGACCGCGCCGCCGTGCACCTTCTCCAGGACCCCCTGGCGGGCGAGGGCGTCAAGATCGCGGCGGACGGTCATGTCCGACACACCGAGCTTGCGGGTCAGCTCGTTGACCCGCACACCGCCCCGGCGCCGGACCTCGTCCAGGATCAGGGCGCGGCGCTGCTCCGCGAGGAGGTTCTGATTCTCACTCACGTACGCTCCGGTCCTTTCGCCGCAAACCGTCCGACCCGCCCGGCGCACCGGCTCCGACCAGGATCTCCCGTCCGTCCGGCGGTGCGCGGGCGTCCCATCTTGTCACGGGTCGGCACCGCTTGCGCCACCACCTGACCCGACGCGCACATGCCACTCGGGTCACGTCCCGTCGCGCGGGGGACCGGCCGGGCGGCGGCTCAGGGCAGCTCCGGCAGGTCCTCCGCGTACAGCAGTGTCAGGTCGTCGGTGCTGGGGTCCTCGAGCTGGGCGACACGGCTCGCGTGCCGTTCGACCATCGCCTCGAAGGTCTGCCGGGCCGTGCGGCCGTTGCCGAACGCCGGGCCCTTGGGGATCGCCGTGAAGTACTTCAGCAGCGCCTCCGCCGCGCCCTGCGCCAGCCGGTACTCGTGCTCGTCGGCCTGCTGCTCCACGATCCTCAGCAGTTCGTCGGGGCCGTAGTCGCCGAAGGTGATGGTGCGGGAGAAGCGGGAGGCGACGCCGGGGTTGACGGAGAGGAAGCGCTCCATCTCCGCTGTGTAGCCGGCGACGATCACCACCACCGCGTCCCGGTGGTCCTCCATCAGCTTCACCAGCGTGTCGATGGCCTCCTTGCCGAAGTCCCGCCCGGCGTCCTCCGGGGACAGCGCGTACGCCTCGTCGATGAACAGCACCCCGCCGCGCGCCCTCTCGAACGCCTCCTGGGTGCGGATCGCCGTGGACCCGATGTGCTCGCCGACCAGGTCGACCCGGGACACCTCCACCAGGTGGCCCTTCTCCAGCACGCCGAGCGAGGCGAGGATCTCCCCGTAGAGCCGGGCGACCGTGGTCTTGCCGGTGCCGGGGGAGCCGGTGAAGACCAGATGCCGCTTGACCGAGGCCGCCTTCAGGCCCGCCCGCTGCCGGCGCCGGCCCACCTCGATCATGTCGGTCAGCGCCCGCACCTCGCGCTTGACGCTGTCCAGGCCGACCAGCGCGTCGAGTTCCCCGAGCACGTCCTTGGAGGTCCGCACCGGCTTCTCCGGCTCCGCGGCGGTGACCAGCGGCTCCTGCTCCGTGGTCCGCTGCCCGGGGATCGACCCGAGCAGGCCGGGGGAGTGCGCCACGGTCTGCACGGCGGTCTCGCGGGGCGCCGGCGGCCGCAGGCCGCCGCTCTCGTCGCTGGTGCAGTCCTCCACGACCGGACCGCTCCCGGAGCCGGCGTCCGGTCCCGCGTCGGCGAACTCGTAGCCCCCGCGCGCGCACCGCTCCGTACGGCACTTGCGCAGCGTCGTACGGCAGCCGTCGATCACATGGAAGCCGTAGCCGCCGCTGCCGCTGACCCGGCAGTTCAGGAAGCTGCCGCGACCGCCCGCGGAGACGTAGAAGCCGGCCTCCGCCGGGGAGTCGACCGTGCAGCGCTCGATGGTCGGGTCGGCGCCCTTGGTGACGATCACGCCGGTCTGGGTGCCGTCCAGGGTGCAGTTGTTGAGGGTGCCGCCGCTGCCGTGGTCGCGGAACCAGGCTCCGGTCGCCGCCTCCCGGATCCGGCAGTCGTCCAGCTGCGCCGTCGCCCCGTCGCTCACCGAGACCGCCGTGTTGCGCACCTGCGTCAGGTCGCTGTCGACGACGTCGGCGCGGGAGCCGCGGTCCAGCACGAACAGCGCGTCCGGCACGTCGTGCACCCGGCAGGAGTCGAGCACCGCGGTGGCGCCGTCGCTCACCCAGACCGCCGGGTAGTCGCCGGTGCTGTCGAAGATCTCGCACTGGTTGGCGTCCACCCGGGTCCCCGGGTCCCACACCGACAGGCCGTTGCGCCCGAACTGACGCACAGTCGTGCGGGTCAGGGTGAGCACCGAGCGGGAGCGCAGGTCCACCGCGTTCTCGGGGATGTCGTGGAGGCGGCAGTCGGCGAGCGTGAGCACCGCGTCGGTGTCCAGCGTGACGCCGTCGGCGGTTGTGCGGTGCACGTCGCAGTCGGTCAGGTGGGCGGTGGCCCGCTGGGTGACCTGCACTCCGGAGCCGCGGACCTCGTAGATCTCGCAACCGACGGCCTCCAGCGAGGAGTTCTCCCCGGTCGCGGTCAGGCCGGTCCCGGAGGCGTGGTGCACGCGGCAGCGCTCCAGGCGCGGGTGGGCGCCGCCGCGGACGGCCACGCCCGCCTGCCCCGCCGCGACGACCTCGCACTCCTCGAACACCCCGCCCGCGCCGTCCAGTACGGCGATGCCGATGCCGGCCGGGTTGTCGACCGTGCAGCGGCGCACGGTCGGACGGGCGCCGCCGCGCACTTCGATGCCGGACGCGGACCGGGTGACGATCCGCACGTCCAGCAGCTCGGGCGTACCCTCCTCGACCAGCAGTGCGGGTGCCGCCGCGTCCTGGCCCTCCACGTGCACGTCCTGCACCACGGCCGAGGCGCGCACGGTCAGCGGCACCCCGTCGACGGGGGCGATCCGCACCGAGCCCGGCGAGCCCTCGGGGCCGCGGAGCGTCACCGCCCGCTGGACCACGAGGTTCTCCCGGTAGGTGCCGGGGGCGACCGTGAGGACGTCGCCGTCGGCGGCGGCCTCCAGGGCGGCGGCGAGCGATGCGTACTCACCCGTGCGGCGCCGCCACCGCGATGTGCCGGTGTGCGTCACCTGGACCGTGCCCTGTGCCATGGCGTTGCTGTGCCCCCACCTCGTCGTACGTCGGCTCGCTCCCGATCGGGGCGGCGGCGCCGGGACCCCGACCGGACCGGTCCGCGGACCGGGCACGCCCGTGCTCTCGACACCTGCCTGCCGCCCCGGCGGTTCGCTCACCCGCGGGTCGTCGCCGAAAGCGCTTCGGCCGGTCCACCGTAGCGTGTACGTGCACGGTCGTCCGACCAGAGCCGGAAGGCCGTCAGCTGTTGGTGCCCGCCTTGCCCCAGTCCGGGCCCGCCCGGTCCCAGGCCCGGTCCCAGCGTGCGTACCGGCGGCGGACCATGCGCCACACGGCCAGCCGCCGCAGACCCTCGACCAAGCCCGCGGCCAGCAGGGCCGCGCCGACCCCGGCGAGCACCGCGTGGGTCGTCGCCGTGGCGGAGTCCAGCGGGCGGGTCGCTATTCGGCCGTGCGGGTCCGTCCAGAGTCCGAAGTGGTCACCGGTGTGCGGGGACTTGAGGTCCGTCAGGGTCCGGCCGTGCCGCTGGGTGCCGTCCGGTGCGGTCCAGTCCGCGAGGACCCGCCTGTGCGCCTCCCGCGCGGTGGTGGTGTCGGGGTCGGTCTCCAGCGGGGCGTCCCCCAGGTCGCGTACCACGGTGGCCGTCACGAGGTGACGCGTGTGCTGCTGCTGCCGCGCGGTGCGCTGCAGCGAGTCCTGGGCGACGGCACCGACCAGGCAGCCGGTCACGGGCGCGGCCACGGCGATCAGCACCAACGCCACCAGGGCCACCCATGCCTCGGTCAGGTCGGTGGCACGGCGCAGCGGATTGTGCCGCCAGTGCCACAGCCCCCTGAGTGCCCGCACGTCCCCCACCCCCTTCCGCTCCGTCATGGCCCCCGGCACGGGCAGTCACCCCGGCCGGCGTCAGGAGAGAGCGTCATCACTTCCGCCACGTGCCTGCCCGCACGCGGCCTCTCACGAATTTCTCATGACCTCTCAACGACCGGGGCCCGGCCCAGTGTTCCCGCCCCGCCCCGGTCCTTCCGCCGGCCGGATGCGCAGGGCCGCACCGGTGGCCGCTACGCCAGCACCCGTACGGGGTCGCCGACCCTGATGGTGCCGGGGGAGAGGGGCACCACGTTCTGGCCGAAGACCAGGTTCCCGCCGATCCGGCGGTGGCGTGCCAGCGTGTACAGGGGTTCCCTGCCGCGCTCGGCGGTGTCCTGGTCGGTGGTCGTCACGACGCACCGCCCGCTCGGCTTCACGACGCGGAACACCACCTCGCCGACGGAGATCCGCGACCAGCCGTCCTCCGCCCAGGGCGACGTGCCCGCCACGACGACGTTGGGCCGGAAGCGGTTCATGGGCAGCGGGCCCTCGTGGGCGTGCCGGCCCTCGGCCATCAGGGAGTTGAGCGCGTCCAGGGAAGCCGTCGTCGTGACCAGCAGGGGATAGCCGTCGGCGAAGCTCACCGTCTCGCCGGGCAGCGCGTACCGGGGATCGACCGGGCGGCGGGTGGCCGGGTCGTCCATGTGGACGAGACGGACGTCGGCTTCCAGATAAGCGCTGCACCAGGCGTGCGCGGCCGCGGCGGCCGGAACCGCCTCCACCTTGGTGCCGAACACGCTCATGGGCACGGTCGCACCCGGCTCCGGCACGAGGACCGTCAACGGTGCGTGACCGGGTGCGGACAGACGGATGCCGCCGCCGGCCAGAGGCTCGGCGGCGGCAAGCGCGAGGCGCGGCTGCTCCCGCTGGGTGACGACCTTTCCCCCGTCGTCGATCAGCGCCCAGCGTCGGTCCCCGGCCAGCCCCCAGGGCTCCACCACGGCCTCCCGGAGCGAAAGGCTCCGGAA
Source organism: Streptomyces sp. NPDC051133 (assembly GCF_040682635.1). Classification (NCBI taxonomy): domain Bacteria; kingdom Bacillati; phylum Actinomycetota; class Actinomycetes; order Kitasatosporales; family Streptomycetaceae; genus Streptomyces; species Streptomyces sp. NPDC051133. Next base: position 106,852 of record NZ_JBFBBK010000015.1, read on the forward strand.
CGCCTTGACCGGATGGACGTGGATCGACTGCACTTCGGCGTTTCCCATGACGCCATCGTGCCAGGTGCCACCGACAGCCGGGGGCGGCCGGTCAGTAGCCGCGGTACTGCTGGTTGTTGTACGGGTCCTGGTAGCCGGCCTGGGCGGGGCGCGGGGCGGCCGGACGCATGGCCTCGTACCCCGTGCCCATCATCGGGCGCTGCTGCTGCGGGGCCTGCGGACCCGGGTAACCCCGCGGGGCGCTCGCCTGCTGCGGGATGTACGCCGTGGGCGCCTGCTGCAGCGGGGCGGGCTGCGGAGCCTGCGGATAACCGTAGGCGGGGACCTGCGGGGACGGGGCCGCCGGGAGGGCGGGCAGTGCCGACGGCAGGGCGGGGAGATGGCTGCCCGTGTCGTAGGCGGCGGGAACCCGGATCGGGGCGATCTGCGGGGTGCCCCGCTCGGCGACGAGGGAGTCGTAGATCGGGGTGTCCGGGAAGGAGGCGGAGTAGTAGCCGCCACCATAAGTGGAGCGGGGGGAGGTCATGGCACATAAGTTAAGCCCACGATGTGCTCGTTGGGGAGACCGATAAGAGGGTTGTTTTCCGTGTCCGTAGTGACCCGGGATCCCCAATCCGAGCGAACGCGGCAAAAAGGGGCACCGATCGGCGTTTGGATCGTGTAAAGGCCGAGTTCCTGCGGGGTTACCGGCGGTTGACCGGCGATCTTCCGGCACCGCTCCGGGAGTTCATCGTGCCGTTCCCCGCGTTGTACGGGTAGGGATGATCTGGACGACCGGGGAACACCGGAAGCCGACACGGGATGGGGGCGGACATGTCAATGTCGAAAGGGTCGAACACGCCGGTGCCGACCACGGCGCTGCGCGTCGAATTGGGCTGGCGCTCCGGACCCGGCGTGCCCGACGCGGACGCCTCGGCGCTGCTGCTCGCCACCGGAAAAGTCCGCTCCGACGGTGACTTCGTCTTCTACAACCAGCCCGCCCACCCGTCCGGCGCGGTGCGCCACGAGGGAAAGCGGACGGCCGGCGGACACGTCACGGACACCCTTCTCGTCGACCTCGCGCGCGTGGAGAGCGACATCGAGCGGATCGTGCTCGCCGCCTCCGCGGACGGCGGCACGTTCGGACAGGTCCCCGACCTCTACATCGAGGTGACCGACGCCGCGACGGGCGGGTCGGCCGCCCGCTTCGACAGCCCCGGCGCCACCGTGGAGACGGCCTTCCTGCTCGGCGAGTTCTACCGCCGCCAGGGCGGCTGGAAGTTCCGCGCCGTCGGCCAGGGCTACGGCAGCGGACTCGCGGGCCTGGCCACCGACTTCGGCATCACCGTCGACGAACCGCAGCGCCCCGCGCCTCCCGCCGGGGCGGCCCCGGCACCGCCCCGGGCGACGCCCGCGCCGCCCGGCCCGGCCACGGCGCCGCCTCGCGCGACGCCCCCCGTGGCACCGCCCGTGACCGTGCCGCCCCCGCCCGCGGCCCCTCCGGCCCCCGCGCCCCAGCCGGTCCGGCTGTCCAAGGTGACCCTGACCAAGGCGGCCCCTTCCGTCTCGCTGGCCAAGCAGGGCGGTACCTCCGGCGCCCTGCGGGTGAACCTCAACTGGCAGATGCGCAAACACTTCGGCGGCCGGAGCAGCCGGTGGGGCGGCGGCGGGCCGGACCTCGACCTGGACCTGTGCGCCCTCTACGAACTCGCCGACGGCGGCAAGGGAGTCGTCCAGGCCCTGGGCAACGCCTTCGGATCGCTGGACCGCCCGCCGTACATCCACCTCGACGGCGACGACCGCACCGGTGCCGTGGCGGCGGGCGAGAACCTCACCGTCAACCTCGACCACAAGCAGGACTTCCGGCGCCTCCTCGTCTTCGTCACCATCTACGAGGGCGCCAGCTCCTTCGCCGATCTGCATGCCACCGTCACCCTCCACCCGCAGCACGGCGCGCCCATCGAGTTCTCCCTGGACGAGTGCACCGTGCCCTCCACGGTGTGCGCGCTCGCCCTGATCACCAACACCGGCGGCGATCTCCTCGTCCAGCGCGAGGCGCGGTACCTGGTGCCTCAGCGGGGTGTGAGCCCGCAGCGGACCATAGACCGCGCCTACGGCTGGGGGATGAACTGGACACCCGGCCGCAAATGACCGTGCTCAGCCCTCGTCGGTGACCGTGTCGGGACGCGCGTAGGTACGGCCCTTCCAGGCGGCCCCGCGTCCCCGGTAGTGCTGCACGGCCGAGTCGACCGTCATCAGGAGGTACAGGAACGCCGTGAACGGCAGCAGCGGAGCGAGCCACAGCGGCTGCCGGTAGTAGCGCAGCATCGGCAGGTACGTGCCCGCCATCACCGCCCACGCCGTCGCGCCCAGGGCGGCGGTCGCCGTACCGCCGGCCGCCGCTCCGGCGACCAGCGCGGCCGGCGGCACCAGGTACACCAGGGCGAGCCCGGCGACCGTACCGAGGAGCAGCAGCGGGTCGTGCCGCAGCTGGGCGTAGGCGCTGCGCGAGACCATCCGCCACAGGTCGTGCAGCCGCGGATACGGCCGCACGCTGTCCACCCGGTCGGCGAGCCCCAGCCAGACGTGCCCGCCGGCGCCCTTCACCGCGCGCGCGAGGGCCACGTCGTCGATGACCGCGTGCCGGATGGCGTCCGGGATGCGCGCCCGCTCCGCCATGCTCGTGCGCAGCAGGACGCAGCCGCCGGCCGCCGCCGCCGTGTGCGAGCCCCTCCGGCCGATCCGGCGGAAGGGGTACAGCTGCGCGAAGAAGTAGACGAACGCCGGGACCACCAGCCGCTCCCACGGACTCTCCACCCGCAGCCGTGCCATCTGCGACACGACGTCGAAGCCCCCGGTGCGGGCCGCCGCCACGAGTTCGCGCAGGCTGTCCGGCGCGTGCGCGATGTCCGCGTCCGTCAGCAGCAGGAACTCGGGATCACGCGGGCGTGCCAGCCCGATGCCGTACCGCATCGCCCACAGCTTGCCCGTCCAGCCCGCCGGCGGCTCACCGGGCGAGCCCACCGTGAGCGGCAGCCCGCCGTGGCGCCGGGACAGCTGCCGGGCCAGCTCCCCGGTGCCGTCCGTGCTCCCGTCGTCCACCAGGAACACCTCCGCCCGCCCCGGATACTCCTGCGCCAGCAGTGACGGCAGGCTCGCGGGCAGCACCGCTGCCTCGTCCCGGGCCGGTACGACCACGCACACGGACGGCCACTCCCGCGGTTCCCGGCGTGGGGGCAGCCGTACGTCCGTGCGCCAGAAGAAGCCCTGGCACAGCAGCAGCCAGCACCAGGCGGCCAGTGACACGACGGTGATCCACATCAGGGCGCTCACGGCCGCAGTCTGCCCCACCGGAGCGGCCGGCAGTACCGCATCGTCTATCGTGGCCGGGTGAAGATCGCGCTCATGGACTCCGGAATCGGCCTGCTTCCCGCCGCTGCCGCGGTACGCCGGCTGCGGCCCGACGCGGACCTCGTCCTCTCCTGGGACCCGGACGGGATGCCCTGGGGACCGCGCACCCCGGAGGACATCACCGAGCGCGCCCTCGCCGTCGCCGGAGCCGCCGCCGCCCATGAGCCGGACGTCCTGATCGTCGCCTGCAACACCGCGTCCGTGCACTCCCTGCCGCAGATGCGGGCCCGGTTCGAACCGCACCTGCCGATCATCGGCACCGTCCCCGCGATCAAGCCGGCCGCCGCGGGCGGCGGGCACGTCGCCATCTGGGCCACCCCGGCCACCACGGGCAGCGCCTACCAGCGGGGGCTGATCGAGCAGTTCGCCGGCGGTGTCCGTGTCACCGAGGTGGCGTGCCCGGGCCTCGCGGACGCGGTGCACCACGCGGACGAGGCGGCGATCGACGCCGCGATCGCCTCGGCCGCCGCCCGCACGCCTCAGGACGTGACCGCGGTCGTCCTGGGCTGCACCAACTACGAGCTGGTCGGCGAGCGCATCCGGGCCGCCGTCCAGCAGCCCGGCCGTGCGCCGCTGATCCTGCACGGCTCGGCCGGCGCCGTGGCCGCCCAGGCGCTGCGCCGGATCGGAGCCGAACCGCAGCCGGCGGCCGTCGCCGACACCACGCTCACCGTGCTGCTCAGCGGACGCGAGGCGACCCTCCCGGACACCGCCCTGGCGTACGCCGAGGGCCGCTTCCTCCAGACGGTCACCCCGGTCCGCTGACCCCGGCGGACGCCGGCCCGTCCGCCGCGCACCGGCCCGCCCGTCCGCCGCGGCACCGGCGGGGCACCGGCCCGCCTGCCCGCCGACCGCCGTGCAGCAGTCCGCCGCCCGCCCCCGGACGCCGGCGCGACCACAGACCGTCGGACACCCGGCCCGGCGCCCCGTCCGCTGACCACCCGCCGGCCGTGCCCGCACGACCGGCCCGTCCACCGACCCGCGCGGCCGGCCCGGCACCGGCCTGTCCGCCGAGCCCCTGTCCGCCACCAACCTGGACGGCCGGGACCGGTCCGTCCGCCCGGCACCGGCCCGTCCGCTGACCCCCTGTCCGCCACCAACTTGGACGGCCGGGACCGGTCCGTCCGCCCGCCGGTCGTGCCCGCACGACCGGCCTGTCCACCGACCCGCGCGGCCGGCCCGGCACCGGCCTGTCCGCCGACCGTCTGTCCGCCACCAACCTGGACGGCCGGGACCGGTCCGTCCGTCCGCCCGCCGCCCGCCGGACGCCGGCACCGTCCCGCTCCGATTCGCGCGCCGTCTGCTCCTCCCGGGCCAGTCACGCTGTGCCACGCCCTACCCGCGCAGCGAAACCTGAGTAACCTCATAAACATGAGGGACCACTCCCGCGCCGACGACTCCTCGCACCCCGACGTCTGGACGGGACGCGCCACCAACCGGGTCCAGTGGCTGCTGGCGCTGGTCGGGGCGGCCTGCATGGCGCTCGGCATCGAGCTGGCGGTGGACTCGGCCTGGACCTCCGGCGTCGCCGCGCTGGTGATGTCCGTCGTGGGCTGCATCGCCGCCGGACTGCTGGTCCTCTTCGGCACGCTCGCCTTCGTGCACGTCGACCTCAGGTGCGACAAGGAGTCCGTCGAGGTGCGCTGCGGCCACATCGGGCTGCCGCGCCGCCGCATCCCGCTCTCCCACGTGGCCGGCGCCGACTTCACCGCCCTCGTCACGCCCCGTCACTGGGGCGGCTGGGGCTACCGCTGGCGCCCCGAGAAGGGCACCGCGGTCGTCGTGCGCCGGGGCGAGGGCGTCGTCCTGCGCCTGTGGGACGGCCACACCTTCACCATCACCGTGGACAACGCGGAGTCGGCGGTCCGGGAGATCAGGGCGCGGCTGCGGACGAACGGCCCCGGCTCGCCCCGCTGAGACCCCTCGTCGGTGCCGCAGCGAGCCGGTGCCGGAGCGGGCGGGTCAGCGCTTCGTGGCGTAGACGATGCTGTGCGACGGGATCGTGTCGCCCGGCGCCGTGCTCATGTCCTGCTCCACCGTCCGCGTGACCTCGAAGCCCGCCTCCTCGATCCAGGCGGCCCAGGTGGACAGCCGCTGCGGACCGCCCTGCGCCATCGTGCAGCCGAAGAAATAGGCGGGGAAGAAGTCCGCCGTGGCGGAGTCCCCCTGCTCCGGGTAGGTCAGGTGCATGGCGATGAGCCGGCCGCCCGAGGGCAGCCTCGTAGGTGTTGCGCAGGACCCGCAGGGCGTTGTCGTGGTCCCACATGTCGAGGAAGTGCTTGATCAGTGCGACGTCGAAGCCCCGGGGGATCTCGGCGAGGGCGTCACCGCCGATGAAGCAGCAGCGGTCCTCCAGCCCGGCCCCGGCGATGTTGTCCAGGGCCTCGTCCTCCTTCTCCGGCAGGTCGAAGCAGGTGACGTGGATGTCCTTCTCGCCGTGGTACTTCTGGGCGAGGATCGCCCCCTGCCCGGTGTTCCCCGCGATGTCGACGACCCGGGCGCCCGCCGGGAGGTCCAGCCGGCCGTAGAACCAGGGGTCGATGTAGTCGGTGACCGCGTGCATCACGGGTTCCCAGGTGCGGTGCAGCTCCGGGTGGGCCTTGCTGGCCTGGTAGAAGTTCCCGGTGAAGCCGTAGAACTTCTCCAGGCCGACGATCCGGCCCTCGCGCACGCTGTCGGTGAGGTGGTACAGCTGCCGCAGACACACCTCCTTGATCATGTGCAGCCACGGCATGACCCGGGCGAGCTCGGCGTCCGACAGCCGGGCGATGCCGTCGAGGGTGTAGGCACCCGTCGCCGGGTCCCGCGCGAGGAACCCGTCCTTCACGGGCAGCTGCAGCAGCTGCTCGACATGGTGGGCGCTGACACCGGTGACCGCGGCGAGCTGCGCGGCGCTCATGCCGTCGGGACCGGCGGCCTTCAGCTGCGCGACGATGCCCAGCTCGAACACCGTCAGCAGGGTGGCGTAGCGGGTGGGGCCGGTGATGTAGTCCCGGAACTTGGCGAGCACGACGTCGGCGTCGTTGGTGGGCACTTCTGGTTCCTCTCGGTGATGGGGTACGAGCGGCAGGGGCGGGCTCAGGGCCGCCAGCCTCCGTCGGGGAAGGTGACGGTGAAGGCGCCGGCCGAGAAGGACAGACCGAACGCGATGGCGAGCCCGGTACCGGACGGACGGCCGGTGTCCTCCGCCAGCATCAGCGGCACCGAGCAGCCGAGCGTGTTGGCGTGGTCCCGCAGCACGGTGTACGACGAGGCCACCCGCGGGCTGTCCGGCGCGACCCCGAACTGGGCGCACAGCGAGTCGAGGATGCGCGTGGAGCCGGTGTGCATGAGCAGCGCCGCCGCGTCGCCCGGGGTCGCGAGCGTGCAGCCGGGGGCGGCCAGTGCCGCGCGGGCCGTCTCGGTGGCGTAGTGGCCGCCGCGCGGAGTGACCTCGGGGGACAGGGTGTAGAGGCGGCGGCCGTGCTCGGCGAGGACCACCGGGATGTCCGAGCCGCCGTCGGGGACGGTGCCGAGCTCGGTGTCCTCGGGCAGGTCGTTGGTGAGGTTCGCGACCGGCCCGAAGACCGGCCCCCGGCCCTCGGCGCCGAAGACCATGCCCACGGAGGCGTCGGCGAACAGGAAGGAGTGCAGCGCGTCCACGGTGCGCTGCCGCTCGGTGTCCGGGACCTCGGTGAAGTGCCCGTACCCCTGCCGGTCGAGCGGCGGGGAGAGCGGGGAGATGGCCTCGGTGAAGACCGCGAGCACCTGCTTGCCGGGGTTGGCGGTCAGATACCAGCGGGCGGTGTCGACGACCTTGGCGAGCGCCGAGCAGCCCATGTACTCGATGGCCAGGTTGGCGCAGTCCCGGGGCAGTTCGGGCATCCGGGCGATGACGTCGCACACCAGTGAGGGCAGCAGCCGCCCGGGGCTGGAGGTGACGCCGAGGACGAGGCCGATGCCGGCCGGGTCCACGCCGCTCCTGGCGAGGGCGGCCCGCGCGGAGTCCACGGCGAGGTCGACGGTGAGCACGTCGGGCTTGGGGTCGGCGCCGTGGAAGACGACGTCGGGGTAGTTCGCCAGCACCGAGTGGCGCTTGTCGACGCCCAGCGCGGCGAGCATCGCGGTGAGCCGGTCGGAGAACAGGCCCTGGCTCGCGTCGAGCAGTTCGCCGGTGGAGAACACCGGCCTGGGCAGTTCGGCTGCGATGCCGAGCAGGATCGGATCGGTCTGGGCCGCGGTGGTCAAGGGGGTCCTTTCCGGGCAGGGGGCGTGGGGCGGGTGGCGAGTCGTGGGGTCAGGTGGCGAGTCGTGGGGTCAGGCGGCGACGGGGGCGTGGCCGTGCGCGGCGGCCACGAGCGCGCCCGAGGTGATGAGGGCGACGACCTTCCGGATGTCGCCGTCCATGCGCCGGTCGGCGTCCACGAACGGCACGTGCGAGCGGATCAGCGTGTGCACCGCCCGGGTACGCGGCGCCATGTCGTCGAGGCCCCTGAGGTCGAGGGCCTGGCACGCGGCGAGGAGCTGGATCGCGGCGACCTCCCGGGTCAGCTCCACGATGCGCCGGGCGTCGCGCGCGGCGATCGGGGCCATGGAGACCTTGTCCTGGTTGTGCGCCTCGGTGGAGCGGGAGTGCACGGTGGCCGGGCCCGCGTGCTTGAGGGCTTCGGCGGTGAGCGCGGAGCACGCGAGCTGCATGCCCTTGAAGCCGTGGTGCAGGCCCTTCTCCCAGGCGTCGCCGTCCGTGCGCGGGATGAGGTTCTCGGTCAGCCCGTTGTTGAACTTGGCGTCCACCAGGAGCTGCAGCTGCCGGTCGAGGAGGTCGGCGACCGAGGCGACCGCGACCTTCAGCGAGTCCATGGCCTGGACGACATGGCCGGCGTAGAAGTTGCCGCCGGAGTGCACGCGGCCCGACTCGGCGTCGAACAGCGGGTTGTCCGTGGAGGCGTTGATCTCGGTCTCCAGCCAGCGGTCCACCCACGCCACGGTGTCCCGCAGGACACCGGCGACATGGGGCGCGCAGCGCAGGCTGTAGCGGTCCTGGATGCTGCGCGTGAGCCTGCCGTGGCCCTTGCCGTCCAGCGGGTCGTTGGCGTCCACGACCTGGTCGTGGGGGAGGGAGAGCCCGGAGCCGTCGAGGAGTTCGGTGAGGCGGGCGGCGGAGGCGAGCTGACCGGGGTGGGGACGCTGTTCGTGGATGAAGGCGTCGAAGTGGCCGCGGTTGCCGAGCAGGGCCTCGGACGCCAGGGCCGTCGCGACGTCGGTGACCTCGGCGATCCGGGCGGCGTCCTGGGTGGCGAGGACGGCGAACCCGGCGGAGAACGACGTGCCGTTGATCAGCCCGAGGCCGTCCTTGGCCTCCGGGACGACCGGCCGCAGACCGAGTTCGCGCAGCACGTCCGCGGTGTCCCGGGTCTCCCCCCGGTACGTCACCTCCCCCTCCCCGAACAGGGCGTTGGCGACGTAGCACAGCGGGACGAGGTCGCCCGAGGCGCCGACCGAGCCCCGCTCCGGCACCTGCGGCAGGACGTCGTGCCGCAGGAAGTCCAGCAGTAGATGGATGACGTCGGGCTGGACGCCCGAGTTGCCACGGGCCAGGCAGTTGGCGCGGATGAGCAGGGTGGCGCGCACCACCTCGGCGGGGGCCAGCGGGCCGGTGCCGTTGAGGTGGTACGTGACCAGGTGCCGCTGCAGCTCCGCCGCCTTCCCGGGGGCGATCTGGTTGGTCACACTGTCGCCGAAGCCGGTGGTGACGCCGTAGATGGGCTGGCCGGTGGCGATGAGGTCGAGCTTCAGATCGCGGGAACGCCTGGACGCCTTCTGGGCGACGTCGGTGTAGACGAGGGCCCGGTCGTGCTCGGGGCGGGCGATGGACTCGACGTCGTCGAGGGTCAGCGACTTGCCGTCGATGAGAACATCCGTCACAGCGGGGCCTTTCCGATGGAGCGCACGTCAGGGCGTCAGGTGCGGAACGGGGAATGCGTTCGACACTAGGTTCGGACGGGCGGCGGCGGCCAACAGCGAACCCTTATCGCCCCGATAAGGGCTGCCGATCACCCTCGGGGCCGCCGCGCGAATAGGGTTCCGGTGTCCCTCCTCTCACCTCTCTTCCGTCCGGAGAGCCCAATTCCTCTTACAGGCAAGGAGAAACGGGTGACGCGCGCCCCTTTGACGGTCGTAGGAATCGGCGGATCCACTCGGCCCGGGTCGACCACCGAACGGGTCCTGCGTGCGGTGCTGCGCGAGGCCGAGCGGCTCGGCGCGCACACCGTGTGCCTGTCCGGCCCCGACCTCGCCCTGCCGCACTACACGCCCGAGCCGACCGGGGAACCCGCGCGCCGGCGCATGGTCGAGCTGATGGGCTCGGCGGACGGCCTCGTCCTCGCCGCGCCCGCCTACCACGGCACCATGTCCGGCCTGATCAAGAACGTCCTCGACCACGCCGAGGACCTCAGGACCCGGCCGGAGCCGTACTTCAGCGGGCGCCCGGTCGGCTGTCTCACCACCGCACGCGGGGCCCAGGGCGCGGTCTCCGCGCTGGCCTCCCTGCGCGCCACCGTCCACGCCCTGCGCGGCTGGCCCACACCGCTCGGCGTCGGCGTCGACACCTCGCGCACGGCCTTCGACGCGAGCGGAGCCTGTACGGACCCGCACGTCCGCGGCCGGCTGGAGACGACGGCCCGGCACGTCGTCGAATTCGCCCGCGCCCGCAGGGAACACGTTCCGCCCGCCGAGCGGGAATACGCACCGGCCTGGGCCTGACCCCGAAGAGAAAGCGTCACTTCATGACCAGCAACGTTTTCACCCCGCTGCCGCAGGACGACAAGATAGGCGGACCCGCCACCACCGAACTCGCGGGCACCCTCATCGAATACACCTATTCGACCGGGAATCGCTACCGCATGGAATTCGGGCCGGACACCCTCACCTTCCATCTCCTAGAGGGCTCGGCACCCCCGCACACCGTCACCCTCCCCTACCGCGCCCGGCTCGTCCGCCCCGGGCTGTACCTGGTCACCTGGACCGTCAAGCCCGGCATCCACGTGACCCTCCTCGTGGATCTCACCGAGCGGGTCGTCCATGTGAGCGCGATGATGCCGCCCAACCAGTGGGAGTTCTTCGACATCGGGCACCTCACCGAGGTCCGGCAGCCGGAGGACCCGGCCCGGTGAGCGACCAGGGAATCGGCAGCTGGCCGTACCGCAGGGCCCGGCTGGACCCCACCCGCATCGCGCTGCGCCAGGGCGACCGGTCCGTCACCTACCGACGGCTCGCCGACCGTGTCGACCGGCTGGCCGGCGCCCTCGCCGCGCGGGGCGTCCGGCACGGCGACCGGATCGCCCACCTCGGCTGGAACCGCCCGGAGGCACTGGAACTGTTCTTCGCGGCGGGCCGGCTCGGTGCGCTGTTCGTCCCCGTGAGCCCGCGCCTCGCCCCGGCCGAGGTCACCCGTCTCCTGCGGGACTGCGCGCCGGCCGCGCTCGTCCACGACGCGGAACAGGCCCGGGCGGTGGCGGAGACCTGTGCGGGGATGGGACTCGTGGCGGGTCCCGCCGAGCAGGAGGCCATGACCGGCGAGGAGGCCCGGCCACCGGGGCGTTCGGTCACCCTCGACGACCCGGCCGTCGTCCTGTACACCTCCGGCACGACGGGCCGCCCGAAGGGAGCCGTCCTCACCCACGGCAACCTGCTCTTCAACACCCTCAACCAACTCGCCCACGTCGACGTCCTCTCCACGGACACCGCGCTGTGCGTCGCGCCGCTCTTCCACGCCACGGGCCTCGGCCAGGCGAGCCTGCCCACCCTGTTCAAGGGCGGCACCGTCATCGTGGACCGGTTCCGCCCGGGCCCGGCGCTCAGGACGATCGCCGAGCGGCGCGTCACCTGTTTCTCCGCGGTCCCGACGATGCTGCGCATGCTGCACGAGCACCCGGACTTCGGGCGCACCGACCTGTCCAGCCTGCGCTACGTCATCTACGGCGGATCCCCCGCGCCGGAACAGACGGTGCGTGCCTGGCAGCGCCGCGGTGTCACGCTGCTCCAGGGGTACGGCATGACGGAAGCCGCGCCGGGCGTCACCCTCGCCACTCCCGACGGCGCCGCCGCGCGCCCGCTGTCCGCCGGGCCGGTGCACTTCTTCAGCGACATCCGGGTCGACGGCACGGCACCGGACGGCTCCGGCGAGCTGCTCGTCCGGGGGCCGAACGTCTTCGCCGGTTACTGGCGGCGGCCGGCCGAGACCGCCGAGGTGCTCGACGACGGCTGGCTGCGCTCCGGGGACATCGTGCGGGCCGGTCCGGACGGGTGGGTGGAGGTGCGGGGGCGGATCAAGGACCTCATCATCTCCGGCGGCGAGAACGTCCATCCGGCCGAGGTCGAAGCGGCCATCGACGCGCTGGACGGCGTCCGGGAGTCCGCGGTCGTCGGGGTACCGGACGAGCGGTGGGGCGAGGTCGGCGTCGCCCATGTCGTACCGGTGCACCCGGGTGCCGTCACCGAGGAGCAGGTGCTGGCCGCACTGCGTCGGCGGATCGCCGCGTTCAAGATCCCGCGCCGGGTCCTGATCCGGCACAGCCTGCCCCGGACGGCCAGCGGGAAGGTCGTCAAGAGCGCCCTGGAGAGCACCGGGGCCGCCCCCACGTCGCCGCAGCCGGGCCCCCAGCCGGTCGCCTGACCACTGTCCGCACGACGCCCCACTGTCCGCACGACGCACCGCCGTCCGTACGACGCCCCACCGGCCGACCGGTGGGGCGTCGGCGCATGCGGTCGCGGGGCGGCGCAGTCCCGGGCTGCCGAGCTCCCGGCGGGAGCTGGGCGCTGGGGTCGTCGAACCGTTCCGGGCGCGCTCACCCGTGGGGGCGCCGGTCCATCGGGCTGCGGCACAGTCGCGCGCCGGTCCGGCAGTGCGGCGCCGGTCAGTGCGGGTCGCCCATGCTCGGCGGGGGGGCGTGGTCCGAGGCCGTAGGCGGGCCCGCCGGCCCAGGGGGCGAGCCACGGCGGGACAGCGATTCCACGGCAGGCGGGCAGGCGCCGGGTGAATCCGGGCCGCTGACGCAGGGCGACCCGCTCATGCACGGCGACCAGCCCGTTCACACTGGGCCGTCGGGCCACCGTGAACGGCGCGGGGCCGCCGCGGACCTCTGCCGGTCCCCGGCAGGTCCGTCGTCCCGCGCGTCGTCCCGCGCATCGGTCCTTCGTGGTCCTTCGTGGTCCTTCGCGGTCCGTCGCCGCGCGTCGCGGCCGGGCGCGGGGCGCCAGGGTCCAACGCCCAGCGCCCCGCCCCGGGTTCAGGCGTTCACGCCTCGTCGCCCACTTCGCAGGGCCAGCCCTGTCGTCCCAGCTCGCAGGCGAGCTTCTCGGCCGCCCCCGCCGCGACCAGAAGCTCCACCGTGCCCGAGCGGCCCGCGTCGTGGTCGATCGTCACGTCCTCGATGTTCACACCGAGCGTGCGGGTGGCGTCCAGCAGCCGGGCCAGTTCCCCGGGTTCGTCCCCGATCCGGACCAGGACGGCCACGCACGGGATCCGCTCCCCGCCGTGCTTGCCGGGGATGCGTTCGTGACCGGTCCGCGCCCGCTGGAGCGCGTGCCGGACGAGGGCGGCACCCTTGCGGCGGCCGTCCTCGCCGGCCCCGGAACAGTGACGCAGCGCGTTCGCCATGCCTTCCAGATCCTGCGCGACGTCCTCGAGGACATCGGCCACGGCAGCCGAGTTGGCGGTGAGGATCTCCGCCCACAGATCGGGATCGCCGCCCGCGATGCGCGTGACGTCGCGCAGCCCCTGGCCCGCGAGCCGGAGTTCGCTGTCATCGGCGTGCTGCAGGCGTGCGGCCATCAGCGCCGAGACGACGTGCGGGGCGTGGGAGACGAGGGCCACCGCGCTGTCGTGCAGGGCCGGGGTCATCATCACCGGCACCGCCCCGCAGCGCCGGACCAGCTCCATGGTCGCCCGCAGGGCGTGGGACGCGGTGCGCTCGGAGGGGGAGAGGACCCAGGCACGGCCCTCGAAGAGACCGGCCTGCGCGGCGAGCGGGCCGGAGCGTTCGCGGCCGGCCATCGGGTGCCCGCCGACGTAGGTGGCGGGGTCGCAGCCGAGGGCCATGACATCCCGCCAGGGCTGGACCTTCACGCTGGCGACGTCCGTGTAGGCGCGGGCGGCGCCGCGCCGCTGCAACGTGCGCAGGGTGGCGCCGACCTGTGCGGGTGGTACGGCGATGACGGCCAGGTCGACCGGGCCGTCCGCGGTGTCCGTGACGCCGGCGCCGAGCGACGCGGCGGTTCTGGCGTGGACGGGATCGTGGTCGTCGAGATGGACGGTGACGCCCTGCCCGGTGAGGGCGAGCGCTATCGAGGTGCCGATCAGGCCGGTGCCGACGACGGCCACGGTGCGCAGGACGCGCTCGTCGCCGGTGCGCCGGGGCGCCGGGTTGGGCTTGAGTGTGGGCAACGGGTTCTCCTGAAGCTGGTCTTCCGGATCCGGTGCGGAACGTGCGCCGGCCCCGCCCGGTGAGGGGCGGGGCCGACGCGGAGGGAAGGAGTGGATCAGTTGCGGCAGGTGCAGCGGCCGGCGACGGTCCAGTGCTTGTGCACCAGCGCCTGCCGCTCGGCCTCGTCGGCGAGGGCGAGCGCCAGGTCCGGAAGGTCGATCCCGGCGGGCACGCCCCGGTCGTAGAGCATGTGGTCGACGCCCAGGTGGTAGCAGCCCGTACCCGGGCCCGGCCGGTAGAGCCAGGGCGGGGAGAGGAAGCTCCACCGGAAGTCGGTGCGGTGCTCGAACAGGTCGAGCGCGATCCGGCAGCCCTCCAGCAGCGGGACGCGCTTCCAGGACTCGACGTGCTTCTCCAGCTCCGCGTCGCTCACCCCCTCCGGGACGAGGCCGCTCCGCTTGCGCAGGGCGGCCTCGTGGAAGAAGGCCTCGCCGGTGATGTCGCCGAGCCAGGTCAGGTGCTCGGCGGGCATGATGCCGAAGTACCAGGCGGGGAAGCGCGGATCGTCGAACATCTGGGTGTGCGGGTCGACGCGGAGGGACGCGGCGCCCCCGACGTACATCAGATAGCCGGCGCCGGAGCGCCGGAACGCCTGGATGATGCGCCGGGTGCCCTCGGCCTGCCGGTAGTAGACCTCCAGGTCGACCTCGTGGCCGCCGGAGAAGCAGGACACCACGACGTCGTGTCCGGGCAGCACCTCGGCGAGCGCGCGGACGTCGAAGACGTCGCGGGCGACCTGTGTGAGCGTCCCCGGGGTGTCGCCGTCCGGCCGGTCCAGGGCGGAGCGGGAGACGCCGGTGACCTCGTGGCCGCGGCGCAGCAGGGTGTCGGTGAGGGCTCTGCCGGTCATGCCGGTGTGCCCGATCACGGCGATCTTCACGATGCGGCTCCTAGGCGGCGGGCAGGGACACGGCCAGCGCAGGGTTGACCGGGTTCGGGGGCTCGCCGCCGAGGGCGACGACGCCGGCCATCTGCAGCACGGCGTCCTGGGCCACGGCGTGCTGGCACATCGTGTGGACATCGCGCAGCCACCGGTCGAAGGGGCTGCTGCGGCGGTAGACGGCGGCTCCGCCGACGAGGTCGTACAGCCGCTGGACGACACGGCGGGCGGTCTTGAACGCGAAGGTGCGGGCGAGCGCGCTGTCGATGCGCCGCGCGCGCAGGTCCTCCCCGCCGGAGCACAGCGCCTCCCACTGGCGGGACAGCGACTCGTACACGCTCGCCCGGGCGGCGTTCAGTTCCATCAGCGAGCGGCCGATCGCCTCGTGCACCCTGAGGTCGCTCGTCCAGGGCGTGCCCGTCTCCCGGTCGGCGCGGCCCTCCGCCATGTCGATGGCGTGGTCGAGCGCGGCACGGGCGAGGCCGAGCGGGATGCCGGGCATCTTGCGCTGGACCGCGTCCGGGGTGCGCAGCAGCGGACCGGGCCGCCGGGGCCGGGAGAGGCTGAAGGCGTGCTCGGCGGGGACGAACAGGTCCTGGCAGGAGTAGTCGTTGCTGCCGGACCCGGCGAGACCGGTGGAGTACCAGGTGTCGTGGATCTCGAACTGCTCGGGCCGGGCCGCGAACACCCGCCACTGGCGGGGCTGTCCGGTCAGAGGGTCGGCGACCGGCACGCCGTCCTCGTGGACGATGCAGGACGCCATCAGGATCTGGGCGTGGTGGACGCAGGAGGCGAACCGCCAGGTCCCGCTGAGCACGTAGCCGCCGGACACCTTCTCCGCCCGGCCCGTGGGGAACAGCGCCCCGGCGGTGATGGTGTCGATGTCCCCGTACAGCTCCTTGGCGGCGGCGTCCTCGAGGTATCCGGCGTAGATGCCGGAGTCCATGCCGATCATGGCGCACCAGGCCGCCGAGGCGTCGCCCTGCGCGAGGATCTCGAGCAGCTGCGCCTGCTCGACCGAGCCGAGTTCCGGGCCGCCCCACTCGGTGGGCATCACGGCCCGCCACGCGCCGACCTGGCGCAGGACGTCCACGACGGTGTCGGGCAGCCGCCGGAGCTCCTCGGTCCGCGGGGCGGCCTCGCGGAGCAGCGGGACGGCCTGTCGGGCCCGGGTGAGGACGTCGGCCACGGAGGCGGGCGGTATGTCCCAGGACATCTGTCTGGAGGGTTCGGTGCGGGTGGTGGTCATGCGGATGTGGTCCTTTGCCGGGTGGTCGGGTCAGTGCACGGGGGCGGCGGCCGGGGCCGTCTCGTCCGTGGTCGGTGCGTGCTCCCCGTGGCGCCGCCACGGTCGGGCGAGGGCGAGGAGGCTGAGCAGCGCGGCGGCGAAGCCGATGATCATCAGGTTCGCCATCGGCCTGTCGCTGTCGGTGCCGAGCGCGCCGACGACGGGCGCGGCGATGCCGCCGAACAGGCACTGCCCGGCGCCGATCAGGGCGGAGGCGGCTCCGCCCGCCCGGCGGCCGAGTTCCTGGCCGATCGTCATGACCGACGGGATGATCAGGCCCATCGCGAACATGCTCAGGAACATGAAGACCAGCGAGGTGACGAGCGTGTTCCCGGCGGTGGCGGCCACCACGGCGTGCGCGGCCGAGGCGACGACACCGACGGCCACACCGAGACTGAGCAGCCGGTTCAGCCCGGCCTTGGCGGCCAGGTTGCCGACCATGGCACCGCCGATGAGAACGCCGATCGCGGTGAGGGCGAAGGACAGGCTGTACCCGGTCTCGGACAGGTCGTAGCGGTCCTGGAACACGAAGCTGGAGCCCGAGATGTACGCGAACAGCGCGACGTTGGCGAAGGAGAACGTCAGCACGTAGCCCAGGAAGGTGCGTTGTCCGAGCAGCCCCCGCATCGCTCGGAACGCCGGTCCGACGCCGCCCTTCTGGCGCTTCTCGGGCGGCAGCGACTCGGGGAGCCCGACGACGACCGCCACCATGAGGAGCACGCTGAGAACGGCGAGGACGATGAACAGGACACGCCAGGAGGAGGCGTGGATGATCAGGCCGCCGATGACGGGGGCGATGATCGGGGCGACGGCGAAGATGATGGACAGGACGGAGAACCGCTTCGCCGCCTCCGGCCCCCGGTACCAGTCGCCCACGACCGCCCGCGCGAGGACCATTCCGGCGGAGCCGGCCACCCCCTGCAACACCCGTGCCGCGTTGAGCAGTTCGGCGCTCGACGCGAACGCGCACAGCAGCGAGAAGACGGCGAACAGCCCCGAGCTCCAGATCAGCAGCCTGCGGCGGCCCGTCGAGTCGCTGATCGGACCGAGCAGCAGCTGCCCGATGACCTGGCCCAACAGATAGGTGGTCAGCGACAGTTGTACGCCCGCGTCGCTGGCGTGCAGATCGTCGGCCATGTCAGGAAAGCCGGGCAGCAGCATGTCCGTGGCCAGCGGGGTGATCGCCGTGAGGGAGGCCAGGAGTAAGACGACCGCCCCGCCCCGACGTGGCGGCGCGGCGTGGAGCGCATGCGCTTCCATGGAACAACCTTCCGTGCGAAGGGGGTTGACTCGCGGGTCGCCCTGCGGCGGCGAGCCCGACCCAGATAGTTACACTATGGTTCAGTGATTAACAATATGGAGGCGCTTCCATGATCCCGTCCACCCCCACCGACCTGGTCGCCGCCTGGTGGCGTCAGGCCCGGCCCGACCTCGACACCCATTCCATGGGCGTCTTCGGCCGGCTCCGGCGCCTGCACGTACTCGTCGAACTGGAGGCCGGCACCACCCTCGTCGGCGCCCAGCTCACCTCCAGCGAGCTCGACGTCCTCATCACCCTCCGGCACGCCGAGTCGCCGCTGATCGCCCGTAACATCGCCGCGCTGCGCGGGTGTTCGCGCGCGGCGATGAGCAACATCCTGGCCAAGATGGAGAAGCGCGGCCTGGTCACCCGCCAGCCCAATCCGGCGGACCGGCGCGCCGCCCTGGTCTGTCTCACCGAGCAGGGCAGAGAACTCACCGACGAGGTGTTCCCGCAGCGGCTCGCCAAGGAGGCCGACCTGCTGTCCCAACTCAACCCGGCCGAACAGAAGATGGTCACCGAGTCGCTCGACCTGCTGATCAACGCCCTGCTGCGCCGCTCTCCGCTCCCGCAGGAGGCGGAGACGTCCTGAACCACCACGCCACCGTCCCGTGACGCACCGGGGCGGTGCCGGCATCATCGAATCAACGGGGGAAATACATCGTGCGACGCGATCTCGACATACGCCCTTTGCGTACCTTGGTCACCATCGTGGACACCGGCGGGTTCCGCCGTGCCTCCGAGGTGCTCAACATCTCCCAGCCCGCCGTCTCCCAGCACATCCGCAAGCTGGACACGCTGATCGGCGAGCCCGTGTTCCGCGAGACCGGCCAGAGTCTGCGCCTGTCGGTGGCGGGCGAGGAACTGCTGCGCTTCGCCCGCCGACTCGTGGACACCAACGACGAACTCGTGCTGCGCCTGTCGGCGGCGAAACGGGGCGGGCGCCTGACCCTCGGCGTGTGCGACACGCTCGTCGGCGTCATCCCGGACCTCATCACCGCTCTCCGCGAGCACGTACCCCTTCCCTGGATGAGCGTCCAGACCGGGCCGGGCGACCGGCTCAGCGACCAGCATGCGGCGGGCGCCGTGGACATGGTCCTGCGGCTGGGCGACCCCGTCGGGCCGGCGGACGAGGTGATCGGAGCCGTCGACTGCTCCTGGTTCGGTCAGCCCGGCCTGCTGAGCGGCGCCGGACCCGTGCCGCTCGCGGTGTTCGCCGCGCGGGAGGCACCGCTGCGCCGGCTCGCCGAGGACACCCTGACCGCCCGGCAGGTCGGCTGGCACGTCGTCTACGAGGGCGTCGGCGTCGAGGACGTCGTCACGGTCACCCGGTCCGGCTTCGGCGTCAGCCTGCTCTTCGCGGCCGCCGAACCCCGCTGGGACCTGCCCGTCCTGCCACCGGGCCTGCTGCCCGAGCCGGTCCGCAGCCTCCCGGTGGTCCTCTCCGCCGGATCCCGCCTGACCGGAGACCTGACGGCAGCCGTCCTGCCGGCGGTACGCAGCGCATTGAGCGGCTACACCACCCCGGCGAACGCCTGACACCCCGGCCCACGGGGGGCTGCCGTGCACGGGCCGGATGGGCGCGGTTCGTACGCGGGTGGCTTGGGCGCGGTTCGTCTCGGGCGGCGCGGAGCGGAGCCGGAGGGGGTGGTTGGTTCGCTCAGACCCGGCCGCTGGTCCGGACTCGTCGGGGCGTCCGCCCGGTGCCGTACAGCGGGCCGCGCACCCGGCGTGCGGTTCGTGATCACTGGGCGCGAGGGCGCCCAATGCCGTACGGCGGCCGCGTACCGTGGCTCGGTCTGGCCCGGGTCGGCCGGGGGCGTCCGCCCGGTGCCGTACGGCGGGCCGCGCACCGGGGCGCGGTGTGTGTCCGCGGGCGTGTGGTGGAGTCAGACGTGGCGGCGTGTTCAGGGCCCCCTCGCCGGTCCCGTCCGGCCGTTCCGCCGGTCCTCGTCCACCCGGCCGTTCCGCCGGTCCTCGTCCACCCGGCCGTTCCGCCGGTCCTCGTCCACCCGGCCGTTCCGCCGGTCCTCGTCCACCCGGCCGTTCCGCCCGT
>NZ_JBFBBK010000015.1:126325-180652 GCF_040682635.1 Streptomyces sp. NPDC051133
GGTCCTCGTCCCCGGCCGTCCCGCCGGTCCTCGTCCACCCGGCCGTCCCGCCGGTCCTCGTCCACCCGGCCGTCCCGCCGGTCCTCGTCCACCCGGCCGTCCCGCCGGTCCCCGTCCACCCGGCCGTCCCGCCGGTCCCCGTCCACCCGGCCGTTCCGCCGGTCCCCGTCCACCCGGCCGTTCCGCCGGTCCTCGTCCGTCCGCCCCGCCCCGCCGGTCCCCGCCCGTCCGCCCCCTCCGCCAGTCCCCGTCCGCCCCCTCACCAGGTCGCGCTCGACGCGCCCGCCCCGCGGGCGTCCTGGGGCGATCAGGGCTCCGGGCTGCCGCCGACGCGCGTCCACGGGCGGGCCGTCGCCCAGCCGGCGAGCAGTCCCGCGCCCGCCGTCACCGTCGTGAAGCTCAGCGCGTCGCCCACCGACGCGAGCGCGGCCAGCGCGGTCAGGGCGGCGCCCGCGGTGAGGGCGACCGGAGTCGGGCGGGGCGTGCGCCACAGCGCGTGCAGGACCCAGCAGAACGCGGCGACGAGCAGGGCCACGCCGACCAGTCCCTGCTCCGCCGCCTGCTGCAGCAGGGCGGAGTGCGGTTTGCCGTCGGACAGCGGCATCTGCGATGTCGCACGGCTCAGCTCGCCGAACCGGCCCGGGCCGACCCCCAGCCCGCTCTCCCGGCCGGCCAGTCGCAGCGCGTCCTGCCACAGCTGGACGCGGTGCGGCCCGAACCGGTCACCGAGCACTCCGGTGAGCCCGTCGGGCAGTACGCCGGCGGCGGCCGCCAGGGTCGCGCCCGCCACCAGGGCCGTCACCACGGCCATGCCCGCGAGCCACACGCCCCGGCGGGGCTTCGAGCCGGCGGCGAGTGAGCACAGCAGGACGGCGGCGCCGGCCACGCAACCGGCCGTCGACCCCAGCACGGCCCCCGTCAGCGCGATCCCGCCGGCCCCGGCCCGCAGGCATAGCCGCAGGGCCGGTACCGGCGTCGCCCAGGCGGCACAGCACGCGGCGCCGGTTGCCAGCGCCAGCAGGGCGGCCGTGGCCCCGGCGTGCCCGAGCGGGGCGGCGTAACGGGGCCCTCGGGACAGCTCCGGCAGTGTCACGGCGAGGACCAGCCCGACGACCGCGCCGGCCGAGGGCGCGGCGACCGGCAGCAGTGCCCCGGAGACCCGGCCCGTGGCATGGCCGGCGGTCACCGCGAGCACTGCGAGCAGCAGGCCCTCGGGCCGTCCGTCGTGGGCCGCCGCGGTGATCAGCGACCACCCGGCGCAGGCCCCGAGCAGGATCATGCCCGCCCCGTCGGAAACGTTTCTTCTGACGCCGTGCGCGTCCGCACCCCCACGATTGCCGATACCGCCGATACCGTTCGTGCCGTCCGCACCGGCCGCACCGGCCGCGGACCTCGTCCCCGTCGACCCCACCTGCTCGCCCCTCGCACCCGGTCCCCCGACCTGTGGCAGGCCAAGGCGGTGCGCCGGGTCCGGCCGCACTGCCGAGGCTGGGCACACCGTAACGGCCGACGAGCGGTTCGGGGACGAGGTACGGCAAAAACAGCGTGCCGGGCATCAGCGGCATGACCGCATCGACCTGGGTTTCAGGGCGAGGTAAGGACACCGGCCGAGCTGTCGGCGGCCGGCTCGGCGGCCGTACACTCACCCGGGTGACCGTCACCGCAACCTCCGTCGACCAGCCGGATCAGCTCCAGCCGTCCCCCGCCTCCGGCGTGCGCGGCGGCCGGCTGCTGCGCCTGGTCCCGGCCGTCGTCTCCGCCCTCTGCGGAGTGCTGCTGTACGTCAGCTTCCCGCCCCGCCCCTTGTGGTGGCTGGCCCTGCCCGCCTTCGCGGGTTTCGGCTGGGTGCTGCGCGGCCGTGGCTGGAAGGCGGCCCTCGGCCTCGGCTACCTCTTCGGGCTCGGCTTCCTGCTGCCGCTGCTGGTGTGGACCGGCGTGGAGGTGGGTCCGGGTCCCTGGCTGGCCCTGGTCGCCATCGAGGCGGTCTTCGTGGCCCTGGTCGGCGTCGGCGTCGCCGCGGTCTCGCGGTTGCCGGCCTGGCCGCTGTGGGCCGCCGCCCTCTGGATCGCGGGCGAGGCCGTACGCGCGCGCGTGCCGTTCCGCGGCTTCCCCTGGGGCAAGATCGCGTTCGGCCAGGCGGACGGCGTCTTCCTGCCGCTCGCCGCGGTCGGTGGCACGCCCGTGCTCGGCTTCGGCGTGGTCCTGTGCGGCTTCGGGCTGTACGAGGCCGGCCGGCTGCTCGCCGAACGGCGCCGTACCCGGTCCCTGCGGCGCGGTGCGGCGGCCGTCGCGCTGCTGAGCGTGGCCGTCCCGGTGGCGGGCGCGTTCGCGGCCCGCTCCCTGGTCAGCGACAAGGCCGAGGACGGCACCGCGACCGTGGCGGTCATCCAGGGCAACGTGCCCCGCTCCGGTCTGGAGTTCAGCGCCCAGCGGCGGGCCGTGCTCGACTACCACGTGCGCGAGACCCTCAAGCTCGCCGCCGACATCAAGGCGGGCAAGGCGCCGAGGCCCGACTACGTGCTGTGGCCGGAGAACTCCTCCGACATCGACCCCTTCACGCAGCGGGACGCCGCCGCCGTCATCGAGGGCGCCGCCCGGGCGGTCGGCGTGCCCATCTCGGTCGGCGCTGTCGTCGAGAAGGACGGCCGACTGCTCAACGAGCAGATCCTCTGGGACCCGGTCAAGGGACCGACGCAGACCTACGACAAGCGGCAGATCCAGCCGTTCGGCGAGTACCTTCCGCTGCGCGGGCTCGTCGGCGCCGTCAACAAGGACTGGACCGGCATGGTCCGGCAGGACTTCAGCCGCGGTGACAAGCCGGGCGTCTTCGACATCGACGGCGCCAAGGTGGGGCTCGCCACCTGCTACGAGGCCGCGTTCGACTGGGCCGTACGGGACACCGTCACGCACGGCGCGCAGATGATCTCCGTACCGAGCAACAACGCGACCTTCGACCGCAGCGAGATGACCTACCAGCAGCTGGCCATGTCCCGCATCCGCGCCGTCGAGCACAGCCGGACCGTGACCGTGCCGGTGACCAGCGGCGTCAGCGCCGTGATCATGCCGGACGGGAAGATCACCCAGAGGACCGGCATGTTCGTGCCCGCCTACCTCGTCCAGAAGGTCCCGCTGCGCACGTCCACGACCCCCGCGACCGACCTGGGCATCCTCCCGGAGATGGCTTTGGTGCTGGTCGCGGCGGGCGGGATCGGCTGGGCGATCGGCTCCGGCCTGCGCGCCCGGCGGGCGGCCGACGCCTAGGTCCTTCCTTCGGATCAGGCCGGTTCCGGCCGACGGCACTTTCCGGCCCCGCGACCCCCGGCAAGATCCGGAGGAGAGGGCCTGGCGGGGTCCACCGGCCGTTAGGGTCGGCGTATGGCTACTCCTGAATTCATCCGCACCATCAGAGCCACCGCGGGTCATCAGCTGCTGTGGCTTCCCGGGGTCAGCGCGGTCGTCCTCGACGACGACGGCAGGGTGCTGCTCGGGCAGCGCTCCGACAACCGCAGGTGGGCGGTGCTCTCCGGCATCCCCGACCCCGGCGAGCAGCCCGCGGCGGCGGCCGTGCGCGAGGTGTACGAGGAGACCGCCGTACGGTGCGTCGCCGAGCGGGTCGTCTCGGTGCGGGCCCTGGACCAGGTGACCTTCGGCAACGGTGACGTCTGCCAGTTCATGGACGTCACCTTCCGCTGCCGGGCCGTCGGCGGTGAGGCGCGGGTGAACGACGACGAGTCCCTGCAGGTCGGCTGGTTCGAGGTGGACGCGCTGCCGCCCTTGGACGAGCGCCAGCTGTTCCGGATCAAGCAGGCACTGTCCGATGAACCCACATGGTTCGAGCCCACGACGTTTGGCTGAACTATGGGGTGTGCCCACATGTGGGCTCAGGGGGCCGCTGCTTAGGGTCGAGGCATGACCTCGCCCAGCACCCTGTCCGGCCCGCCCGCTCCTCCCCTCGACCTCGGCGGCCGTACCGCTCTGGTCACCGGCGCCGCCAGCGGCATCGGCCGGGCCTGCGCGCTGCGGCTCGCCGCCGCCGGGGCCGAGGTCCGGGCCGTCGACCGGGACGCGGCCGGCCTGGCCGAGCTGGCCCAGCAGGCGAAGCGCGCCGGCGACCTCACGGGCACCGTCGTACCGCACGTCCTGGACCTCACCGACCTCGACGCCGCCGAGAGCGCCGCGGCCGACACCGACGTGCTGGTCAACAACGCCGGGCTGCAACTCGTCCGCCCGCTGGAGGAGTTCCCGCCCGATGTCTTCCACACCGTGCTGACCGTGATGCTGGAGGCGCCGTTCCGGCTGATCCGCGGGGCGCTCCCGCACATGTACGCGCAACGCTGGGGCCGGATCGTCAATGTGTCCTCCGTCCACGGGCTGCGCGCCTCTGCCTTCAAGTCGGCCTATGTGGCCGCCAAACACGGTCTGGAGGGACTGTCCAAGACGGCCGCCCTGGAGGGCGCCGCCCATGGCGTGACCTCGAACTGTGTGAACCCCGCCTATGTGCGCACGCCCCTGGTGGAGAAGCAGATCGCCGACCAGGCACAGGCGCACGGCATCCCCGAGGAACGCGTCCTCTCCGAGGTCCTGCTCAAGGACAGCGCGGTCCAGCGGCTCATCGAACCGGAGGAGGTCGCCGAGGCGGTGGCCTACCTCTGCAGCCCGCACGCCTCCTTCGTCACCGGGACCTCGCTGGTCCTCGACGGCGGGTGGACGGCCCACTGAAACCGGCGTACGGCCCCGGCCCCGGGAGTTGTCCACAGGCCTGCCGGGCCGGGCCGCCGATGCGGAATCCTGTGACCATGTCTCGCGATCACGTCCAGCAGGCCGGGCCACCCGGCACCGACGCCGCCCCCCGGCCGGCCGGCAGCAGTGCCGAGGCCCCGTACCTCGAGCTGCTGGCCCGGGACGCCTCCGTGGAGGCCTACGAGCAGCCGGTGCTGCTCGCCCGCGCCGAGGGCCGCCCCGCCGACCGGATCGCCGCGCTGGACCACGCCAGGCTGCTCGCCCTGCGCGTCCGCGCCGAACTGGAAGGGCGCAGACGACGCGAGGCGGAGCTGTCCGCGCTCTTCGAGACCGCCCACGACCTGGCCGGCCTGCGCGACCTGGACGCCGTCCTGCCGGCCATCGTGCAGCGCGCCCGCTCGCTGCTCGGCACGGACGTCGCCTACCTCACCCTGAACGACCCGCCGCGCGGCGACACCTACATGCGGGTCACGGAGGGCTCCGTCTCCGCCCGCTTCCAGCAGCTGCGCCTCGGCATGGGCGAAGGACTCGGCGGACTGGTCGCCCAGACGACACGGCCGTACGTGACGGACGACTACTTCAAGGACGCCCGCTTCCAGCACACCCTCACCATCGACGCGGGCGTCCGGGACGAGGGCCTGGTCGCCATCCTCGGCGTCCCCCTGATGCTCGGCCCGAACGTCATCGGCGTCCTCTTCGCCGCCGACCGCAGGGCCCGTGTCTTCGAACGCGCGCAGATCGCCCTGCTCGGCTCGTTCGCCGCGCTCGCCGCGGCCGCGATCGACACCGCCAACCTGCTCACCGAGACCCGCGCGGCCCTGGCCGGGCTGGAGCGCGCCAACGAGATCATCCGGGACGGCAGCGCCGTCATCGAGCGCGCCTCCGACGTCCACGACCGGCTCGCCGAGCTCGTCCTGCGCGGCGGCGGAGTGCACGACGTGGCCGCCGCCGTCGCCGAAGTCCTCGAAGGCACCGTCGAGTTCACCGAGGCCGACACGGCACCGCCCGAGGCGCTGGAGGCGTCCCGCGCCGAGGGGCACGCCGTACGGCACGGCAGCGACTGGATCGCCGCGGTGGCCGCCGGCGGGGAACTCCTCGGCGCGCTGGTCCTGCGCGGGCACCCCGGCCTCGACCCGGTCGACCAGCGCACCCTGGAGCGGGCGGCGATGGTCACCTCGCTGCTCCTGCTCGCCCGTCGCTCCGCCGCCGAGGCCGAGCAGCGCGTGCGGGGCGAGCTGCTCGACGACCTCCTGGACGCCCGCGACCGGGATCCCCGCCTGCTGCGCGAGCGCGCCGCGCGACTGCACGCCGACCTGGACGCCACCCAGGTCGTGCTCGCCGCACGCCTGGACGGCCCGGCGGCCGACGCCGACGAGGAGGCCGCGGCCCGCCGTCGCCTGTGGTCGGCCGCGTCCCACCTCGCCGCGACCCGGCACGGCCTGGCCGCCGCACGCGACGGCGGCACCGTCCTGCTGCTGCCGCTCGCCGCCGGCGACACCGCCACCGAGGTGGCCCGCCGCACCGCCCGCCACCTGGGCACGGCCGTCCACCAGCCCGTCACCGTGGGCGCCTCGGCCCCGGTCACCGGCCTCACCACCCACCCCGAGACCGTCATCGCCGCCTACGCCGAGGGCCGCCGCTGTCTGGAGGCACTGCACCTGCTGGGCCGCGCCGGGGACGGTGCGGCGGCCGAGGACTTCGGCTTCCTCGGCCTGCTCCTGGCGGGCGAACGGGACGTCGCCGGCTTCGTCGACCGCACCGTCGGCCCGGTGGTGTCGTACGACGAGCGGCGCGGCACGGAACTGCTGCACACCCTGGACGCCTACTTCGCCTGCGGGATGAGCCCGGCCCGCACCAAGGACGCGCTGCACGTCCACGTCAACACGGTCGCCCAGCGGCTGGAGCGGGTGGGCCGTCTGCTCGGCCAGGACTGGCAGGCCCCGGGCCGCGCACTGGAGATCCAGCTCGCCCTGCGGCTGCACAGGCTGGCGGCACCGGGACGCCACTGACCGGCCCCCGCACGGAGGCCGGTCGATACCGCTCGGACCTACGGGTCACACGGCCCGGGCCCGGGTGGCGGGACTCGCGGCGGAGGCCTCGCCGTCCTCGGCCTCGACCTGGGCGAGATCCCGGTGCCGCGTCTCGCGCGACACGGCCACCGCGACCAGGGTGAGGACGGCCGCGGCGATCACGTACAGGGCGATCGGGGTGGAGCTGTCGTAGTCGTCGAGCAGCGCGGTGGCGATGAGAGGTGCGGGCGCACCGGCGGCCACGGAGGCGAACTGGGCGCCGATGGACGCGCCCGAGTAGCGCATCCGGGTGGCGAACATCTCGGCGAAGAAGGCGGCCTGGGGTGCGTACATGGCGCCGTGCAGCACCAGTCCCACGGTCACGGCCAGGATCAGGTACCCGAACGAACCGGTGTCCACGAGCGAGAAGAACGGGAACATCCACAGTCCGATCCCGGCCGCGCCGAACAGGTACACGGGCCGCCGTCCGACCCGGTCGGACAGCGCGCCCCAGGCCGGGATGACGGCGAAGTGGACGGCGGAGCCGATGAGCACGGCGTTGAGCGCGGTCTGCTTGGAGACTCCGGCCGACGTGGTGGCGTAGACGAGGATGAAGGCGGTGATGACGTAGTAGCTGATGTTCTCCGCCATCCGGGCGCCCATCGCCACGAGCACCTCCCGCCAGTGGTGGCGCAGCACGGAGACGAGCGGCAGCTTCTCCGGGTCGTCCGCCCGCCGCGACTCGGCCCGCTCCAACGCCTCCTTGAACACGGGCGATTCGTCGACGGACAGCCGGATCCACAGACCGACCATGACGAGCACCCCGGAGAGCAGGAACGGAATCCGCCAGCCCCAGCTGCCGAAGGCGTCGTCGGAGAGCACGGCGGTCAGCAGGGACAGCACACCGGTCGCGAGCAACTGCCCCGCCGGCGCGCCGGTCTGCGGCCACGACGCCCAGAAACCGCGCCGCCGCGCGTCTCCGTGCTCCGACACCAGCAGAACGGCGCCGCCCCACTCGCCGCCGAGGGCGAACCCCTGGATGAGCCGCAGCGTGGTGAGCAGCACGGGCGCGGCCGCGCCGACGCTCGCATGGGTCGGCAACAGCCCGATGGCGAAGGTCGCTCCGCCCATCAGGACCAGGCTCAGCACCAGCAGCTTCTTCCGCCCCAGCCGGTCACCGTAGTGCCCGAACACCAGGGCCCCCAGCGGCCGGGCCGCGAAGCCGACGGCATACGTCAGGAACGACAGCAGCGTTCCGACGAGCGGGTCGGAGTCCGGGAAGAACAGCTTGTTGAACACCAGCGCGGCGGCGGAGCCGTACAGGAAGAAGTCGTACCACTCGATGGTGGTGCCGATGAGGCTCGCGGCGACGATACGGGGGAGGCCGGCGGGGGGCGGGGGAGCGGGTGGTGCCTGGGATGCCATGTGCGCCACTTCCTCGTGTGCGGTGGGGACGGGTACGTGTCGGCACACCGTAGGAAGATGCAGGTCAGGGGCACATGTGGTGGGGCAACATAGTTTGGGGGTTGGCTATGCGTGTGGCCACTATGTCGACTCGCGGAGGCGCGCTTCAGGAGCTCGAAGAAGGTCGAAATGAGCGCCGTCCGGGACGCGTAGTTCGAGGGGATTTGACAGTGCGGTGCTGACTCCCGTGCTGGTTTGGTGCTGACTAAAAGCCCATGTCATCACCCGTCTTCACCTATCCCGTGCTGACTTGGTGCTGACTACGCTCCGTCTAACTCGGACAACTGGGGTTGATCGGCTCAGAGGCGTTGCACGGTGGGTTACCGGACTGAGAGACCAGATCCGACCGCGCTGCTCAGTCTCTGCGCGCACGGGCACGGGCGAGGCGCTGTGGCGGGCCCCGGGGCTTGTTCGTCCCAGCAGGTTCTTCGTCTGCTGGTGGTACACGCCTGACCTCGCTCCTGACCTGCGACAAAGAGCGGGAACATCGAGTGTCAGGCTGAGTCGGTCCGCACCTGGTCCGGATCTTGATGAGTGGTACGTGGTGCTAGCCAGTGGGCCGCGGTACCACATGGCACAGGTTGTAAGGGCCGTCCATTAGGGTCCAGGGCAGTCCATGACGGGCACGTAATGCCAGGTCAGGACCACCTGGCCCAGGGGAGTCGATGCAGTCGGTGATAGGCGTGTGAGAGCGGCGTTCGACGAGAGCCCCGCCGACGCGGCCCGGCGGATTTGCGACGCAGCGCGTTGCAGCGTCTGGCGTTGGCGCGTTGCACTCGGCCGTCCTCTCTCGTAGCACCCGAAGCAAGGATGCGGTGACGACAAGCGTCGTACGGTCGATGCGCAGCACGTGACCTCGGAACTCCCCACGACGAATCAAGCCGTCCTGTTGGCTTCTGTAAATCATCGGCTTGCTCCGACTGGGGTGCTGCGTAGATGGGGACGTGATACGACGGCGCTCTGTCGGCTTGCTCCGGCGGGATGTCGCCGTGTAGTTGATCAAGACGGAATTGGGACTTGTATGGGGGCGCCGCGTCCCCGTGGCCAGCGAGGTGATGGTCAACGCGGTGGGGGGTAGGGCGCCCGCCGGTCTTGGTCCGAGCACTCGCGACTCTCGCACCTGTGCCTCCGTTGGAGGCCAAAGCGGACTGTGGCACTTCCTCAGGTGGGGCACCTCAACAGGGGCCCGGAAGGGTGAGAACGGCTGACTCGGTTGAGCCCTGCGGTCGTCGGGACGCAGTGGAAATGGAGTGAGAGTGGCCGGCGGAGCGACCTACGATCGTCTGTCATGGGTGTATACGCGAGCCGGAATCGGACGGATGCGGCGCCGAAGCGGGCGGCCGAGCCACAGGCCGAGTTCTTCGAGAGGGTCGCCGGTCCGTTCTGGGACCAGGTTCGGGATGTGATCAACGAATGGTGGTCGCGCTTTCCGGACAGGGCTCGCCCCGGCCTGCTCAGCCGGCTGCGGGACCGAAACTGCGACACGAATGTCTACTCTGCGCTCTGGGAGTTGTACCTGCACGCGATGTTGCTCGGTTCCGGTTGCAGCGTGGAGGTCGAGCGGCAGACGGGAACGGGTGGCTATAAGCCCGACTTCCTGGTTACGCGCGGCAACGAGCAGTTCGTCGTGGAGGCGATCTGGAAGGCTCAGAAGCGTGACGCTGGGTCTTACTCGCTCCCACCGCAGTTGAGCGATTCCATCGATCGCTTGTCGAGTCCGAACTTCTTCGTTGCGTGCGAACTGCACAGTGCCGGTACGGCAACGCCGCCGCAGAGACGGCTGACGTCCGGGCTGACGCGATGGCTTGCAAGCTTGGACCCTGACCAGGTCATCGCCGACCATGAGCGCAACGTGCCGCTTCCCAGTCACACTTGGCAAGAGGCTGGCTGGTGCCTCACCTTTCAAGCGATCCCCCGCAGCCCAGGAAAGCGTGGCAATCCATCCAGCAGGACAATCGGCGTGTACCCCTCGGCATGGGTGGTCGAGGACGGATCGGAGCGAGTGCTCGACGCCGTCACACACAAGGGTGGGAAGTATGGTGACCTGGAGCTGCCATTCATCGTGGCGGTAGGCCGTGCAGCCGACTTCCCCGAAGATGAGGACATCGAGAGAGCGCTGTACGGGAGTACGGTCGAGTACGCCTACGACCGCGGATCGGCCTTCAGTCGAAAGCCCGATGGCTACTGGACTGCCACCTACGACCATGCCCACAGCCG
Organism: Streptomyces sp. NPDC051133; assembly: GCF_040682635.1. Classification (NCBI taxonomy): domain Bacteria; kingdom Bacillati; phylum Actinomycetota; class Actinomycetes; order Kitasatosporales; family Streptomycetaceae; genus Streptomyces; species Streptomyces sp. NPDC051133. Next base: position 136,756 of record NZ_JBFBBK010000015.1, read on the forward strand.
TGTCAGCGGCGTGCTCGTCGTGAACAACCCGGCACCCTGGACCTGGACGAAAAACACTCCCGTTCTCTGGCGAAGTCCGGATCCTGGCTCGCTTCCTGCTCCAGTCTTTCCTACCTGGGCAACCGCGCAACTGGCTGGGATCCAGGTCGAGCGCCAGCCCGCGATTCGCTCCGTCCACACCGCTCTCGGTCTGCCGGAACGCTGGCCGACCGGCGACGCCTTCCCGCGGAGTGACCCGACATGACGGCAGCGGGACCGTCAGCCTCGACAGCGGCACCCCGGTGAGCTGACCACTGGGAGTCGGATGTGGCTTCCGGACGGTTTCTCGCCCGCCGGGCCGCGCCTTAGGCTGCGACCGCTCCGAAACCTGGCGATCTCTTGGAGAGTGTGCAGGATGAATGAGCTCTCATGACCGCACTGGCGGCAGCAGCGTTGGTCGTGTCCGGGGGCAGCACCACCGCCTCCGCTTACGACGCCTCGCCGCGAACCACGCACGGTCCCTGCCAGTACACCCAGACACCGAACGAGCCGGCGGCGCGGTCGGTTCCCCTGCCGCCCGACCCGCGGCACACCCCCAGTCACGGCACGGTCGACATGACCGCCGACCCGCCAGCTGGCCTGGTAAAACACGCGTCCCAGGACGATGTGAAGCTCGCCAGAAACCTAGGGTGCGGGGTACAACGCCCGATATGAAACAGCGCCCAGCCGGGCAGCTGGGCGCCGCCATCAGCTGCGTGGACTCTCCGGAGCTACGCGGCGAGTAGGCCGATAACCGTCAGCGCGACACTCGCAACCGAGATAAATGCTGCACCTCCCCCACCCCAGCAGGCGAGAGGGCTTGCCCCGAGCTGTGCCGCGAACAGTCCCGTGACGATGCCGACAAGCGCGGAGAACAGAATGGCCACAATTACCCACATGGCCATGTCGTGCGAGCCGCTCAACGAGATTTCCTTCCGGTTCAGGAAGGGCGGCCAGGAGAGCGGAAGGGCAGGCTCAACCGAGCCGCCCTGTGCTAAGGGTGGCTTCGCATCGCCCTTGTCCAAAAGTGCGGGCGATGGGTTGAGCACTGCTGGCCGACTCAGCAAAAACTCAGCAATCTGCCTTGGGTTCCCTAGCCTCAGGATCGCGCTGTCCTCAGCGTCCTGCCGGGTTGGTTGCCGCGGTAGATCAGCGTATCTATCAGGCTCTGCGAGGTCGCATGTCGGCGCGACTGACCAGGCTCTGGCGCTGAAGCTCTCAACCTCCAAGCGCAGTAAGGAGTTTAGCACCGGCTATGAGCACCCGTGACCGATGTCTCTAGTCTCGTGCGGACTCTCTTCGGGAAGCCCCAGCTCAAGGTCTGCCCATCCACTCCGGTCAGGGGCTGGCTGTTAGTTCTTTCAGTCGAGGTCTCGTGACGCGATCAGCCGGTTGGTGAGTTCCACCGTGGCGAGGTACCACCAGAAGATCCAGTCGAGGAACGCTTCGTCGTAGTCGCCGCGCTGGTCGGCCCTGCGGTGGCGCAGGTCGTAGCGGTTGGCGATCTCGAACAGCGCCCCTTCGTCGGGCTTGCCGACCTGCTCTTTGATCAGGGTGCGGCGTTCTTCGAGGATGCCCGCGAGGGTGACGATCGCCGATCGCTTGCTCTCGGCTGATGTGCCGCGTCCCCGGAAGAGGGCGATGGCGTGGCGGATCCGGGTGGCGATGTCTGGGACGCTGTCGTTGAGGGTGCGGTGCACCAGCGTGCTGCGGGCGTCGTCCGTGACGGCGACCAGGCGCCCGAGGTCTTCTCCTTCGGCGGCGAGTTCGTACTCGATGCCGGCCTCGCGCAGCAGCTGGTTGACCTTCCACCGGTACAGGACGCGTGCCGGGCCGTTGTGGAACTCCGAGTGGTGCCATCCGCAGCCGCTATAGGAGTGGTAGCGCCGCATGCGGGGGCGGCTCACCAGGTCGTGGAACACCTCGATCAGCCCGTAGAAGGTGTCTGCGTTCCACGTCTCCGGTGTCAGAGGCCACAGATCGGGGATGCCTAGACGCCTGTCGATCACCTCGGAAGCGTCGGGCAGCTCGCTGTGATCGTCGACGCATTCCTCGCTGAACACCTCAACCAGGTAGCCGCTGTCGGCGAACTCGCCGACGAGCCGCGCAAAGTCACGCCGGGTGTCCCGCGCGGTACTGCCGTCGTGGGCGGGACCGTTGCCACGGCGCTGCGGCCAGTACGGCCGGGGGGCGGCCGCGTGCCTGAGCTCGGACGCCCGGTTAATGAGCTCCGCAAACCAGTCGTGCTGGTCCATCACGGCCCGTTTGGTGCCCCAGCCGGTGACAGTGGTTGACCAGGGATCGACTGTTGGCGCGGTGTGGTTGGGCAGGTCTTCAAAGTCAGCGACTGCGGTTGTGCCGACTAGGGCCTCCGTCATCAGCCATTTTGCCCGGTCCTGCCAGGAATTCGTGGATCGGAGAATGCGCTCGCCCTCGGACACGAACAGCGATGTGGGCCAGAGGAGTTCGTAGTTGCTCAAGTCCAGACTCACCGCTACATCATCGCCCATCAGGGTGTGTCCCAGCCCCGAGTGATGAGTTGCCGTCTAAGTCCCGGATGAGCTCCTAGAACTGCGGACACCCGACGGCATGCCACTTCCTGGCAAGGACCTCCCTTTCGACGGTCCGGTGCACAGCGCCTGGATGTTGAAACTCGCCAAGGACTCCGCGGTCAAGGCCCGTACCCAGGCGATCAACCAGCTCAAAGCCGTCCTGGTCATCACCGACCCCGTCCTTCGGGAACAGCTGTCAGCCTGGGCAACCGCGAGCTGTTCCGCACCTGCGCGCGCCTCGGCCTACCCGGCGGTGGGGGAGACGAGGACGCGGTGGCCCAGGCCACCCACTTGACGTTGCGCATGCTCGCCGAGCGCATTGAGCAGCTCACTGGGCAGATCGATGAGCTGAACCAGCGCCTGACCCGGCTCGTCGAACGCCACGCCCCCCAGCTGCTCGTACCGGTGGGCATCGGCCCGGACAGCGCCGTCACTCTCCTGATCACCATGGGAGACAACCCCGAGCGACTGAACACCGAGGCATCGTTTGCTGCCCTTTGCGGAGTCAGCCCCATCGAGTACTCCTCCGGCCGGCGGAACACGCGCCGGCTCAACCACGGCGGCGACCGCCAGGCGAACGCAGCCCTGCACCGCATGGTCTTCACCCGCCTGCGCCACGACCCCCGTACCCAGGCGTACTACGAACGCCGCACCCAGGAGGGCAAGACACGACGCGAGATCATCCGATGCCTCAAGCGATATGCCGCCCGAGAGGTCTTCAACCTGGTCAGACCGGTTTCCCTCGCCCCCGCGCTATAGGGGCGTCCGCGAAATCCGCACGTCCGGCTGTATGGCACCTTTCGCGTAGAGGAGGGTGTCAACCGCCTGGAGGGGGACTACCTCTTCTCCAACGTCGGGCGCACCAACATCCTCATGTACTCCCTCGTGGACCGGCTGTGGCGTAATGCGAAGAAGGCGGCGGGCATCTCGCGGAGGATCACCACGCACTGGCTCCGGCACTTCTTTGCCTCGGCGGGCCTGTCGAAGGGCGTTCCGGTGACAGACATGGCTGAGTGGCTGGGGCATCGCGACCCGAGGATCACCCACCAGACCTACGCGCACGTGATGCCTGACGCTCCGGAGCGTCTGAGGTCTCTTATGGATGCTGTCTTCACGATGCAGACCGAGCTCAACTTGCCCCTTGAGTTCGAGGCAGTGGTCGAGGCGGCCTGACGCGATTGGGAACGCGTGGTGTCCGCAGCCAGATGTATGGCTGCGGACACCACGCGTTGGCTTGGCTGCGTCCGGACCTGCTGTCAGGTAAGTCACCGCCACTGCCACATGCAAGCTACGGTGAACGAGGATTCTTGGTACCTGTGTCAGGTCCTCGGGCAGAGGGCATCTCCTCGTTTCCCGCCAAACATCAGTCTTCCCCTGTCCGTTTGGCGATTCTGCTTGGACCCCCGAGCAGTGTATATGGGTAGGTGGTAGAAGCCTGATCGTGCTGTGCAAATCAGCATCAGGTGATCGCCCCGGGCGGTGTGGGATGGCTGCTGGGGAGGGGACGTGGTGGTCGTGGCCGCTCACCGGCCTACAGAGCACGGACCGGACGGGGGGTCCGGCTGCGCACGGTTTCGGTCTGGTTGTCAGTGGTGACCCATATCATCTGCTCACCCGTGTGGAGCAGGTTCGGAGTGGGGCGGTACGACATGGCACGACGACGTCCGTGGATCATCGAAGACAGCGCGATCACCTCACCCGAACAAGATCGTTTTGATCACCTATCGGTGAGCCGTGAACTACTCGATATTGTCCGCGGCTCCACGCAGCCGCTCGCTGTCGGGCTGCTCGGGCCGTTCGGCAGTGGTAAGTCCTCCGTCGTCCGTCTCCTCGCAGATGAGCTGAGAGACGACAAGAAGTGGGCGATCCTTCACTTGAGCGCTGAGCGGCACACCGGTTCAGCCCGCGCGAGGGGCCTGCTGTATGGGCTGCTTGACGAAGCCGTGCGGCAGAAGCTCATCACAGTCGAGCAGTGGGAATCCGAACGGGCATGTCTGGATGGGGGCCGGCAACGCACCGCGCCGCGCCCAACCGGGAAGTCTGCCAAGCCGGGGCGCGCACGGTGGTTCACCTACCCCCTGGCTGGCGGCGCGGCACTGGCGTGGCTTCTTGCGTCCCTGGTCACGATTTGGCTACTGGGCGCGATCGTCGTGGTGGCCAGCCACCTATGCGGTCTCGGAGCTGCCGTATCAGCCTGGGCATGGTTTGCGGCTCCGGGAGCTGCACCGCTGACAACGGCCCTGTCGGGCACCGCTGTCGTGGCCTACGTTCTCGGGACTGCCAAGGACGGCGCGCTGTCCGCGCTGAAGAAGCACGAAATTACCCTCACGACACCGCGCCCGGATTCCACGGACGACCTGGAGCAGGTTTTTTCCGGGCTGATTGACGCCATTGATAGACGGCTGGTCATTGCTATCGATGACATCGACCGTCTGGCCGCAAGTGAAGTCCTCGAAGCCATCACTACCATCCGCAGCCTCCTGCTCACCGGCACGTATCACAAGCAGCCACCTGTGTTCCTGCTGTCTTGCGACGAGGACATCGTTCGAGAGGCGATCGTTGGAGTGCGTCCGGGTCTAGCGCACCGGCCTGTCTCCCAGTCCGGGGGACAGCGTCTTCCCGCCAGGGCCGCTGAACGCAAGGCGACGGAAGAGGCAGCGCAGGAGTACTTGAATAAGCTGTTCACCGTCCGGCTTGTGCTACCTGCCCACCATGACGCAGACCTCCGGCAGTATCTCGAGCAACTCTTGAGCCATCCCGAGCCGCACGAACTGGTGGCCCGCCTGGGTGGCATATCGGCCTTGCGTGACGTACTTGAAACCTTGATCCACCCGGACGTCCGTGATCCCCGGCACGCTATTCGCCTGCTCAATGCCTTCCTGACCGACTTCGGCCTCGCCATCCGACGCGAGCAAGGAGACGGCACGCCCGCATGGATCGCCCCCGGCGAAGTCACTGGCCACCCCATCACCCTGGCCCGGCTGACTGTGCTGCGGCACGACTACCGGGCTCTGTATGACGAGATTCGTGCCGAGCACGACCTACTTGCCCTCCTGGACGACGCCCTGCTCGATGCGCCCAGCGCCCTGCGCGATCCGCTTGTCGCTCCTTACACCGTCACGTCAGAGGAGGTCAGCTCGGACGACGGATCCGAGGACGATGCGGAGGTCCTGCCCCGTCTGGATACTGCGACCCACCCCGGATTGCACTACCTACGCGCCACGGCCTTCCGAGCTCGGCTCGGACGCCCCGCACACCTGACACCACTCCTCACTCTGGGCTCCACCCCCGCCAGTCGTGCTCTCGGCAGCGACCAGGCCGCGGCTGTCAAGCGTGAACTCTTCCAACGCGACGCCGACGCCTTCCGGGAACGCCTCAAGGCCACCGACATGCGCGCACGCGTGCTGCTTGCTGCCACCCATGCCTTGGAATCAGCGCGCCCTGGCCAGGACCTCGACAACACGATGGCAGCGACCGTGCAAGCTCTCGCGAACACGCCCGGCCTCGCGAATCACCTCAGCGCCGGCGACGATCCCGTGAGCCGCGCTCTGCTCAATCTGACCGACCGCATCGCCAGCCGCCGGGTCGAGGCCCGAGCCGTCGGGGCACATCACCTCATCGGCATCCTCGACCTCATGCCGCCCGCTCACCTTCCCTCCCTCTACGGCAGTCTCAGCACTGCCCCAGCACCGGTGCCTGGAGGTACCTCCGCGGCAGAACAGCCGGCGTTCGCCTGGGCTCAGGCGCTGATTCGCCTTCCCGCCGACAAGCATGGTCGGCAATTGCGGCCCGCCCTGGAAAAGCACTTCCGTACCCTCACCCGCACTGGCGGGCCAGGGGAGTTGAAGGCATGGCTCGTGGAGCATGCCGAAGCATCCGCAGCACAGCGCGACCTGTGGCCGCCGGACGCTTACCACGCTCTCCTCGCGATGGCCGCCCGAGCCGGGGATACCACCGCCATGGCCCAGGTACGCCAGGCCGTCGATGAGGCAGCCGACCACCACCACTGGCAGCGACCAGTCATCCGCGGCGTCCTGGCATGGCTGTCCGCCGACGACGAGGCACTGCGTTCTCAGGCAGTGGACCTCCTGTGCCAGCGCACGATACCCGACGACGAGTGGGGCCGTGCCACCGCCTCGGAAGCGGCAAGCGATGCCACACTTGCCACGGAACTCCTCGGCCAAGCGGCCGCTTTCCTCATCGACGACGACGATGCCGCAAGTGCAGAGAAGACCGTTGTTCTTCTCCACGACTGGTTGCGGATTCTCGGTGACCGCACCGTCCCCGACGGTCGCCAGGTCAGTGCCGTCGTCGCCGAGGCCCTGGCTCAGACCGCGCACACATGTCAACAGCTCGCCGTGGCGGCAGCCGGCATACTCCCCGACCTCCAGCAGCAGGACGCAGCAGCCTGCGTCGTGGCCATCGCTGGCCATGTCGGAGAAGTGCCCCTGACAGACCCTTCAGTAGCCGACGCACTCGCGGAGGCTCTTCTCACCTTCATGCGGATCACGACCAATGATCCGGCAGCCCAAGATGCAGCCCGCTCCTGTCAGGTGACCCTGACGGCCCACTTGACTAGCGACGATGCTCAAGGCTCCTTCGCGCGTCGACACCTTGCCGCAGTCATGACCACCGACGCGGGCCAAGAAGCGGGTCCCTCGCTGATCGACGAATTCAACACCGTCCTCGCACAGCACCACGTTCCGCTCAGCTCGGATCTCTTCTCTAGCCTCCACGTATTGCTCAGTGACCCGCCCACGAGAGCCGCTCGGCTCGGCCAGGTACTGCAGCACCTGTACAACCGGATGAGTACACAGCCGCCCCAGAACGCGGGCTTCGCTGCCCACTACGTTGCGGGCCAAACCGTCAACACGCAATGGCTCGTATGGATCGCCCAGCACTGGGCCTCCATCCCTCACCACGAGCGTTCACTCGCCATGGCCGCAGCACACCGACCGGACCTCTCTCAGAGCAACGGACTGCCCGACCTGCTTGCCCAGCATCTCTTGGAGACGGACGAAGCAGAACCGTGGAAGGACGCCGCAGCGCTCTGGAACGCAATCACCCCAGAACGCCAAGCGGCCCTGCTAGTGGCCGCGAACGGCCGGTGCCCCGACCTGGCCGATCAAGCAGCCCAAGCATCAACAGACATCCTCATCACAGCACTCAACACAGCAAGCGCCAAGGAGTTGCCGGAGCTACTTACCCTCATCTCGAACAGCCCGCAGGCTTCCCGAACCATTGCGGACTACCTCGACGACACGATCGGGGCCCGTGACTGGAACGAAACAGACTCGGTGCTTATCGCTACTGCCTGCCCAGATACTGCGCCGCTCTGGAAAGTCCTCCTGACTGCCCTTTCAAGGGGTCGAGAGACGATCGAGCGTGTCGGCCCGCTCATCTCTGCGCTCCTCACGCACAGGCCCGACAGTGCTCCTCACAATCTCGTAGACGAGATCGCTCCAGTGCTTCGTGAGGCGGCCGTCGCCAATGCCACGACACTCGGCTACGCCGTTCGGCCTGTACCTGACGTCGCCAAGGCGCTGCGGCGCACCCTGCATGGACATAGCAAGACCCTTGCGGAGAAGGAACGCACCAGTGCCTTCAAGCGGGCGGCTGGCATCCGATGACGGTCGAGGCTGTGACCGGCTGCGGACTTCTGTGGATCGGTCGTGGCACGTTCCGACGCCTGCATCGGACGTGTTCGGTAGGCGACGGCCTCCGCTAGCGGCCCTGATGGGCCCCGGCCTCCGAAGGCTGCATGACGGCGGTGCTGTGGCGCCTTGCCGCGTAGCTCCGGCCCTCGCGACGAACGACGGCGCCCAGAGGAATGGCTGGGCGTCGTGTACCGAGTGGTCGCCTCCTTTCTCATGACACGAGAATGTGAGGGTGTCCGTTCTCAGCCAAACTGTCGTAAGTGGGTTTCCCGCCTGGTTGCTGTGCCCAGGCTTCACCCCTGGACCGGGGAGTTAGCGCCTGGTGGACAGCTGGGGGTGGCTTGATGGCGGTTGAGCCGACGGAGACCGCGTGGCGTATTCAGGCAGCAGTCGCTGATTGGACAGCCAAGGCTGATTCGAAGGCATCGTTTGCACTGACGATGGAATCGACAGCGCTGGCTGTCTTGGGACTGCTGTCGAGTTCCAAGTTGAGTACAGGTGGTCTCAGCTCCACTCTGGCGCGGGTGTTGTTGTGGATTGGTGCCCTGCTCATGGTGGGCGGAGTCGGCTGTGCGGCCTGGGCAATCTCCCCGAACCTTCGCAAGGAACGGCGAGGGCCCGAGGTCGACGACGACTTCCTGTACTTCGGACACGTCCGGCACTTGGACCCAGAGGTGCTGGAAGCGGCGCTTCGGGTCAAGGATCCACTGCCTTCATTGTCCCGGCAGGTGGTTGTGATGAGCGAGATCGCCTGGAACAAGCACCGTCGGGTGCAGTGGTCGCTGATGTTGGCGGTCGCCGGATGTGCCGCCTTTGGCCTGGCCACCGTAGTCGGATGACAGGCCAGGAGGGTGCTGCCATGAACTTCCGCTCCCTGGTATCCACCGACGTGTGGCGTGACTTGATCGATCGTGGGCGTCGACGGACCTATCCATCCAACTCCGTGCTCCTTGCGCAGGGTGAGTCCCCCGGCTCCGTGATCGCACTGGTCGATGGCTTGGTAAAGGTCGTGCAGAGCAACGAAAACGGCGACGCACTGACACTGATGCTGCGTGGGCCAGGCGAGGTCCTTGGGGAGATGGGCGCCTTACTCGGCCGTCCACGTTCAGCCACTGTCACAGCGGCACGCCGCTGTACCGGATTCGTGCTGCCTGCTCATGCTTTCCGGGGTTATGTGGAGCGGCATCGGCTGGAACCGGTCATTTACCAGTTGACCGTCGAACGGCTGAACAGCCATGAGCGCCTGCGGGCCGATCTGGTGCACCTGCCCCCTACGGGACGCATGGCCCGCGTCGTGAGCCACCTCGCGGACGAAGTCGGCCACCCACAGGGGGCGGCCGGACTGCTCGTGGAACTGGGTATGCCCCGTGCGGAGCTGGCAACGATGGCCGCGATGCGTCGCTCGTCGGCACTCGTGGCCCTGGGGCAACTCCAGTCGGCCGGAATTCTCACACTCGGCCGTCGCCGCTTGACCATCACCGATGTAGTCCGGCTGAGGGCGGCCGCCCGGGGCGAAGAGATCGCCGACGCCGAACGCCGCGAGAACACGTCACCTGCGATGTGACCTCCCGCACGTCCGTACCGTCCAACGCTGGACCGTCTTGTCCCTGCTTCTCCACGAGGGTGGCGTTCGCCGCGAGGTGCGGCGAAACACTCGCGACGAGAGGAGCGGAACGTGTTGCCTTCATGGGAGCCGTTGTGGCCCTACCGAGCTGTCCTGGCCGTCGACGCCAGAAACTTCAGCGCGCTGGACAGCAAGGGCATGCAGCAGGTGAACGCCGACATCCCGCCGTTGCTGGCGCAGGCGCTCAGTGCCAGCAACGTCAGCGCTCACTGGGAGCGACGGACGTTCGGCCAGCACACCGGCGACGGATACGTCGCCGGCATGGATCCGGAAGTCCTGCCCGCGCTGGTGGGGTGCTTCCCCGATGCCCTCAGGACGGCACTGGCACGCCGACGTGCCGAGGCCCCGGCGGGCCCGCCCCTGCAACTGAGGGTCAGCATTCACATCGGCCCGCTGCCTAACAGCGGATTGGGCGTGCCGATGGTGCACACCCACCGACTCCTGGACGACGACGCGCTGCGGTCCGTCCTGAACCGAGCGAACCCGGAGATCACCAACACCGTCGTGATCATCTCGCAGCGCGTGTACGAGGACGTCTTCGAAAGCGGCTGCCTCAACGGCGACGTTCTACCGAGCCAGTACACCCGTCACTTGGCGAAGGTGAAAAAGTTCCAGCAACCGGCCTGGATTCACATCCCCGGTTTCGACTGGAGGCTCGCCAACCCGGACATCTTCGAACCGGTTGATGCGGCTGAGGAGGCCGTGGCGCAACCGGAGGCGCCTGCGCCCGTAGCGCCAGCACGGGCGGCTGACCCGGTGCCGGGCACGGTGAACTTCAGTCACTACGGCAAGGACGGCATCCAGGCCGTCAACAACTACGGTGGGCGAGGGCAGTGATGAGTGAACACGAGCTGCCCCACGACGGCGTCGAACACGGCGGGTCGCCGGCAGAGCGCCCCGAGCTTGGACTACAGCAACCTACGACACTCCCCTCACTTCCTGCGGAACATGAGCCCAAGGCGGAACCGGAGCCTGCGCCGGTATACCTCACCCACTACGGCGAAAAGGGCCTGCAGGCGTACAACCTGCACTTGAACGGTGATCAAGTCATCCCGATTCCCATCACCGAGAGCGACCCCGCGTTCAAGGCAAGCCAGGACCACCGGTTCATCCCGCCGCGCAACGCGGACGTATGGGCCTCGGGCGCCAAGCAGCTACACGAGTACGGCATCATCGTGCTCTGCGCAGCCTCAGGCACGGGCCGACGAACGGCGGCCATACGCCTGCTGCGCACGGCGACGGACAGCTCGCTTCCTCTGTTCGACCTTGAGCCGGAATGGTCTAGCCCCAAGGTTCAGCCGCTCCCCGCACTGGCCGCACAGGGGTACATCCTGGACCTCTCCGATCTGCCCGAAGAGCCGGCTGGCCGGCTGGGCGCCGATCTCGTCCAGCACGGAGAGGCACTGCGCAAGAACGGCTCCTTCCTCGTCGTACTGGCCACTCCGACCGACTGGTACGGCAACTGGAGCGAACCCACGCTTCCCTTCACCGTCCGCTTGGAGTCTCCCGACGCCAAGGCCCTCGTCTCGGCCGAACTCAGGGCGCACCAGCGGGCCGAACGCGTGGCCTGGCTGGACGCATCGGAGCTCACGGACATCTGGCTCGCCAACCCCTCCGCGCGCGAGGCCCGCCGCCTGGCCGGCCTCCTGATCGAGGCACCCGACAGCGAGCAGCTCAAGCCGCTCATCGACCAGTTCGGGGACTGGCACACAGAAGTCGAGCGACTGCTCAACAAAGACAGGGTGAAGGAGAGCGACCCACCGCTGCTGGCCACCCGGGTCATGGTCTGGGCCGGTGCCCTGTTGCACGGGGGACAGCGAAGCTCTGTCATCAAGGCAGCCGATGAACTCCTGATCCAACTCGGTATCACTCGCTCCCCCTTCAACGTCCTCACCGATGCCACCACATCCAATCGCCTGGCGGCCGCGAAGATCGATGCCGACGGCGATCGGGCGTATCACGATCGCAGCAAGCAGGGCTTGCCGGCAGCCATCCTGCGCCACCTGTGGGACGAATTCCCTACACAGAACGATCTGCTGCGTAAATGGGCGGTCGGGGTGGCCGCAGACCGGACGATTCCGGATGAGGACGCCCGTCTCGTCGCCGCAGCATTGTTGCGACTTGCGGTGGACCGTCATGACCGAGTCATCCTTGATGGACTGGCGAATGATCTCAAGGGCCCTCGACGAACCCTGGCCGTCCAGGCCCTGACAGAGGCCGCCGACAATGCCGAATTCGGTCGTTACATCAGGGACCGTCTGCGCACGTGGATGGATGCCAGGAACCCCTCGGACAGCAAGATCGAACTTGTGATCGAGATCTGCGGCGGCCCCTGGGGAATCCAGCAACCAGCCCTCGCTCTGACACGACTGGGAAAGGCGGCAGGGCATGCGGAATTCGGGTCAACAACCTTGACCAACGCTTTCCGAGAGCTCGCTCGGCGCCGGCCGGACGACGTACGCAAGGCCGTCGCCCAGTGGCTCGCGGACGCGGAGCGCCGGGAGGACGACGCGAGACTACGCCGCCAGACACTGGGAGCCTTCCTGGCCCTGGTCTCCAGCGACGAAGGCACCGACCTGATCCTGGAAGACGCGCACACTCTCAAAGTCCGACCGCGCGCAGTAAATGCCTGGCAGAAGTTGCTGTCGACCGACGACGCCGTACGGGCGGTCGACGCACAACTGAAGCACTGGCAGGAGCGCTTCCAGAACGATCCCGACCGCCGGGAAGTCGTGCTGGACCTGCTCGCCGACATCTTCACCCCGCCCAGCCGCCGCTCCGGCCTCGATCGGCTCATGGTGACCGAGGAGTCGGCCATCCATCCCTTCTGGCGGGAGGTCTTGGAGCAGGCTGTCCTTCGCTATGGGGCGTCCAGGGAGGCGTCGTCCTCTTGACAGTGAACGGCCCCGGCCCGTGGTGGAGAGGTCGGCGCAGTCGGATCCGCTCCCAGTGGCCAACTCGCCTGCCCGGTATCCGCTTCTGTGCCCGCGGCACACTCACCTATCAGGCTCCTGCCGATTTGAAGGTCGGCTGCTCAGCCGTCGCGCGGGCCACCGCGCGCCTGGCCTTGGACGATCTCGGACGAGACATCACGAGCGATCACTTGCCGGAAGAGCTCGACGCTGCGCAGGAGCAGCTCACAATGGCAGTCGCTCGGTGGCGCACGGTCGACGACGCTCCCGGTCTGTGGCTGAAGGCGCGCATCAACCTGATGCTCGGCGAACAGGACACGGCTCGGGCCCAGGGATATCAGGACGCCCTCCGCGTGGTCACGCTGCAACTCGCGCAGGAGCACGAACGCAGGGATCTGTTCCGCCGAATGGTCTTGGATCGGCCCGACGCCACGCGAATCTGGTGGCTCGAACGCCACCTGGACGATCTGGGCACCCTCGACTGGAACGTGTTCAATGAGAAAGTCCTGCCGCTCGTCGACATGGCTGACGACACACAAGCCACGACGGAACGTATAGCCCGAGCCCTCCTGTACGTCTGGCAGAAACTGGGCGACGACCCGGGGCAGCACGCTCGCTTCGTCACCACTGCCCGCGCCGTTCTGGATCAGATGGGGTGGGAGGACGCTCCGTGGGCGGAGTCAGATGAGGCGGTAGGCGCTGCCCCACCTGACAGCAGGCATGACGGTGGAAAGCCAGCCCGGGTCGCCGAGATGGGCGCGGACCGATGAGGCTAGCCGCTCTGCGCTGGGTGCTTGACCCGGCAACCAGCCTCCTTGCATTGCGGCTGCGCGCTCAGGAACGCGGCCGCATGTCCTACGACGCGGCCTGGCGGCTTGCCCGGGTGACACGTCACCCCGACGAAATGGTGTACCGACACCACGGACATCTCGCCGAAGACTTGCGCGACGAGCACCGGTGAGCAGATGAGAGGGGCGCTACACACCAGCGGCGCGACACGGGATGTCTCAGCCGTGACCGCCTCACGGGGCCTGCTCACATCGGCGCCGCTGGCTTGTGTACCGCTCCCGACGGGGCGGGGAATGGTCCCCCCGCGAGTCGGGACGTTGACTACAGTCTGTGAGATCCGCTGGTCGTCCAACAGGCCCTCGCTGATGCTGCGTCGAGCCCTCGATTGCTGCCCACCCAGCACCGTTGAGTTCCCGTGCTGGTTCCGTGCTGACTTTGAGGCCGCTGGGGTGGCATATCCGCAGGTCCTAGCCCCGATCGAATGAGTTGTCGTACCACTCGATGGTGGTGCCGATGAGGCTCGCGGCGACGATACGGGGGAGGCCGGCGGGGGCCGGGGGAGCGGGTGGTGCCTGGGATGCCATGTGCGCCACTTCCTCGTGTGCGGTGGGGACGGGTACGTTCGGCACACCGTAGGAAGATGCAGGTCAAGGGCACATGTGGTGGAGCTACATAGTTCGAGGGTTGGCTATATGCGTCCAGCCAGCATGCCAGCTCGCGCAAGGCTGGTTGAGGTCCTCTGCGGGGGGCGAAAGGAGTGTGTGGGCGATGGCGTCCGGGGTTGGTCGATCAGGCGGAAGCCGGTGGCCTGCACGGCGGCGGCCACCGGCTGGGGAGTGCCCCGGCTCAGCCCAGGAACTGACGGAGTACGCCGAGTGAGACGGCGTTGAGCTCCTTCGCGAGGCCGGTCTGGGCGCGCACGGTGTCCGCAGCCCAGTCGGTACCGGCCTGGGAGGTCTGCTCCTGGGCGCGGACCGCGGCGACCACCGATTTCTCACAGGCATCGACGACAGCGAGGCCGGTCTGCTTGACGGCCTGACGGCACTGGTCCTGGATGTCCGCCAGGTCGCGTACGGCCGCGTCGAAGGTGGCGCCGTACTCTTCTGCTCTCATGCCCTGCATGAATACCTCCTGTGGGGTGGGTTGTGTTGGATGGCCCTCCCCCCGCGCGGGCGCGGGAAGGGAGTTGACGGTTCACATGTCGAGGCCTCCGTTGACGCCCCAGACCTGTCCGGTGATGTAGGCGGAGGCGTCATCGGCCAGGAAGCGCACCAGCCGGGCCACTTCCTCGGGACGGCCGAGCCGCCCCAGCGGGACCTGGCCGACGATGCGGTCGAGGACCTTGGCCGGGATGTGCTCCAGCATGTCGGTGGCGATGAAGCCGGGTGTGACGGCGTTGACTGTGATGCCGGGTCCGCAGGGGTCCTGTTGATCGGTCTTGGCCAGCTGGAAGGCTGCCTCTCGGGCGAGGGTCTTGGTGAGGCCGAAGAGGCCGGACTTGGTGGCCGCGTAGTTGGCCTGGCCGATGTTGCCGGTCTCGCCGATCACCGAGGAGATCATCACGATCCGGCCCGAGCCCTGCTCGACCATGCGGCCGAGGGCCGCCTGTGCGAGATAGAAGGGACCGGAGAGGTTGACGTCCAGCACCTGCTGCCAGTCGTCGTCGGTCATGCGGGCCACCGTGCGGTCGACGGTGATGCCGGCGTTGTTCACCAGGATGTCGATACGGCCGTGGCGTTCGACGACGTCGGCGACCAGGCGGCGGCAGTCGTCCGCGGAGCTGACGTCCGACTGGTGGGCGGTGACCCGCTCGTTCTCGGTTCCGAACTCGGTGCGGCACTCGTCGAGGAAGTCGCTCGCGCGGCGGACATTGCCGGCGTAGGCGGCGGCGACCGTGGCTCCCGCCCCGGCCAGGCTGCGGCTGATGGCGGCGCCGATGCCGCGGGTGCCGCCGGTGACGAGGGCGACCCGGTCCTGAAGGCTCTGGCCGGCGGTGGTGGTGACGAAGGGGGCGGTGATGGTCACGAGGTGCTCCTTGCGGGGGTGGGGGCCGAGCGGACGGTGAGCCAGTCGGCGATGTCGGGCCAGATCCTGTTCCGGGCCTTGGAGCCGGCCATGAGGCCGATATGTCCGCCCGGGCGGTCGAAGTGGGTGACGTCGGTGGAGCCGACGCGGTCGAGGAAGGGGACGGTGCCCGCGCGCGGGGCGATGTGGTCGTCGGCCGCGGTCACCACGAGGACGGCCGCGTCGATCCTCGCGGGGTCGACTCGGTGGCCGCGCAGCCGGAGTGTGCCTGCGGCGAAGCGGTTGTCCTGGTACAGCCAGGTGATCCATTCCCGGTAGGCGCGGGCCGGGAAGGGCGGATTGTCGGCCACCCAGCGTGCCATCGACTGGAAGGCCTCGCGGTCGACGGTGCCTTGCTCCACCTGGTCCCACAGCCTGCGGTAGGTGGTCACGTAGTTGCTCACCGGCTTGAGCATCTTGTTCGCCCAGTCGATGGCGTGGCCGGGGACGGATCGCAGGTCCGCGAGGGTCGTCACGTCGTAGGTGTCGGCCGTGACCCAGCGCCGGTACACGCTGCCCTCGGTGTCGTAGGGCATGGTGAGCAGGACGGTGTTGACGACCGGGCCGCCCGGGTGCAGTGCCGCGTACATGGCGGTGAACGCCGCGCCCATGCACCAGCCGACCAGGGACACCCGGTCGCTGCCGGAGCCGCGCAGCACCCGGCGTACGGCCCAGTGCAACTGGTCGCAGACGTAGTGCTCCAGGCCCCGGTCGGCGTCCTCCTCGTCGGGGACACCCCAGTCGAGCAGGTAGACGTCGAACCCCTCGGCGAGCAGGAACTCCACGAAGGAGTTCCCCGGCCTGAGGTCGAACACGTCCGGCCGGTTGATCAGGGCGAACACCAGCAGCACCGGGACGGGGTGACGGCGCCGGTCGCTGCGGTAGCGGTAGAGCGTGGTGGTGCGGTGGGTCCAGACGACGTCGCGGGGGGTGGCCGCGACGTTCGCCTGGTCCGCGGTGAGGATCAGGTTGGCGGCCTCGGCCAGCACCCGGGCCGGACGCAGCGGGTGGCGGACGCTCATGGCCCCGCCTCCTCACCGGGCGAACGGTCCGGTAGTTGGTTGCGCAGGTCCTCGACCTCTTGCAGCACGCGTTCCAACTTGTCCTCGGTGCGGGCGAGTTGGCTGCCCAGCCGGGTCATGTCCGCCCGGCCCGCCAAGCGCATGTTGCGCAGCATCAGGTCGCAGGTCTCGCCGCTGATGCGGGTCAGGGCGGCGAAGTTGCTCGCGGTCAGGCCCAGCAGTTCGGCGAAGGGGCCGCCCGAGACGAGCTGCTCGGTGGTCTTGGCGGCCTGCTGCTCCATGGCCTCGTACCAGTCGCGGAACGGCTGCTGGGCCCAGTCGCCGAACGGGCTGTCGGTGGCGGTCACTGGTCTCCTCCCTCACGTTCGAACAGTGCGGCGATGCCCTGGCCGCCGCCGATGCACATCGACACCACGGCGTAGCGGCCGCCGACGCGGCGCAGTTCGTGCAGGGCCTTGACGGTGAGGACGGCTCCGGTGGCGCCGACCGGATGGCCGAGGCCGATGCCGCTGCCGTTGGGGTTGGTGCGCTCGGGCGGCAGGCCGAGCTCGCGCGTCACGGCCAGGGCCTGGGCGGCGAACGCCTCGTTGACCTCGTAGACGTCGATGTCGTCGACCTTCAGACCGGTGTCCTCCAGCAGCAGGCTGATCGCGGGGGACGGTCCGACGCCCATGTAGGCCGGCTCGACTCCTACATGGCGGTAGGCCACTAGACGGGCCAGCGGCTCCAGGCCGCGCTCGGCGGCGACGGCCGCGTCGGCGAGGACGACGGCTGCGGCAGCGTCGTTGATGCCCGAGGAGTTTCCGGCGGTGACGGTGCCGTCGGGTTTGAAGGCCGGTCGCAGCTTGGCGAGGTCGGCCTCGGTGATGCCGGGGCGGGTGTGCTCGTCGGTGGTGGCCTGGATCGTGCCCTTGCGGGTGGGGACCTCGACCGGGACGATCTGGTCGGTGAAGCGGCCCTCGGCGGCCGCGGCGGCGGCCCGATGGTGGCTGGTGAGGGCCAACTGGTCCTGGTCCTCGCGGGAGACCTCCCAGCGCTCGGCGACGTTCTCGGCGGTGATGCCCATGTGGACGCCGTCGAAGGGGTCGGTGAGCGCCGCGACCATGGCGTCGAGCATCCGGCCGTCCCCCATCCTGGTGCCCCAGCGGGCCTGCGGGAGCCAGTAGGGGCCGCGGCTCATCGCCTCGGCGCCGCCGCCCACCGCGACCTGGCAGTCGCCCAGTGCGATGCTCTGGGCGGCCGAGACGACGGCCTGCAGGCCGCTGCCGCAGAGTCGGTTGACGTTCATCGCCGGGACCGACACCGGCAGTCCGGCCTGTACGGCGGCCACGCGGGCGAGGTAGAGGTCGCGCGGCTCGGTGGGGATGACGTGGCCGAAGACCACGTGTCCGGTGTCCTCGGGGGCGAGACCGCTGCGGTCCAGCGCCTCGCGGGTGACCAGGGTGGCCAGGTCGGCCGGCGGGACGTCGGCGAGCGCGCCGCCGAACTTGCCGATGGGGGTGCGGACACCGCTCAGGACGACGATGCCGCGCTTGGTGTGCTCGGTGTGCTTCTGCATGGGGGGTCAGTTCTCGTTTCGTGCGGTCAGTGGGTGGGGTGCGTCACGGCGGTGCTGAGGGCGGCCATCACGTCCGGTTCGCCGAGCGTCGTCACATCGCCCGTCTCCTGGGCGGTGAGCAGGTCGCGCAGCAGGCGGCGCATGATCTTCCCGGAGCGCGTCTTGGGCAGGTCGCCGGCCCAGACGATCCTCTTGGGACGGGCCAGCTTGCCGATGCGGATCCCGATGTGCTCGCGTAGCTCGGTCTCCAGCGCCGCGTCGCCCGGGCGGCCGCCGGTCGGCGTCACGAACGCCACCACGGCCTGGCCGGTCAGCGCGTCCGGGATCGCGACCACGGCCACGTCGGCGACGGCCGGGTGCGCGGCGACGGTCGACTCCACCTCGGCGGTGGAGAGCCGGTGGCCGGAGACGTTGATCACGTCGTCGGTGCGGCCGAGGATCCAGAAGCAGCCGTCCTCGTCCAGTCGGGCGGCGTCGCCCACCAGATAGGTGTCGTTGCCGAAGCGGGAGAAGTAGGTGTCGAGATATCGCTCGTCGTCCCCATACAGGGTGCGGAGCATGCTGGGCCACGGCTCGGTGAGAGCCAGGAGTCCGGTCCCGGTGGTGACCGGGGTGCCGTCGGCCTCGAGGAGTTCGGCGGACACGCCCGGAAGCGGACGGGCGGCTGATCCCGGCTTGGCTTCGGTGGCCCCCGGCAGCGGGGCGATCATGATGCCGCCGGTCTCGGTCTGCCACCAGGTGTCCACGATCGGACAGCGGCCGCCGCCGATCACCCGGTGGTACCAGTGCCAGGCCGTGGGGTTGATGGGCTCGCCGCAGCTGCCCAGCAGCCGCAGCGACGACAGGTCGTAGCGGCCCGGCAGCTCCTCGCCCCAGCTCATGGCCGCCCGGATGGCGGTGGGAGCCGTGTACAGCTGGGTGACGCCGTAGCGCTCCACCAGCTCCCACCAGATGCCCTTGTGAGGGTGGTCGGGCGCGCCCTCGAAGAGCACCGAGGTGACGCCGTTGAGCAGCGGGCCGTAGACCAGGTAGCTGTGGCCGGTGATCCAGCCGATGTCGGCGGTGCAGAACCAGACGTCCCGTTCCGGGGCCAGGTCGAAGACGATCCGGTGGGTGTAGGAGACACCGGTCAGGTAGCCACCGGTGGTGTGGACGATGCCCTTGGGGGCGGCGGTGGATCCCGACGAGTAGAGGATGAACAGCGGGTGCTCGGCCGGCAGCGGCACGGCGGGGCACTCCGGGTCGGCCGCGGCGCACAGGTCGGCATACCAGCTGTCGCGGCCGGGCCGCATGGGGCACGGCGCCTCGGCGGCGCCGACGACCACGACGTGTTCCAGGTCGGGCAGGGTCTCCAGGACCTCCTCCAGGGCCTGCTTCACCGCGGTGACCCGGCCCTTGCGGCGGGAGCCGTCGACGGTGACCAGGACCTTGGCGTTGCAGGCCGCCATCCGCTCGCCGACCGCCTGCGCGGCGAAGCCGCCGAAGACGACGTTGTGGACGGCGCCGATCCGCGCGCAGGCGAGCATCGCCACGATGGCCTCGGGGATCATCGGCAGGTGGATGCCGACCACATCGCCGGCGGTGACGCCGAGTCCCTTGAGCGCGTTCGCGAACCGCTGCACCTCCTCGAGCAGCCCCGCGTACGTGATCGTCCGGGTCTCGCCCTCCTCGCCGTGCCAGTGGTAGGCCACCCGGTCACCGAGACCGGCGGCCACATGGCGGTCGAGGCAATTGGCGGAGGCGTTGAGCGTGCCGTCGGTGAACCAGCGGTAGAAGGGGGCCTCGGTGTCGTCCAGCACGGTGGTGAACGGCTTGGTCCAGGACAGGTGGCGGGCCTGTTCCGCCCAGAAGCCGAGCCGGTCGGCGGCGGCCTGGGCGTAAAGGGCCTCCGTGTCCACCTGAGGACGTCGTGGGAAGGCGGCCGGCGCGGGGAGGGTTCCGGCTGTCGTTCGCCGGTCGCTCTGCGAAAGCGAGTACGGATGCGGAGTGCGGTCCGTCACGGTGTTGCTCCTCTTTCCGTGGGGGTGGTCGCGGCCCCGCCGGTTCGGTCCTCTGGGGTCCTGGGCGGAATGCCTGGTTCCGACCTTGCGCCTGCATTCACCCCGCCGGAAGGGCCCTGCGACGGGCCGCGCTCCGGACGCGACGAGCGGTCCCCGCGGCGCGACGAACGGCCGCCCGGGCGGTGCACGGCACGGCGAGCCGCGTGGACGTACGGTGAGTACGTGATCGGTGTCCACCCGGCCGGGATCAGGCGTCGGCGTCATCCGCTCAGAGCCGGCGGCGCCGACGTGGCCGCGGTGCTGCGGTCAGCCCGTGGGATGGCCGGCGAGCTGGCGGAGGGTCTCACGCCGCGGGCCGCCGACCGGGTCGCACGCCGGGCGCGCAAGCTCCTGGACGCCGACGGGGTCGTCCTGTGCGACCTGTCCGGCCCGCTCGGCACCGCCGGGAACGTTCGCGAGGACGTGCGCGAGCTGGCGGGACGGGCGCTCACCGGAGGCCGCCCGGTGCGCGGCGGCAGCGCCGTCGCCGCGCCGCTGCTCACCGGTGCGGAGCCCATGGGGGCGCTGGTGGCGGCCGGTGACGAGGTCGTGGGCGAGCAGGTGGAGGCGCTTGCGGACTGGCTCGGCGAAGCCCTGGAGCGGGCCGTCCTGGGCCTCGCCAGGGAAGAACTCGCCCTGGCCGAGCTGAGTCGGCTGCGCGCCCAGATCTCGCCGCACTTCCTGTACAACGCGCTCTCCGCGATCGCGTCGTTGGTGCGTTCCGACCCGGAGCGAGCCCGGGATCTGCTGGTGCAGTTCTCCGAACTCGCCCGCTACGCCTTCTCCGGGCGTGGACACTTCACCACCGTCGCCGAGGAGTTCCGCGCCATCGAGGTGTACCTGCAGCTCGAAAGGGCCCGCTTCGGCTCCCGGCTGTCGACCTCGGTACGGGTCGCCCCCGAGGTACTCCCGGTGACGCTGCCGTTCCTCACCCTTCAGCCGCTGGTCGAGAACGCGATCCGGCACGGCATCGAGCCGCGGCCGGGCGGCGGGACGGTGACCGTCACCGGCGCCGCCGTGGGTCCCGACTGCACCGTCACCGTCGAGGACGACGGCGCGGGCATGGACCCGGAACTGGCGGAAGCGGTGCTGTCCGGGCGACGCGAGCGCTCCGGGATCGGCCTCGCCAATGTGGACCAGCGGCTTCGTACCGTGTACGGCCCGGAATACGGGCTGGTCGTGGAGACCGCGCCCGACGCGGGCACCCGCGTCACCTTCCGGGTGCCGCTGTCCTCTCCGGGGATGGCGACGAGATGACGCAGGAACTGTCCGTACTGGTCGTGGAGGACGAGCCGCTCAGCCTCGACGAACTGGTGCACCTGCTGCGCTGCGCCCCCGGTGTGGGGGAGGTGGCCGCGGCCCCCGACGCGATGTCCGCGCTCAAGCTGCTGCGGCACCGCGAGCTCGACGCGGCCTTCCTCGACATCGGAATGCCCGGACTGGACGGCATGGAACTGGCCGCGGTGCTCTCCCGGCTGGCGCGGCCACCGGCCGTCGTCTTCGTCACCGCCTCACAGCAGCACGCGGTCGACGCTTTCGGGATCGGAGCCGTGGACTACCTCCTCAAGCCCGCCTCCGCCGGACGGGTACGGCAGGCGCTCGACCGGGTCCGCCGGGCCCGCGCCGCCCCCGTCCTCCCTGCCGCGGCACCACCCCGACCGGCCGGTGACCTGGCCGTGCTCAAGGTGGAGTCGCAGGGTCGCACCCGGTACGTGCGGCGGGAGCAGGTCCGTTTCGTGGAGGCGCACGGTGACCATGTGCGGCTGGACACCCGGGACGGGCGGTTCCTGGTCCGCATGTCACTGTCCACACTCGAACGCAGCTGGGCCCCGGCCGGGTTCCTGCGGGTGCACCGGGGCTTCCTGCTCTCCTTGCGGGCCGTCGAGGACCTGCGGACCGATGCCGTGGGCCAGTTGGTCGCGCATACGGCGGGCGGTGACGTCCCGGTCAGCCGCCGCCACGCCCGGCAGCTGAAGGAAGAGCTGTTCGCCGCGGCCCAGGAGGGCCGGGCCGGCGGGGGGCGGCGATGAGCCGACCACGCCGTGTGGCGGTGGTGAGCCCCCAGACCCGGCTGGCCCTGGCCAGACGGTCGGGGGCCGGTCGGCACCTGGTCCTGCCGCCGGAGTTCGACGCACGTGCCGCCCGGCGCGCTTACCTGCGGCAGCGCCGACTCGCCGGCATCACGGCGCTGACACTGGCCACCCTGTTGCTGGCCCTGCCGCTCCTGATCGCGACCGTGCCGCAGCTGGGTACGATCCGGCTGGCCGGCATTCCGCTGTCCTGGCTGTTGGTCGGCGTGTTCCTCTACCCGTTGCTGCTGGTCGCCGCACTGGTCCTGCTGCGCCGTGCCGAGCGGGCGGAGCGGACGCGATGATCATCGCCCTGATCTCCCTGGTGGCGCTGGCCGCGCTGGGGATCGGGATGTTCAGCGTGCGGGTGGTGCGAAGCACGGGTGACTTCCTGGTCGCCGCGCGCAGCGTGTCTCCGGCGCTGAACGGAGCCTCCATCGCGGGCGAGTACCTCTCCCTGGCCTCCTTCCTGGGCGTCGCCGGCCTGGTGCTGGAAAGCGGTGTGGGTGTGTTCTGGTTTCCGGTGGGCTTCACCGCCGGTTTCCTGGTGCTGCTGGTCGCGGTCGCGGCGCCGCTGCGGCGCTCCGGCGCCTACACCGTGCCCGACTTCGTGGAGAACCGGCTCGGTTCGCCGCTCGCCCGGCGCCTGGCGGGGACAGCCGTGCTGCTCATCGGCTGGACCTATCTGGTGCCGCAGTTCCAGGGCGCGGGCCGCATCCTGGCCCGCTTCGTCGGTGTCCCGTACCCGTCGGCGGTGCTGCTCGCAGGGACCGTCGTGGCCGTCACCGTGGCGCTCGGTGGCATGCGCGCTGCGACCTACGTCCAGGCCTTCCAGTACGCCGTGAAGCTGCTGTTCCTGGCGGTACCCGCACTGGCGCTGATCATCGCGGTCGGGCCGGCGGGCCGGTCTGCGGCCGTCCACCCGGAGGGGGGTACCCAGTTCCGGCAGGCGACCACCGTCGAGTTCCGCACACCCGCGGCCCTCGAGGTGCGCACTTCGACCAGTGTCACCGTCGACGACCGGACGGCCACCTGGGCGCCGGGACGCCACGCTGTCGCGGACGGCTCCCGAGTGCGCTTCCCCCGAGGAGCCACGGTTCCCGAGGTCCGCGGCGCCGCGGAACTGGGTGGTGCGGACTGGCGCACGCCCCTCCTGCACCTGTCCGGTGGCGCACATCCGCTGTTCCAGACATGGTCGCTCCTGGTGGCCACGGTCCTGGGCACGGCGGGCCTGCCGCACATCCTCGTACGACTGCACACCAGCCCGGACGGCAGGGCTGCCCGCCGCGCGGTGGTGGTCACCCTGGCCCTGCTCGGCCTCTTCTACCTCGCTCCGGCCGTGTACGGGCTGCTGGGCCGTACTGCGGTCCCACAGCTGTACCTCACCGGGCCCACCGACACGGTGGCCCTGGTCCTGCCCGCGGCGGTGCTGGGGCCGCCGTGGGGTGCCGCGCTGTCTGCGGTCGTCGCGGCCGGCGCATACGCGGCCTTCCTGGCCACCTCGTCCGGGCTGCTGCTGGTGATCGCCGGAGGCATCGGCCATGACCTGCTCACCGGCTCACTGCGCGATCTACGGGTGACAGTCGGGGTGGGGGCCGCAGTGGGAGTGCTGCTGGCGTTGCCCGCAGGCTCGCTGGAGATCAGCGTCGTGGTCGGCTGGGCTTTCGCCATCTCCGCGTCCACGCTCTGCCCCCTGCTGTTCCTCGGTATCTGGTGGCGGGGGCTGACGGCAGCCGGTGCCGGGGCCGGAATGGTGGTCGGCGGGGTATCGGCCGCCGGCGCTGCGGTGGCCTCCGCGCTGGGCGCTGCCCCTGCGGGCTGGCCCGGGGCCCTGCTGGGGCAACCTGCTGCCTGGTCGGTGCCGCTGGCCTTCGCGGCGATGGTCGTCGTCTCACGGCTGGGGCGGCCTCCCGTCGGCGCGGAGGACCTCATGCTGGCGATGCACGTGCCCGAATCTGCGGAGCCGGTCCGGCGTGGGTGATGAAGACTGCCTGTCTGTCTGACGTCTGACTGACGTCCGCCGTCCGACGTCCAAAGGCGATCCGGGCGGACGGTGCTGTCTGCCGGCGGCCGACCGCTCGCCGTGCTCGAGCGACCGTTCGTCGTACCCGGCCCACCACCTGCCAGACCGTCCTTGCTCGCGCAGCACGCCGCCGAGCACGGTGGGCACACCGGCACGCACCGACGGAAGGCACTTCATGGATCTCCTCCTCATCGGCCCGCCCGGCGCGGGTAAGGGCACACAGGCCGCACGGCTGCGGCAGGCTCTGGGCATCCCCCATCTGTCCACCGGAGACCTCCTGCGCCGCCATGTCGCGGAAGGCACCCGGCTCGGCACCTCCGCAGCCGCGCACATGCGCCGCGGAGACCTCGTCCCGGACGAGCTGGTGACCGAGATGGCCCTGGACCAGATCCGCGAGCGGTCCTGCGCGGCGGGCGTCGTGCTGGACGGCTTTCCGCGCACCCTCACGCAGGCCGAGGCCCTCGACACCGCGATGGCCGGTGATGGGCGACGGCTTGCCGCGGTTCTCCACCTGACCGCCCCCGATGAGACGCTGCTGCGCCGCCTGACCGGACGCCGAACCTGCGGCGGCTGCGGGAACAGCTACCACCTCGACACCAGGAAACCGCGCACCCCCGGGCAGTGCGACAGCTGCGGGCACCGCCTCGTCCAGCGCGGCGACGACACGACCGAAACCGCCCGGGCGCGCCTGGCGGTCCACACGCGGCAGACGCAACCGCTGCTCGCGCGCTACCGGAGGGCCGGCGTCCTCCACGAGATCGACGGCTGCGGAGACGTCGGTGACATCACCCGCCGCCTCCTGGCCGTACTCGCTCCGCGTGCTACGGGGTCCTCGACCCTTTGAAACAGCCCGCGTCGGGTTCACCTTGTACCTCGAGTTCCGACCGGGCCCTTTCTCGGACTTGCCGCAGCCCTTTGCTGCTACAAGCGGCTCCTCGAACTCGCCATGGAGGACGCGGTCTGATACACCAGCAGGATTTCGCTGTCTGACCTGTGGGTTTCGCCCGGCGGCTGGAGTGTGGCGGGCCGCGGAGTGGTCAGGGGTGGCCTTCGGCAGGCCGCCCCTCACCGCTTGACGTACGGTCAACCCCCCGACGCGGCACGCCAGCCGTGCCACCGGCGGACGGCGATCACGAGCGCCGGACCGGTCGGCGGTCGCTGCCGGTAGGGCGCGTACTTCTCCCGCAACACGGCGACGGCCGCCGGATACTCGCCCTGCGTGCCGGGCGGCAGCACGCGGGCGTCACCGTCCGCGCGGACCCACCACAGCCGCTCCCAGTCCTCGTCGTACGCGTCGACGAGGAGGCAGACAGCCGGGTGGGCCGCGACGTTGTCCAGCCGTTTCAGTCGCTGCGATCTCTTCGGCTTCCAGTCGACGGCGGTGACGATCTCCTCACCCTGGGCCGCGAAGACGACCGGCACCAGATGCGGGCGCAGGCCCGCGTCCACCGTCGCCAGGCGCGCCACCCGCGCGGTCGTGAACCGGCGGCGCGCCTCGTCCTCGGTCATGACCGGCACGGTCAGCTCCTGTCCAGCGGCAGCCGCGAGCTGTCACCGGTGGCCGGACGTGGCCTCGGCCAGTTCGTCCAGGGTGCGCAGCGTCTCGTTCTCCGGCAGGGTAGGCAGATACAACAGGACACGTTCGACGCCGAGTTCGGCGTAGGTGTCGAGCGCCTTCTGGTCGTGCCGGCCCGCGTACACCACGACGGACGGGCGGTCTCCGGCCGTCCGCCGCATGCGCGCGATACGTTCGCCCAGCTTCTCGAGCGGCGGACTGCTCGGCATCCACGCCGCACCGTACGCGGCGACGCGTTCGAAGGCGCGCTCGCTGTCACCGCCGACCCAGATGGGCGGATGCGGCTTCTGGACCGGCTTGGGCCAGGCGTAGACGGGGTCGAAGTCGACGAAGTCGCCGTGGAACTCGGCCTTCTCCTTGGTCCACAGCTCGATCATTGCGCGGATGCGTTCGTCCATGAGCCGTCCGCGGACGGCCGGATCCGTCCCGTGGTCGCGCATCTCCTCGCGGTTCCAGCCCGCTCCGACCCCGAACACGGCCCGGCCTCCGGAGATCAGATCCAGGGAGGCGACCTCCTTCGCGGTGTGGATGGGATCGCGCTGGACCACCAGAGCGATGCCGGTGCCCAGGAGCAGGTCACGGGTCACCGAGGCGGCAGCGGCGAGCGCCACGAACGGGTCGAGCGTTCGGTAGTAGATCCGTGGCAGCTCACCACCCCCCGGGTACGGGGTCTCCCGCTTGACCGGAATGTGCGAGTGCTCGGCCAGCAGCAGGGAGTCGAATCCGCGCTCCTCCAGGGCGGGTCCCAACGCCTTGGGGCCAATGCCCTCGTCGGTGACAAATGTCGATACTCCGAACTTCATCCGCGACTACCTCGTCTCGTCGGCACACCTGTTCTCAGTGTGACGCGGCCGGTCGCTCTTCGTCGGGCGTGGCGTCCTGCGGCGTGGCGTCCGGACCCTGTGCCCGCCGGGCCCGGCCGGTGGCGGCCACCTGGTCCTCGACGTTGCGCAGTTCCTCGTCGAGCCGGCCGCCGAACAGGGTGCGCTGCCCTTGGGCCGCCATCAGGATCCGGGGAGTTCGCCGGCCTGGAGGGCGGCGAAGTCGGCGTGGGCTTGTTCGACGGCTTCAGGGTACGCCTCGCGTTCGGCGTGCTCGGCGAGCGCCGGGCTGAGCTGTTCACGGACCCGGGGAACGACGCGATCGGCCGTCTTCCGCCCCGCGTGATTTTCCGAGCGTGCTGATCCAGGGAGACTCCCTGTCGCTCATCCGCGCAGACGTCGCCGAAATCGTAGACGCATGCGACCAAAACGACGTTGGTGAAGCCCGCGAGGCTGCGGCCACCCTCCTGTCCCACCTTGACGAGCTGCTGGCCGGCTCCACGGCAGCTCTGAAGGCTCACGACATGTCAGCCCCTTCCGCCAGGCTCCCGGCGCATGTGGTGGGGCTACATAGTTCGGGGGGTGGCTATGCGTGTAGCCACCAGGTCGGGTGGCGGAAGGGCGGCCCAGGGGCTCGCAGGGGGAGGCGGTACCAGGGCTGTCCCTGTGCACCGCTGGTGAAGGCCGGGTGGGGGAGTTGTCATATCTGGTCCACGCGCGTAGCGGATACTGCCGGGACTGAGGTTGCCTCATGTGTGCATCTCCAACCCCCCACGCTTCACGGAGACTTCATGTACCCCGCCGTTTTCGGCCTGCTTGCCACCACGCTGCCCCTGAGCGGAGCGGAAGCCGCCGCAGGCCCTGACTGAGCCTCCCGCGCCCGCCTCCCGCGTCCGGTGCCGATGATCTGACGGAGTTTCGGTCACCGACGGCGAGGAGGAGCCGGCCCGCGCGGACGCGACGTCCGCGGGGGTCCGGTCGGCATGCCGTGAATCCGGCCTCGGACCTCGTTCGCGGATTGGCGCTTTGTCGTCGGCGCCCATCCCGGGTGCCATGACATGGGCATGTCATTCGTGCAAGCCTCTCTCCCACCGCCGCACGAGCACATCCACATCCACAACCGTCCCGGTCGGCCCCACACCGGCCGGACGTACCCCCCCACAAAAGGAGCTTGTGTGACCTCCCGCGACACACGCCACAGGCACACCGCTTTGGCCGCGGCCACAGCCGTCGCCGCCACCACGGCACTTCTGAGCACCACGCTCATCACCACCGCCACCGCTCAGGCCGCCACGGGCGCGGCCCACCGTTCCGCGGCTCCGGTCACGCTGTCGGCGGCCGCGCGTACGGGCCTGATACAGAAGGCGCAGGCCGGCGCGGCCGAGACCGCGCAGCGCATAGGCCTCGGCGCCGAGGAGAAGCTGGTCGTCAAGGACGTCGTGAAGGACGCCGACGGCACCGTCCACACCCGCTACGAGCGCACCTACGCGGGCCTGCCGGTACTCGGCGGCGACCTGGTCGTCCACACCGCCGAGTCCGGCAGGACCGAGGGCGTGACCAGAGCGACGACGGAGCAGCTGAAGCTCGCGTCGCTCAAGCCGCAGATCGCCGCCGCCACGGCGGAGAAGCAGGCCGTGGGCCTGGCCAAGGCGGCGGGATCGGCGAAGACGGCCGCGGACCAGGCTCCGCGCAAGGTCGTCTGGGCGGTGAGCGGCAAGCCCGTCCTCGCCTACGAGACGGTCGTCGGCGGCCTGCAGGACGACGGCACCCCGAACCGGCTGCACGTCATCACCGACGCGGCCACCGGCAAGAAGCTCTTCCAGTACCAGGGCATCGAGACCGGCGTCGGCAACACCCACTACAGCGGCAAGGTGGACCTGTCGACGACGCAGTCAGGCTCGTCGTACACCCTCACCGACGCCTCTCGTGGTGGGCACAAGACGTACAACCTCGACCACAAGACGTCCGGCACGGGCACGCTGTTCTCCCAGTCCGGCGACACCTGGGGCGACGGAACGGTGTCGAACGCGGCGACCGCCGCCGCGGACGCCGCTTACGGCGCGCAGGAGACCTGGGACTTCTACAAGAAGACCTTCGGCCGCAGCGGCATCAAGAACGACGGTGTCGGCGCCTACTCCCGCGTGCACTACGGCGACTCGTACGTGAACGCGTTCTGGGACGACGGCTGCTTCTGCATGACGTACGGCGACGGCTCCGGGAACAACGACCCGCTGACCGCGCTCGACGTGGCCGGCCACGAGATGAGCCACGGCGTCACCGCCAACACCGCGGGGCTGGAGTACAGCGGGGAGTCCGGCGGTCTGAACGAGGCCACCTCCGACATCTTCGGCACCGGCGTGGAGTTCTATGCCAACAACTCCAGCGATCCCGGTGACTACCTCATCGGTGAGAAGATCAACATCAACGGCGACGGCAAGCCGCTGCGCTACATGGACAAGCCCAGCAAGGACGGCGGCTCCGCCGACTACTGGTCCTCCAGCGTGGGCGGCCTGGACGTGCACAACTCGTCCGGTGTCGCCAACCACTTCTTCTACCTGCTGTCCGAGGGCAGCGGCGCGAAGACGGTCAACGGCGTGAACTACGACTCGCCCACCAAGGACGGCTCCAAGGTCACCGGCATCGGCCGCGACAAGGCGCTGCAGATCTGGTACAAGGCGCTGACCACGTACTTCACCTCGACGACCGACTACAAGGGCGCCCGCACCGGCACCCTCAAGGCGGCGTCCGACCTCTACGGCGCCTCCAGCACCGAGTACAAGACGGTCGAGGCGGCCTGGACCGCGGTCAACGTGAGCTGACCCTCAGGAGGCCAGGGGCGGCAGCCGGGACTCGTCCCGGCTGCCGCCCCGAGCCGTGCCGGAGCGGCCACCCACCGGATCAGGGATGCGGGGCCACGCCCTCGTCGACGGGCAGCGCGACGGGCTCCTCCTCCGGCCGTGTGCCCGCCGCGGCGGAGGCCGTGCCCGCACCGCGTGCTCCACGAGCCGCACGCCCGGGGGCTCCCGGGGCCACCCGGCGCAGGGCCAGATGAAGCACCGGCATCAGCACACAGGTGACGGCGGCGGACTGCCACAGCAGCGCGTCGAGCCGGCCCGCCGCCAGATACGCGCCCGCGGCCACCGCGGCCAGCGCACACACACCGCGGTCCACGATGCTCTCCACCGACAGCAGCGTGGCAC
The DNA here is from genome assembly GCF_040682635.1 of Streptomyces sp. NPDC051133. NCBI lineage: Bacteria > Bacillati > Actinomycetota > Actinomycetes > Kitasatosporales > Streptomycetaceae > Streptomyces > Streptomyces sp. NPDC051133. The sequence goes on from NZ_JBFBBK010000015.1 coordinate 166,680, forward strand.
GCGGGGCCCCCTTCGGGATGGCGTCGTTGATGAGCTTGCGCTGCACCGGATAGGCGAACCCGGTGATCGCGGCGAACGCGCACAGCAGGCCGACCACGGCCCAGGGGCCGCCGGCAATGGTGCCGGCGAGTGCGGCGGCGAGTGCGACGCTCAGCAGGGACACCCACACCGCGGGCGACAGCCGCCGGCTCAGCCACTGGGGCCGGGCGGAGGTCACCGCCTCGGCGACCGTCATCGCCGCGAGGACGGTGCCGTGGCCGCTCTCCGCGATGCCGTGCTCGAGCAGCACCGGCTGGAACAGATTGACCTGGCAGATCCGCGACAGCGTGAAGACCGCCACGCCCTGCACCATGAGGAAGGCCAGCCACGGGGATGAGCGAAGGGTGCGCAGGGCGGCGCCCGTGTCCCGCAGCAGAGTTCCCCTGCGCCGCCCCCGCGTGCCCGCCCCCGCGCCCGTGTCGCCGGCGGCGATCCGGGGCAGGGCGAGGGCGCAGCCGAGAGAGCCCGCCGCGCTCGCCGCGCTGAGCACGTACGGCGACTGGTGGGCCACGGCCATCAGCGGTCCGACGAGCGGCCAGCAGACGACCTTGGCGGCGAGCCCGAGGGCACGCGCCGTTCCCTCCGCCCTGAGGTAGTGGGCGTCCGCTCCCTCGGCGTGCAGGCCGTCGTACAGGCAGGCGCTCGCCGCGCCCGAGGTCAGGGAGCGCCCGGCGGCGATCGCGAGGAAGTGCACGAGGAAGCCCGTGTACGAGGGGGTCAGCACCGGCACCATGTTCGCCGCCGTCATGACCACCGCGCCCGCGCGCAGGCAGTTGCGGGCACCGACGCGGTCGGCGACGACTCCCGTGGGTATCTCGAACAGGCAGAAGGCGACGTAGTAGATGCTCTGGATGCCGAAGATCTGGCCGTCCGACAGGCCCGCGGCACGCTGGTAGGCGTAGAACACGGGCATCCACCACAGCAGGTTGAACAGCAGCTGGAACCCGTTGTTGAGGCGGATGATGCGGCGGGCGGCCGGGGTCAGGGCCGGGTCGGCGGAGCGGCGCCACACAGCGGTCATGGAGCGCCTCACCGGGCGTACGGGCGGACCTGGACCAGGTGGAACGCCCCCTCGGTGGTCATGAGCCACTCGATGTCCAGCGCGTCGTCGGGGTCGTCCGCGCTGAAGTGGGACTGCAGCAGACGCCCCACCAGGGCCAGTTCGCCCAGTGACGTGCGGGTGTCCGACGGGAGGTCCGCACCCGACGAGCCGACGTCCACGGTGCGCCCGCCGCCCTCGACCGTGTTGTACAGGTACTGGTGGGGCAGGACCTTGCCGTCGACCACCCGCTCCGGCGAACCGGCCGTGCAGTTGACGTACACGTTGCGGAAGTCCTCCCGCCGGGTCGGATTGCAGGTCACCAGCACACCCCCGAGGCCGGCGGGCACGTACCGCTGGATGATCACTCCCATGTAGGTGTCGTCCAGCACGATGCCGGCCTCGTGCCGCAGACGTACGCTCCGTGGCGACAGCAACGAGGACCACACCTGCCGCACCGCGTCCAGCAGCTGCTCCTCACCGCGCACGGTGGTCACCGAGTCGTAGATCCCGGCCGCCGAGAAGCCGGGCAGGTCCTCGGCGTTGGAGGACGAGCGCACCACGAGACGACCTCCGCCGGCCGTCAGACCCGGCGCCGCGCCGGTGACGGCCCGTGCCACCTCGTCGGGGATCGGCGTGCTGTGCATCAGGCGCTGCAGGTCCAGACAGAGGGAGTCGATCACGTCGAGCGCTTCGAGTTCGAGCGCCATCTTCAGCTTGCCGATGCCCTGCTGCAGAGCGGCCGACGAGGTCAGGAAGAGATGGTGCAGGCGGAACGGGAGCGCCACGCCCTCGGGTGCCCGGACGGTGGCCGCCACGCGTTCGGCCGCCGCGTCCCGCAGCCGCTCCACCGGCGCCTCCGGCTCGCCGAGCCGCAGGGCCAGGTGGGTGAGCAGATCGGGCCGTGGCGGGCGCGGGCGTGCGTAGAACGAGGTCAGGTCCGCCGTGCGGCTGTCCAGGACGTGGTGCAGTTCGCCGAGGTTGGCGGCCTTGGTGCCGTAGCTGTCGCGGTCGGCGCGCCGCAGCCGGTGCAGCGCCATGACCGGTGCCTCGTCCAGCAGGGGTGCGTCGAGGCGGATGCGCTGCTGGTGCCAGACCGGCCTGTCCAGGGCCGGGGCGTCGGACAGCCGCTCCAGGGTGATGGCGTCCTCGGACACCCGGTAGCGGACCCATGCGCCGTCCAGTCCGTCCCGCCGCACCAGAGCGTCCAGGTCGCGGACGATGGCGTTCGGGATGCCCCAGCCCGACGCCAGGACGTTGGTGTGCGAAAGCGGCGTCGTGGGCTCCGTGTTGACGAACCCCGCCACCCGGGGCACGTCGTCGGGCAGGCAGGCCATCGCGACGACGTCCGCCCACCCGAGCTGTGGGGCGGCGGCGCGGTACTCCGCCGGGTTGCGGAAGTAGCGCAGCCGGCCCTCGGCCACGCCCGGGTTGAGGCAGGTCCGGGTCCGGTTGCCGAACAGCTCCTGGCTGAGGATGCGCGGTACGCGTGCCTCACCGACCGAGGCGAGTTCGTGCTCCTGCCCGTGGTTCGCCGGTTTCAGCAGCAGGGGGAGGCGTCCGTCCACCCGTGTGCGTACGTAGTGGTAGAACTCCTCCAGCAGGGCGGCGTGCATGGTGTCCGCCTCGGTCGTCTCCAGGACCAGGAAGGGCCGCTCGGATCCGTCGGTGTCCTCGTCGCTGTGCAGGGACAGCACCCCGAGCAGGAAGCGGCGGTCGGGCGCCATGTACACGGAGGCGTTGAACGCGTCGAGGTCCGTGTCGAGTTCGTCCATCCGCATGCCGAGGATGCGCGTGGCGATGTAGTCGACGTGGAAGGGGTGCACCCGGGTGTCCAGCAGGTGCCAGGTGTCCTCGGACCTGTCCACCACGACCTTCAGATACGGGTGTCCGGCGAGGACGCCGGAGAGCGTGCGGAACAGCGGCAGTGAGAGGTTGGCGCCGACGACGGTACGGTCGCCCGCCGTTTCGGGGACGTAGGCCTTGTGCGGTGCGTGGGTCATGGCCGGGCCCCCTCGGTGGCGTCCGTGGGCAGGATGCGCGGCAGCGCGTCGACCAGGGCGGTGAAGTCACGCACCACGGACTGCGGCCGGTCCGCCGACAGCAGGCACAGGCCCGCCATGGTGTTGGCCCCGGCGGCCGGCTCGTAGACCGGCACGGGGGCCCCGTCCGGAAGAGAGCTCTCGCGGACGACGGACAGTGTGCTGCCGGCGCCGACCGGCGCCGAACGGACGACCGCCGAGGCGTCCCATCGATGGCGGCGGCGCCAAGGGGTGCCGTCGCCCTGCACGGCGAGGACCACCAGCGATCCGGCCGCGCCCGAGGCGTCCTCGGGCGTCAACGCCCGTGCGGGCCAGGTGGGTGAGCCGCCGAGCAACTGGTCGGTGAACATGCCGACCAGGTCCAGGCCGAAGACCTCCTCGATCTGCGGCACCGTCATCGCCCCGCCGAACCGCGCGGCCGTCTCGATGACCCACATACGGCCTTCCGTGCCCAGCTTGATCTCGGTGTGGGTACCGCAGTTCTCCAGCCCCAGGGCATCCACGGCGTGCCGGGCGAGGTCCACGATGGCGTGCTGGGCCGTGCTCCCCACGGCGGCCGGGGTGATGCCGGCGCGCTCGGTGAAGGGCGCCACCGTCGGCATCCGGCCGCTCAGGCAGACGGGACGGAACTCTCCGTCGACGACGACGCCCTCGACGCTGACGTAGTCACCCCAGCCGGGGCCGTCGAACCACTCCTCGGCGCATCCGTCGACGATCTCCTCGACGATGAAGTCCTCCGAGGCGCCGGGAACATGGAGCTCCGCGAAGCCGAGCAGCGCGGACTCGGCCATCACCGCGCGCGACCGCTGCCAGGCGTCCGGCGCGTCCGTGGGCCGCTCGATGATCTGGTGCGCGGTCGAACCGGCGCTCCAGGCCGCCTTTAATAGAAGTGGGCATGACAACTCGACGGTCGCGCGCTCCAGTTCGGCCGCACTGGTGACGGCGCGGAACCGCGGTTGCGGTACGCCCCGGCGCTCCCACGCGGCGCGCATCAGGCGTTTGTCACGCGCCAGGGCGGCCGCGGGCCCGGCGCCCCTCAGCCCGAGCCGCCGCGAGGCCTCGGCGACCGCGACCACCGCGTACTCCGAGAAGGTGAGGACGGCGTCCGCCCCCACCTCGCGAGCCCGGGCGGTGATGAGGTCGACCAGGTCGCCGCCGGGGGTGTCCAGGGGCGTGCGGACCGACGCGCACAGCCGCGCGGCGTCATGAGCCACGAGGGCGGGCAGTTCACTGAGGGCCAGCAGGTGCACCGTGGACCTCGCGGCCACTCGCGTCAGGGCATGGCCCACCGGAGGACCGCCCTTGGCATGCACGTACAGCACCTTGCTCACGGGACTCCAACTCCTTTGTCGTCGTCGGGCGGCCACCGGGCCGCGCCAGTGTGTGGTCCGGTGGCCGCGTCGGTACATCGACCACTGCGCACGCCCCCTCCAAGCGAACCAGCACCCGCACGCGTCCGGGACACCGAGACTCCCGAAGCACTCAGGCAAATGCCTTACTGCTGAAGCCAGTTCGCGTCGGACGGGGGGGTGCGGTTGTGCGCCGGCCGCGCCGAGGCCGCAGCCGGAGCGTCTGCCCCGCTCGCATGCCCCATCCCTCACGGGATACGCATGAGGTATCACCCAAAGTGATGTAGTGCAGGGTTGAAGGAGTTGGACGTGAACGAGGTTGATCTCAAGGCGTTGCTCGAGCCCCTGTCCGTCTCCCGGTGGGAAGCCGACGGCGTCCTGGGCGTGATCGACGACGGGGACGCCGCGTTCGGGGACCGGCACACCACCCACCGCCTCCTCAGAGGAGTGGCGATCGGGATGGCCGACCGGCCGGACGACGACCTGTTCGCCACGTTCGCCGACCTCGCTCCGGCCGCGGCCTTCGTGCGCGACGCCGCAGGCCGTCACCTGTGGGCCAACCACGCCTACGCCCACCTGTACGGCCGCACGCGCGACACCGTGATCGGCCGTCACCTCGCCGACGTCGACGAAGCCGGTGACATCGCCCGCTTCCTCGCCCTCGACCAGGAGGTCCTGACGCGCGGCCGGCCGGTGCGGCACACCCTCACCTACCGGCGCGGCGACGGTCTCCCGGGCCGCGCGGCGGGCTACCGCTTCCCCGTCCGCTGGGGCGCGGCCCGCTGTGTCGCGGGCATCTACGTCGACGTCACCGACCACGCCCAGGCGCTCGACCGGCGACAGCGCGCCGAGGCCGACTTACGGACCCTGCGCGACCACAGCGGACTGCTCTGCGTCCGCCTGACCCCGGACGGCCGGGTCAGCGAGGCCGGCACCGCGGTCGCCGACGTCCTGCGCATCCGGCTCTCCGACCTGATGGGCCTGCCGGCCGACACCCTGATCGCCAGGACACCCGAACGAAGCGCCCTGCACCGGATCTGGGACGACCTGATCAGCGGCCGGCGCCGGAGCGCCCGCGCCTGTGCCGTACTCGTCGACCGGGACGGCTGGCGGCGCCGGGTCCGCATCCATCTGAGCGCCGTGTGCGGCACGACGCCCGGGGTGTCCGGCGTGTGGGCCGTCGGCACTCACCTCGGCCTGCGTCACCAGGCCCGGCCGGACCTGACGGCCACCCAGGTCCGCATACTCACCCTGCTGGCGGCCGGGCACAGCAACGCGGACATCGCGGGGACGCTGCGGCTGTCCCGGCAGACGCTGGACTACCACCTGAGCCGCCTGCGCGGCCTGCTCGACGCCGCCACCCGCCCGGCGCTGGTCGCCCGGGCCTATGTGCTCGGCATCCTCTCGGCGCAGGCCTGGCCGCCCCGGTCCTCGACGGCGCCGAACCCCGCGAGCCCGGTCTGAACCACCGCTCCCGTCCCCGGGCCGCTCAGGGCCGGCCGGAGCGCACCGGGGTGGCGCCCGCCGCTCTCCGGCTGTCGCCCATCGCCGATGAAGTCAGGACTTGATCCATTACGCTGCTCCACACACGCTTTGCGCACCAAGTGCGACCGGTTCCCGGCACTTAGGCGGTCGGGTGATTGAGGGGCGATGCATGGACTACTACGATCTCGGCACCTACAGCCGCCCCGTGACGACCTCCTCGCCCGAGGCGCAGCTCTGGTTCGACCGCGGACTGATCTGGACGTACGGCTTCAACCACGAGGAAGCCGTCTCCTGCTTCGAAGCCGCCGCGGCGGCCGACCCCGGCTGTGCCATGGCGTACTGGGGCATCGCCTACGCACTCGGCCCCAACTACAACAAACCGTGGGACTTCTTCGACCAGCAGGACCTCGCGCGCACCGTCGAACGTACCCACGCCGCCGTGGAACTCGCCCACGAGAAGGCGCAAGCCGGGGCCTCGCCCGTCGAACGGGCCCTGATCGCAGCGCTGCGCGCCCGCTATCCGCAGACGGAGGCCGTCGACGACTGTTCCGTGTGGAACGCGCCGTACGCCGACAGCATGCGCTCGGTGTACGAACTCGCCCGGGACGATCTCGACATCACCACTTTGTACGCCGACGCGCTGATGAACCTCACTCCCTGGCGGCTGTGGAACCTGCGCGACGGCCGGCCGGCCGAGGCAGCCCGCACCCTGGAGGCCAAGGCCGTCCTGGACCGGGCGCTCGCGACGGATGCCGGGGCGGGGCACATCGGCATCCTGCACATGTACATCCACCTGATGGAGATGTCCCCCACGCCCGAGGCCGCCCTGACCGTCGCCGACCGGCTGCGCGGCCTGGTGCCCGACGCCGGCCACCTGCGGCACATGCCCTCGCACATCGAGGTGCTCTGCGGCGACTACCGTCGAGTGGTGTCGGACAACGACGACGCGATCGTCGCCGACGAGAAGTTCCACGCGCGCGCCGGAGCCATGAACTTCTACACGCTGTACCGGTCGCACAACCACCACTTCAAGATCTACGGTGCGATGTTCCTCGGTCAGTACCGGACCGCCCTGGGGGCCGCCGCCCGGCTGGAGGCGTCCATCCCCGAGGAACTGCTGCGCGTACAGAGCCCGCCCATGGCCGACTGGCTGGAGGGCTTCCTCGCCATGCGGGTCCACGTACTGATCCGGTTCGGCCGCTGGAGCGACGTCCTGCGGATGCCCATGCCCGCCGACCCGGCACTCCACTGCGTGAGTACGGCGATGCTGCACTACGCCCGAGGCGTCGCCTTCGCGGCCACCGGGCGGATCGCGGACGCCGAGGCCGAACGCCGGCTGTTCGGCGAGGCGGTCGCCCGGGTGCCGGGGACGCGCATGCTGTTCAACAACACCTGTACGGACATCCTGGCGATCGCGTCGCAGATGCTCGACGGTGAACTCGCGTACCGCCGGGGCGACCACGACGCTGCCTTCGCAGCGCTCGAGCGGTCGATCGACCTGGACGACCACCTTCCCTACGACGAGCCGTGGGGATGGATGCAGCCCACCCGGCACGCGTACGGCGCCCTGCTCCTGGAGCGGGGGCGGGTCGCGGAGGCCGAGGCGGTCTACCGGGCGGACCTGGGACTCGACGACACCCTTCCGCGCGCCCTGCAGCACCCGGACAACGTCTGGGCCCTGCACGGGCTGCACGAGTGTCTGGTCCGGCTGGGCCGGGCGGGGGAGGCGCAGATCGTGGCTCAGAAGCTGAAGATCGCCCTCGCGCTGGCGGACGTGCCGATCGACGCTTCCTGCTACTGCCGCCTCGACGCGGTCCCGGGCCCGGCCGGTTCAGGGGGCTGTTGCACGACGGAGGAGTGAGCGGCCACGCCGGCGCGAGCGAGAGCGACCCGTCGGCCGCCTGAGCGCGGAAGGCCCGCCGCAGTTGGGATTTGACCAACTGGTCGTGTAGACAAGGCGGTTGATGCGGCCGGCAGGCCGCAACAGGCGGTGCTCGCGGTGACTTCCGGGTCACGTTCACCGCGGTCGCCGACCCCCCTCATGCGCAGCGAAAGGCACGTGAATGGTGAACAACGGCAGGATGCGCCACGGCGGACGGCTGGTCGCGCTCGCGGCGGCAGCCCTGGGCGTGGTCGCGGGCACGGCCGGTCCGGCCTCGGCCGACGACCAGCCCACCCGGGCACAGCTCTTGGCCGACTGCGACTCGGGTGCGGGGAAGTGCACCTTCGACGAACCGCGGTTGGGCCAGGCGTATCTCGGAGACTTCCATCGGGTCTCCGACTCGCTCTACAACTGCAGCACCTCGGCCGCCACCCAGTCGATGACCTGGACGGACACGGTGGGTTCCACGGACTCGGCCGGAGTGTCCGTGACCGCCGGCGGCAAGATAGCGGGAATCATCGACGTCAGCGTGACGGCGACGTACAACCACACCTGGTCGAGCACGCACTCGGAGGCCAGTTCCGTCAACATGACGGTGCAGCCCGGTGAAGTCGGCTGGATCTCGCGTGCGCAGGTGATGCAGCGCGTCTCCGGTACCTGGCAGACCCACTACGACGACCGGAAGTGGGGTCACTACTTCTGGTTCGTCCCCGACGTCGTCACCGGGCCGGCCCCGAACGGGACGGACGGCCGGAACAACGCGGTGGTCGTCAAGTCCAGGAAGATGACCGCCGAGGAGAAGCGGTCCTGCTCCAGCCGCTCCGGTGAGGCCAAGACGTTCGTCGTCCGGGACTGAGCCACCGGTCGCGCCCCCGGCTGCCTCGCGGTCCTCGATCCGCGGGGCAGCCGGAACGGGCGTCCGGGCGTGAGCCGCGTCGCATCGGGGCGGGTGGGCTTGCTATGCAACGAGTTGCATAACAGGATCGGCGTCATGGCGCTCGAACACGCGATCTTGGTGTCGCTTCTGGAGAAGCCGGGATCCGGCTATGAGCTGGCACGGCGCTTCGAACGGTCCATCGGCTACTTCTGGACCGCGACCCACCAGCAGATCTACCGCGTGCTCAAGCGCATGGAGAACGACGGCTGGGTCGACGTCCGGGACGTCCCGCAGCAGGGCCGGCCCGACAAGAAGGAGTACAGCGTCGCCGACCTCGGCCGGGCGGCGCTGTCGTCCTGGTTGCACGATCCGATCGAACCGGAGACCGTCCGCCACGACCTGGCCGTCAAGATCCGGGGCGCCGCCTTCGACGACCCGGCCGCCCTGATCCGCGAGGTGGAGCGGCACCGGCAGGCGCACCGGGACCGGCTGGCGCACTATCTGGCAGGCGAGGCACGGGACTTCACGGAGTCCTCGGCGCACCCGGCCGGTCCGCAGGCACCGCTCGACGCCGAGCGGGAGCTCCAGCACGTCGTACTGCGCGGCGGAATCGCGTACGAGCGGATGATGACCGACTGGCTGGACGACGTCCTCGCCACGCTGGCCCGGTTCGGTCCCGGCCGCGGACCGACGCCGCCCGCTGCGTAGATCTCCCGCCCCGTCGGTCCAGCCGTCGCAGTTCCGACTCCACCCGTCCCCCAGCCGAAAGGCACCCTCACCATGGCTGACCAGCTGCTGTTCAACCCGCGCAGCTACGACCCCGCACACTTCGACCCCGAGACGCGCCGCTTGCTCCGCGCCACCGTCGACTGGTTCGAGGAGCGCGGGAAGAGGCGTCTGATCGAGGACTACCGGACTCGCGCGTGGCTCGGCGACTTCCTCGCCTTCGCGGCGAAGGAGAACCTGTTCGCCACCTTCCTGACGCCGTCGTCCGCCGCGGGGGAGGGGGAACCGGACAAGCGGTGGGACACCGCCCGGATCGCCGCGCTCAACGAGATCCTGGGCTTCTACGGCCTGGACTACTGGTACGCCTGGCAGGTCACGATCCTCGGCCTCGGCCCGGTCTGGCAGAGCGACAACGCGGCCGCCCGCTCCCGGGCCGCCGAACTCCTCGACCAGGGAGAGGTGTTCGCCTTCGGCCTGTCCGAGAAGGCGCACGGCGCCGACATCTACTCGACCGACATGCTGCTCGAACCCGACGGCGACGGCGGCTTCCGGGCCAGCGGCTCCAAGTACTACATCGGCAACGGCAACACCGCCGGACTGGTCTCCGTCTTCGGCCGCCGCACCGACGTCGAGGGCCCCGACGGCTACGTCTTCTTCGCCGCCGACAGCCGCCACCCGGCCTATCACCTGGTCAAGAACGTCGTCGACTCCTCGAAGTTCGTCAGCGAGTTCCGCCTGGAGGACTATCCCGTAGCGGCCGCGGACGTCCTGCACACCGGTCGCGCCGCCTTCGACGCCGCCCTCAACACCGTCAACGTCGGCAAGTTCAACCTGTGCACCGCCTCGATCGGCATCTGTGAGCACGCGATGTACGAGGCCGTCACCCACGCCCACAACCGCGTCCTCTACGGCCGCCCCGTCACCGGCTTCCCGCACGTGCGGCGCGAACTGACCGACGCCTACGTCCGGCTCGTCGGCATGAAGCTGTTCAGCGACCGCGCTGTGGACTACTTCCGCTCCGCCGGCCCGGACGACCGCCGCTACCTGCTCTTCAACCCGATGACGAAGATGAAGGTGACCACGGAGGGGGAGAAGGTCATCGACCTCATGTGGGACGTCATAGCGGCCAAGGGCTTCGAGAAGGACAACTACTTCGGCCAGGCCGCCGTGGAGATCCGCGGACTGCCCAAGCTGGAGGGAACGGTCCACGTCAACCTGGCGCTGATCCTCAAGTTCATGCGCGCCCATCTCCTCGACCCGGTCGACCACCCCCGCGTGCCCACCCGCCTCGACGCGGCCGACGACGACTTCCTGTTCCGGCAGGGCCCGGCCCGCGGCCTCGGCTCGGTCCGCTTCCACGACTGGCGGCCCGCCTTCGACGGCTACGCGCACCTGCCCAACGTGACACGCTTGCGTGAACAGGCCGAGGCGCTGTGCGAGTTCGTCGCCGCAGCCGCCCCCGACGCCGAACAGAGCCGCGACCTCGACCTCCTCCTCGCGGTCGGACAGCTCTTCTCCCTCGTCGTGCACGGGCAGCTCGTCCTCGAGCAGGCAGCCCTGACCGGACTCGACGAGGACGTGCTCGACGAACTCTTCGCCGTCCTCGTACGGGACTTCTCCGCGCACGCCGTCGAACTGCACGGCAAGGACTCGGCGACCTCGCAGCAGCAGGACTGGGCGCTGGGCGCGATCCGGCGGCCGGTCGTCGACGACGCCCGTACCGGGCGGGTCTGGCAGCGGGTGGAGGCGTTGTCCGGCGCGTACGAGATGGCTCCGTAGCCGCGTCCACGCCTCACCGGTGGCCGGGCCGCACGGGGCCCGGCCACGACGGCCGCCCTGGGACGCGGCGCGCCCTCAAGGGTGTTCACGGAGCTGGAGGAGACCCGCGAGCGAGAAGCAGAGGGCGCCGGTGAGGGTGCCCCAGTTGGCGATGCCGGTGCTGACCAGGTCACCGGTGGCGGGGCGGGTGAAGGCGGCCAGAGCCGAGACCATGAACAGGACCGAGCCGACCTGGTTCACCGCCACGATCCACCAGCCCAGGCTGCGTGCCCGGACGCACGGCCGGCCGTGGCAGATCTCGGCGAGGCCCAAGTGCCCGGAGACCAGGAAGAGCAGACAGCCGATCACGTCGGGCGCCCAGATCAGGCGGTTGGTCTGCTGCACGCTCAGACCCTTCAGGAACGAGTCCAGCAGGTTGACGGCGAAGACGAGCGTGCCCGCGAAGAGGACGAACGTGCCCAGCCAGTCCACTCGCGCCGGTTCGTAGCTCCACCACCGCCAGGGGCGGGTGACCAGCCGGCCCTCGCCGCCGACGACGTGCCGCGGTGCGTTGATCACCTGGAGCAGCGAGACATAGCCACCGGTGTTGAAGAACAGGCCGCCGACGAAGTAGATCGAGGCGCACTCGGTGGCGTCACCGGAGCCGAACTGGGCGACGGCCGCCCCGGCCGCGAAGAGCAGCCCACCGACGACGAAGGCGAGGGCGGCGACGGCGTTGAGCCGGCGCAGCCGGGCGACGGCCACGGCGTCCGCACGGGTGGGCCGGCCGGCCGCCGCACCGGGCGGACGGACGGCGAGCACTCCGCGGCGCCGTGCGGGGCGGGACTCCCAGACGGCGGTGCCACCGTCGGGAGGGTGCCAGGTGAGCCTGGTGGTGAACGGTCCCGCGCCCTCGGCGCGCTGCTCCGGCTGCCCCACGGGCCGAGGGTAGACCGCGAGCGGGGCGCGGGGGCCCGCGAAACGCTGTCCCGCTCGATCGGGTGGCGGGGTGGGTGGCCGTTCCCCGGGGCCCCTCGGCGTCGGCTGCCCGGAGGCGACAGAAACGATACAAAGGGGATATGAGTGCAGTTTCGGGTCGATCCGGGCGCGACGAGCCTCGTGCGCCCAGGAGGACTCGTCGGCCCGACCGGCGCCGGCCGGGGGGAGAGGAGCGGCGGACCGGCTCCCTGCTGAGCGTGCACAGCCTCGCCGGTCAGGTCTTCCTGCTGCAGCTGGCGGTCGTGCTGCTGCTCGTCGGAGCCACCCTGGTGGTGCTCGTGGTGCAGGCGCGAGGCGACGTCATGGCGGACGCCCGCGAGCGGACGCTCGCCACCGCGCAGACGTTCGCGAACGCCCCGGGGACCGTGGCGGCACTGCACAGCGCGGATCCGAGCGCGGTGCTGCAGCCGCACGCCGAGGCGGCCCGCAAGGCCGCGGGCGTCGACGCCATCATCGTGTACGGGCTGGACGGCGTCACCCTCACGCACAGCGACCCGCGCCGGATCGGGAAACACGTCATCGGCCCTTACGCGGCGGCGGCGAGCGGCAGACCGTTCACGAGTACCTTCAAGGGGTCCCTGGGGCTCTCCGTGATCTCGGCGGTTCCCGTCCGGGATCCCGACGGCTCGGTCATCGCCATCGTCTCCGTGCCCGTCACGGTCGAGACCGTGCAGCACCGGGTGAACCGGCAGCTGCCCGTCCTCTTCGGCGGCGCCGCCGCGGCCCTCGCCGTCGCGGCGGGCGGGTCGGGCCTGGTCAGCCGGCGGTTGCGGCGCCAGACCCACGGCCTCGGGGCGGCCGAGATGACCCGGATGTACGAGCACCACGACGCGGTGCTGCACGCGGTACGGGAAGGAGTGCTGATCGTCGGCGGTGACGGGCGGCTGCTGCTGGCCAACGACGAGGCACGGCGGCTGCTGGACCTGCCGGCGGACGCGGAGCGGCGGCACGTGACGGATCTCGGGCTGGAGGAGGACCTCGCCGGGCTGCTGGCCTCCGACGGCCAGGTCACCGACGAGGTGCATCTGGCGGCGGGCAGGCTGCTCGCGGTCAACAAGCGGCTCACCGCACCGCACGGACCGGTCGGAAGCGTGGTGACGCTCCGTGACAGCACCGAGCTCCGGGACCTCACCGGCCGGGCCGACGTGGCACGCGAACGGCTGCGGCTGCTCTACGACGCCGGACTGCAGATCGGCACCACGCTGGATGTGAAGCGCACCGCCGGGGAACTGGCCGAGGTCGCGGTGCCCCGGTTCGCCGACGTCGTCACCGTCGAACTGCTGGAGCCGGTCCTGCGCGGCGAGGAGTCCCCCGGCGCGACGGCCGTGACCACCGAGTTGCGCCGCAGCGCCGTCGCCGGGCCGGACGCGGACGATCTTCTCCACCCCGTCGGCGAGCTGATCCGGTTCGTCCCGGCCCACCCCGTCTCCGTGACCATGACCGAGGGGCGGCCGGTCCTGGTCGGAGACCTGAGCGCCTCCGACGGCTGGCGGGCCCAGCACCCCGAGCAGGCCCGGCGCATCCTCGACCACGGCATCCACTCCCTGCTCGTGGTGCCGCTGCGGGCCCGCGGCGTGGTGCTGGGAGTGGTGGACTTCTGGCGCGCGAAGGACTCCGCGCCGTTCGAGGAGGAGGACATGTCCTTCGCCGAGGAGCTGGCCTCCCGGGCGGCGGTGTGCATCGACAACGCCCGCCGATACACCCGCGAACACACCATGGCCGTCACCCTGCAGCACAGCCTGCTGCCGCGCGGGCTGCCCGAACAGTCCGCCCTCGA